>CAZHGH010000121.1:0-8090 GCA_964531205.1 uncultured bacterium
GAGAGGTCCCAACACCGTTCCAGCAGCTCGCGGTCGGTGCGCGGGCCGACGTACTCGCCGACGAAGAAATCGACGTTGTCGATGACGCCGTTCGCTTCCGCTGCAGCGCGCGCGCCGTCAAGCGAGTCGCGCGGCGAGATCCACGTCGACGCAGAAAGCGGCGCCCATCCGAGCACCGTCAGATCTTTTCGCAGCCGATCACGCCCTTCGCGGTTGCTCTCGGCAACGGAATAGGTGAGCATACGCCACCGGCCGTCCCACTCCACGACCGGACCATAGATGCGCGGACTGATCGCTTCGACCCGCCGGCGTCCGCGTTCGGTCATCGCATAGTACGAGCGGTTACCGCGGCGCGTTGCGACAAGCCAGCCTTGCCGCGACATACGGGAGACCGCTTGCCTGACTGCTTGCTCGGAGAGCCCGAACTCGCCCATGAGGCGGATCAGGCCGCCGACCCAGAGCTCTTCATTAGAACTGGCGTCGCGGTGGACGAAGTCCCCGAATAAGGTATAGATGAAGGAATTCGGCCGCGTTACCGTCCGTCTTGACAGCGAGACCGTCATATGACAGTATTCTCACGGTAACGCAAATTTCCGTCATAAGGGACTTCCATGGCTCGTATTTCCACCTTCGACGACTGGATCGACCTGCTCAAGGACTGGCAGAACGACATCGGCCTGAACCAAGAGCTCATCGAACGCTATATGCCCGGCTACACGTTCGAGGCCAAATATGGCGACCTCCCCACGAACGAGATCTACTTCGGAGACTTCCGCGGCGAGCGCCGGTGGGAGAAAGTGCTGGAAGTTCCGGATCAGCGCATGCGCGACGCGCTCCTGAACATGATCGTTTATCAGGGCGACACGGAGTTTGCTTCGAACGAGCAACAGCGCTTCCTCGTGAACAATGCGCCCAGCGAATACGATCTGGCGTCGCTGGTTCGCATTATGGTCGAAGAGACGCGCCACGGGTACCAGATGTGCCATTTGCTTGTGAACCATTTCGGACATGACGGCAAAATTGAGGCGCAAAAGATGCTCGAGCGCCGCGCGTTCGGCAAGAAGAACCGTTTGCTCAACGCGTTCAACGACGACGTGACGCATTGGCTCGATTTCTTCGCATATACGAACTTCATGGATCGCGACGGCAAGTTCCAACTCACGATGCTCTCGCATTCCGGATTTGCGCCGCTCGCGCAATCGATGGGACCCATGTTGCGCGAAGAATCGTTCCACATGGGAACGGGAATCTCCGGACTACGCCGTATCGCGCAGGCCAACGTCATTCCGGTCGAGTTGCAGCAGAAGTATTACAACAAGTGGCTGTCGGGTTCGCTCGATCTCTTCGGCACCGATCACTCCGGATCGGCACAGTGGGCGTACACATGGGGCATCAAAGGACGCGTCGACGAGCAAAGCGCGGAAGACAGCGTCGATAAAGAACATCTGAACGAGCGTGCGCGCGATCAATTCTACGACGAATGCAAAAAGACAATCGAGCGCGTGAACGCGGTCAATCCGTCGGAAACGAAGTTGTACGCGCCCGACATGCGCTTCAACCGGAAGATCGGCGCATATGCCGGAGAGTATTGGAGCGTTGACGGACGTCGACTTACGAAAGAAGAGTGGGAAGCGTACGCGCCGGCCGTTCTTCCCACGCCTGAAGACGACGATCGGCTCAAAGAGTATTTCAAAGATCCGTCGTGGATCGCACCCAAAGGTAAAAACGAGGCAGCATAAATGAGTACCACCGTAAACGGCGCCGCGCAACAGACACCGTTCGGCCGCGAAGCACGCGCCTTCGACGGCAAGCGCGTTATCAATTATTCAAAAGACGGTCACGTCGCGATCGTCGAAATGGACGATCCGCCGGCGAACACGTACACGCACGAGATGATGCGTCAGCTCGACGAAGCAATTCTGGACGCTCGCTTCGATCAAGACGTCGAGGTTATCGTTCTCACCGGTAAGGGCGAGAAGTTCTTCTCGGCGGGTGCGAACATCGGCATGCTCAACAGCGTAACGCCCGAGTTCAAATATAACTTCTGCTTGCATGCGAACGAGACGCTCTCGCGGCTCGAGCAAACGCCGAAGCTCGTTATCGGTGCGCTCAACGGCCATACCGTCGGCGGCGGTCTCGAGATCGCCATGGCCTGCGATATTCGCATCGCGCGTCAGGACGCGGGCAAGATCGGTTTGCCGGAAGTGGCGCTGGGTGTGTTGCCCGGTACGGGTGGAACGCAGCGCCTCGCGCGTTTGGTCGGCAAATCGCGCGCTATCGAACTGATGGCGATGGGCCGGACGTTCAGCTTCGAACAGGCGCTGGAGTGGGGCATCCTCAACGACATCTTCGAAGGCGACGCCGAGAGCTTCCGCGAGCAGATTCTTACGTACGCAAAGCAATTCACGACGCCGAACAAGGCGCCGATGGCGGTTGGCCACATCAAGCGAAGCGTGCAAACCGGTATGGAACTGCCGCTGAACGACGCATTGGCGCTCGAGCGCGAACTCCAGTCACTGCTCTTCAAGAGCGAAGATGCGAAAGAAGGCATCGCCGCGTACAACGAAAAGCGGATGGCTAAGTTTAGAAACAAGTAGCCTAAGCAAGCAAAGTCGAAAGGCGTCGTATGCAAGTACGACGCCTTTTTGCCGGCCTCGCACTCATTGGTTTGCTCGGTGCGACGCCCGCCACATCGACCACCGCAGACGCGAACGCGCGATTCGAAGCGCTCGCGCACGACGCAATATATACGAGTTTCCGGCTTTCGCCGGTCTTCGCAACGCGCATCGGCGTACATACGTACGACGCGCGGCTCGATAACATGTCCGCCACATCGATCCTGCAGCAGATCGCTTTGCAAAAGAGCTATCTTGCCAAGTTTCAGGCGATCGACCCGAAATCGCTCTCGCCGGATAATGCGCTCGATCGAACGGTGCTGATTGACTCCATCAAAGATCAGCTGCTGTCGGCTGAAACGCTTCAAGACTGGCGGCACAATCCCGACATCTACACGGGTCTCGCGAGCGGCAGCATCTTTTTATTGATCAGCCGCGACTTTGCGCCTGCCGCGACGCGAATGAAAGACGCGATCGCGCGCGAGCGCGCCATTCCCGGCATGCTGCAGCAAGCGCAGAAGAATATCACGACCGTAGACGCAGCGACACAAGAGATCGCTGCGCAACAGGCAGGCGGATCGGTAGGCTTCTTTGCGCAGACCGTTCCGCAGGCATTCGCCTCGGTGAACGACGCGGCGCTTCAAGCGCAGCTGAAAGCGGCGAATTCCGCAGTGATGAAGGCGATGACGGCCTACGCCGCCTGGATAAAAACGATCAAGCCCAGCGGTACGTACGCTATCGGCCGGGATGCGTATGAGAAGAAACTGCAATACGAAGATGCGCTGAGCATGCCCGTCGCCGAGTATCTCTCGTACGGCGAAAAAGCGCTCGCGCAGACGCGCGCGCAGTTTATTGCGACGGCGAAGAAAATCGATCCCGACAAAACGCCGCAACAGGTCTACGCGTCGCTCGCAAAAGACTATCCGCCACCGGACCAATTGCTGCAAAAAGCGCAAAGCGATCTCGTCAAGCTTCGCTCGTTCGTTATCTCACACCACATTGTGTCGATGCCTTCGGACGCCAACATCAAGGTGATTGAAACGCCGCCGTTCGAACGTGCGTTCATCACCGCGGCGGAAGACTCGCCGGGCGCGTTGGAAACGCAAGCGACGCAGGCGTATTACTACGTAACGCCGCCGGACCCCAAATGGCCGCCGGATCGCATGCGCGGTTTCATGGCGCAGTTCAACGACTACCAGTTTCCGATTATCTCGGCGCATGAAGTCTATCCCGGGCACTTCACCAACTTCGCAATCGACCGTCATTTGAATCTGAGCCTGGTTCGCAAAGTTGGCTTCAGCTCCGAATTCGCCGAAGGCTGGGCACACTACAGCGAGCAGATGGTCGTCGATGAAGGCTGGGGGAACGGCGATCCACGCGTTCGCCTAGCGCAATTGGAAGAAGCGTTGCTTCGCGAGTGCCGTTATGTTGCGGGCGTGCAATTGCATACCGGCGGCTGGTCTTTGAAGCGGGCGGAGAATCTTTTCCAAACGCAGTGCTTTCAAACGCCTGCAGTTGCGCTCGAGGAAACGATGCGCGGTACGCAGGATCCGATGTACGGATACTACACGCTTGGCAAGCTGATGATCCTCAAATTACGTGCAGACTATAAGAAGAAGATGGGCAGCGCGTATACTCTCGAGGGTTTTCACGATGCGCTTCTCGCTCACGGCGATCCGCCGATTCCGCTGCTGCGACCGATGATTCTGGGCAGCGCGGACGACGGCAAGCCGCTCTAAATGAAACGCTGGGAGACGTACCTGGCTCTGCTCGCCGTAGTGCTCGCGAGTCTCTCGGCGATCCAAATCGGCGGTCAGCCGCGCCCGGTTCTCGCCTTTTCGGCGATTGCGTTGCTCGCGCTCATCGGGTATGCCCGGTTCCGCGCGCAATTCACGGGCGGCAGAAAACAGAAGCGCACGTTCGACGCGTACGAACGTGCGCTTCGCATTCAAGAAGAACGGGACCGCAAGTACGGGCGCTAGAGGTGCACGCGCTGCTCAAAGACGAGCGTCGTTGCGCTGAAATTTGAGGACGGGCCATTCGGAACCGACCGTAACCCCGCAAAATCTGCGTGCCGGATCTGTACGAGCGTCGTCCATTGCGGCGACTCTGCGAACTGTGCACCCGCGAAAACCGTGTTTTGGAAGTAATCGACGTTGGTGAAGGGCATCGCCCAAGTCCCCTTCATTGCGTAGCGGCCGAATCCGATATCTGCTACGACGTTGCTGCCGATCGCGCGCGAAAACGTCAGCACGGTTTGCGGAGCTTGATAGCCGACTGCGTCTTCAGCATGACCTGGTGCCGCATCGCGATGCAATTCGTCGTTTGCGTAATCGAGCGTAATGTCGCCGAACCGGGGGTGCCAGGCAATCCACGCATTGTACTGATGCGTGATCCCGAGCGTTCCGAAACCGTTCTGCTGCGGTAAGAAAAAGCCGTCGACGAAGCCCACTTGTTGCGTGTTTGCGAACGTCGCCGGGTCGATTTGATGAAACGTCGAGAATGCGGCGTGGATTTCGAGCGGGCCGCCGTCAAGCGCATAGCGCACGCGATAGCCTTGGCGATTCGATCCGGGCGCCTGCATATTGTCGACGAGTTGATAATTCGATTTGAGCCACACGCCCGGCCACGCCCATGCCGCACTCCAGATATTTTCCGGAATGCCGTACGGTAAGATCATGTTGGCGTAGCGCGCTTCGAAGCGATACGCATCGATTCCCAGGGTTAGCCGGTTGCGGTTTCGAGAGAAACCGGCGTGATAAAACCCGCCGGGTTTGCTTGTGCCCGGTAGCAACACGTCGTTCGCGTTGTACCACGTGCGCCCGATTTCAACGACCGAGTCGGCAACTTGGCCAATATGAAACGACGCACGTGCTCCCGCAATCGTCTCAAGCTGTCCGCCGAGTATACTCGAAGGCAGCTTTCCTTGCGAGCCCGGCGGCGTTATTTGTGGATTTGCACCGTAGAAGGTCGTCGTGAGGATCGGAACTCCACTCGTTGCAACGTGGACGTAAGAGAACGAATAGCGCGTACCCTCGCTATGATCGAAGACGAGGGATGCGATCGAAGCGCGTGCGCTATCACCCGGAAGCGCGGGCAACGCCGCATCGGTGAGTTCCAACGCCGCAATGCCTCGATGCGCCGTCAGATCGATACCGTGCAGCGGCAAGCCAGGTAAAGCATCCGGCCACGACTTCAAAGCGGGATAACCGTTTCCAAGCGACTCGGCGGTTTGCAAACCGATGGAGGGAGTTACATTGGTCAAAGGCGGTTGTACGAAAACGAACTTGTCCGTTTGAGCGAGATCGAAGAAACCGCCGCGCAGCTTCCACGATCCGTCGTGCGCGCCGAAGGACGCATATAAAGGCGAAATAGCCGCAGCGGTTGCGTCGTCTTGCCCCGCATGCGTTGGAAACGCAATGGTATATGGCAAGGCCGTGTATCCCAAATGGGAATTGAGTGTCGGCATCAGAGATTCGCCCCAATACAAGGCGTTCTGCATGCTGCCTGTCACGAGACCCGCACCCACGACCGCTGCAGCGTCATAGCGCGAGCCCTTGTATATGCCGGTCACATTGAATTGCGTGATCCCGGCTACTCCGGAGGTGAGCGGGGCGCTCGATAACACATCGTATGGCGTATTCGGGGCAAGCGGCGAACCAACGATAAAGCCCGGCGCTTCGGGCGGGATCACGCCGGGCCCCGAAGCTGCCGTGTCGATGAAATTTGAATAGGCATCGACGGACAAGTGGAAACCCGGCCGATCCGTAGGTGAAGCGGAAGGCGATGGGGATGACGAGGGAGTTGGGCTCGCGGCCGCGAGCAAAATTGCAGCTGTAAAAAGAACCGCGTTCATGAGGGTTTCTGACTAAGGCCTTCCCGCGCCAGCATTTCGCGATAGATTTCCTGCACCCGCTCGATCGTGTCGATTTCTTCGGGCGGTTTGTCGTCGCGGATTCGAACGATGCGCGGAAAGCGCAACGAAAAGCCGCTTTCATGCAGATCGCTCGGTTGAATGATGTCGAACGCAACTTCCACCACGACCTTTGGCTCCACCGCCATGGCGTGCCCGCGGCGACCGGTCTGGTGATTCAGAAACCACTGCGTGTATTCGGCGATTTCTACGTCCGTAAGTCCCGAGTATGCCTTGCCGATGGTCAACAGCTCTCCGTTCGTGCCGCGCACCGCAAATGTGTAATCTGAAAGAACCTTCGCGCGTTTCCCATGTCCCCATTCGACAGCGACGACCACTACGTCGAGTGTCGAAAGCTCGCGCTTGAGTTTGAGCCACCACTTGCCGCGCCGTCCGGGATGATATGGCGAATCCGTCCGTTTCAGCATAATGCCTTCATGACCGGCAGCGCGCGACGCTTCAAAACGATCGTGCAACTCTTCGGGCGTCGGCGGTTCACCTAAACGCGTAAATGATGCGAGGTGCAATTGCGGATTCGGAACGAGCGTTTCGGCAAGGCGCTCGCGCCTGTCGATGAGCGGCTCGTCAATTAAAAATTCGTCTCCGGCGGCCAGAATATCGAAGACCATATACGCGACTGGAACCTCACCGAGCAATTGATCGTCGATCGTTTTGCGTTGAAGCCGCGCCTGAAGGTACCGAAACGGCAACACCTGTTCGCCCCGGCGCGCGACGATCTCGCCGTCGAGCATAAAGTTCCCCGGAATTGCAGCTGCCGCCGACGCAATCTCCGGATACGAGTGCGTGATGTCGTTGAGCGTTCGCGAGAACATGCGGACCGTGCCATTGATTTTGTGCAGCTGCGCGCGAATGCCGTCGAATTTCTCTTCGACTATCCAAGTCGCTTCGCGTAAATCTTTGTAGTCGGACCCGTATGCAACCGGAGTTGCAAGCATAAAGCCGATGGGAGAGCCGTATGCTACGCGCAATTCGCCAAGACGGCCGTGACGCGCGGAAACCGCGACTTCACCGATGTCACCGCTTGCCATCGTGGCGCGCCGAACGTCATGCGCATCGGCGCCGAACGCTTGCGCGATTGCATCGATAATCAGCCCTTCGCGTAGACCGATACGCAAATCGCCGGTCATAATCTTAATGACGTAGGTGGCTTCAACGGAGTCCGTGCATGCGCGCAAAATGCGTTCGCAAAGCGCCTCCCTCTTGCGGCCGGCGGCTTTCCCTGTTGCTGCAGCCATCTGCTCGAACAGCATGTAAAGCGTAGAGGGCGAAAGCGTCTCGGAGAATAGCGCAAGATCCATGGGCGCACGTACGAACGGGCCGAGCGACGCGCCGAGGTCGCCGTGTTCGCGGTAGGCCGCACTTAATTGAACTTCGCTAATGCCCCATGCACTTTTCGCGGCCGCGACGATCGTGCGCCAGCCCACACCCAAGCTGCGCTCGTCCCGCGCAGCAAACGGATTGCCGGTGAAAAAGCGCGCGGCTGCGGCGAGATCCGGGTCCTCGAGCAAACGGAGATACTCCGCCAGTATGGCGATTTTCTC
>CAZHGH010000122.1:0-7923 GCA_964531205.1 uncultured bacterium
TTCCCGTAAGGCCGCGTAACTCCAGTTCTACGAGACGACCGGATCGCACGAGAAGAATTTGGTTCGCGGACCTGACGCTGGCCCGATAAGATGCAAATAACATCGCTTGTGACATTTTCCGTGATGCTCCCAGTTGCAATTAACGAACGAAACCGGGATAGGGGCGATCTTGTTTCAAAGCGGCGGCCAAAGTGGAGACATGCGTTGTTTCGACGCCGAGGATGGACGCCATAATTTTCGCCAGCCCGGGATTGCTGAGCTTGCCGATGTCGGTCAAATACGACGTCGCGGCAGCACGCTCGACAGTTTCAGCGAAAGAGAGGATGTCGGTTTCAGACTTCAGTGACGGATATTGGATCTTCATCGTTTTTGTCGTCGGCGTTCCGCCGGCCGCTCTTACCGCAGCTGCAAGTGCCGCGGCGTGCGATTCGTGATCGGACCGAAAGCTTTTTGCAATTTCAAGCACGGGGCCCGAGAGTATATTGAGCGAGAAGGCATCGGTATAAGCTTTGATCCCCGCATGTTCGAGTTCAATCGCGCCATTTAAGAGCTCAACGTCGCTTGGCGTCGCAGCTTCCGCTTCTTTCATCAACGAGCTGATGAGCGCCGGACCAAACACGGCGAGCGCGGAGCTACCGGCAATAAATTGGGTTCGTGTAAAAGGCATTTTCCCTATCTCCTACGGAGTTGATGTGTTGTGGGTTTTGGCGGACGTGAAGTCGTTGCAGTGAAGCGATGCTTCAGAGAGCGAGTTTTGCAGGTCGCTCGTCGCCGACGAACTCGATCTCGCTGCATTGAGCCTCACTCATATATGTGCTCAAACGAAGCAAGAGCGTCAGCGAGGTTGCATCACGATGGGTCGATCCTTCAACATCGACCACGATGCTATCGCGTTTAGAATCGAGCGACTTACGGACTAGTGCCTTCGCCCAGCCTGCAGCGGTGTGAATGCGCGCGTGCAGAAATCCTTCGGAGTCCGGATACGGCGACTCTAACGTATAACCGGCCCTCAATGCTTCCCGGACACTTTCGAAAATTGCAATGCCCATTTGTATGTGACTCCGCCTTTGTGTCTTGATTCGTTACCTAATCGTACACGTGAGCCGGCAGGAAGACTTTGCGGGCACCTTACATTTGCGTTGAATTTCGCGTGGCTATTCGTCCAGGGAAGCCTAGCCGTTCGCGCGAGCAACATGCGCGCATGGAGCATTAGTTAACTACTGTCAGGATATACGGATTCAATCGTGTAGCGTTGCGAGTCCACTAAGCGCTTTTTTGCCCGTGGTAGTCTCGACGCTGCTGGCGAGAGGAGCAAGGATGACTTCCCGCTGCCCCGAAGGCTGCCCACAAATTTTGAGTCTGAGCAAGCACGCGAGTCGGAGCCACGAAAAGTGCAGTTCCTCTTCGATGATTTTGTGCTCGATCCGGACCGGCGGGAGCTTACCCGAGGCTCCCAAGCGATTGACGTTGGCCCGCAGGTGTTCGACCTACTCGTCTATCTCGTACAGAATCGCGATCGGGTCGTCAGTAAGGATAGCCTGCTAGAGGCGATTTGGGGCGACCGCATCGTGTCTGAATCAACCTTGACGAGTCATATCAACGCGGCGCGCAAGGCTGTCGCTGACAACGGCGATGAGCAGCGGCTGATCCGAACGATTGCGCGCAAAGGATTTCGGTTCGTCGGCAACGTTGCGGAGACGCCCGTCGAGTTAAAAAACGTAAGTGCGTCGCCGACGTTGCCGTTACCCGACAGACCTTCGATCGCCGTCTTACCGTTCCGTAACCTTAGCGGCGACCCCCAACAAGAGTACTTTGCCGACGGCGTCGTCGAGGACATCATCGCGGCGTTGTCGCGCATACGCGTTATGTTCGTCATCGCTCGCGACTCGAGTTTCACGTACAAGGGGCGGACCGTAGACATAAAACAGGTAGGCCGCGAACTCGGCGTGCGTTACGTATTAGAAGGCACCGTGCGGAAAGCTGGGGGTCGCGTGCGCATTACCGGACAGCTTATAGACGCGACGACCGGGGCGTATATTTGGGCGGAGCGTTTCGAAGCCGTCCTTGAAGACGTCTTTGAGCTGCAAGATCAAATGGTAACGAGCATCGTCGGCGCGATCAGACCGCAGATCGAGTCAGCGGAGATCGAGCGCGCGAAACATACGCCGACGGCGAACCTCAGCGCACACGACTGCTATCTGCGTGGGGTTGCTAGTTTAAAAGAAGGCAGCAGGAGCGCGACCGATCAGGCGTTGCCGCACTTTCGTAAGGCGATAGAGCTTGATCCAGATTATGCGTCCGCGTACGGAATGGCGTCATCGTGTATTTTCTGGCGCAAGGTCAATGGTTGGATGACCGATCCCAAAGAGGAAATACGTGAAGGTATTCGTTTGGCGCGTATAGCGATAGAGCTTGGGAAGAACGATGCAATCGCCCTAGCCAGAGGCGGTCACGCACTCGCCCATTTTACCGGAGACATGGATGGCGGAATTGCGCTGCTCGAGCGAGCGCGCGTTCTTGATCCGAACCTCGTATCCGCCTGGTTTCTGGGCGGTTTCCTAAGTGCGTTGAACGGCGACTATGACCGCGCGATCGCGCAATTTTCCTGGGCCATGCGTTTGAGTCCGTTGGATCGAGAAATGTACCGAATGCAGGCCGGAATGGCCTTGGCGAATCTCTTTGCAAGGCGCTTTGACGAGGCGTCTTCATGGGCCGAGAAAGCGTTCCGGGATTCACCGAGCTACCTAATGGTTGCAGGCATCATGACCGCAAGCCATGCGCTGGCGGGTCAGTTAGAACAAGCGCAACGAGCGCTTCACAAGTTGCGTGAACTTGATCCCACGCTACGCGTATCGGTCGTCAAGGATCGGTTGAACATCCGTGATCCTGAGAGTCTGGCGTTGTTTGAGGACGGCTTGCGAAAAGCCGGCCTCCCCAAGTAACTGCTGGATCTTTCTTGGACGAATAGGCAGGCGCAGCCGAACGCAAATTCAAGGCGGCCGCAAAGTTTTTGGGCCGGATCGTGTGTACGATGAGGTGCAAATGAGTAAAGATTTGATCCAGGTATTCGCGCGACTAGCTGTAGGAATAGGATTCCTTTCAGCAGTTTTCGATCGTTTTGGCTTGTGGGGACCGCATGGCGCGGCAAATGTAAGCTGGGGCGACTTCGCTCACTTTACGATGTACACGGCCCGGCTCAACTATCTTCTGCCATCAGGCCTTGCGCCCACGCTCGCGATCATCGCGACGATCTTCGAAAGCGTGTTCGGCGTGGCATTAGTGCTTGGCTTGTTTACGAGGATGGCAGCCATTGGAAGTGCCTGTCTACTCGCAATATTTGCCTTTGCAATGACAATATCGTTGGGAATAAAGGCTCCCTTAAACTACTCCGTTTTCGCGGCCTGCGCTGCCGCACTGATGCTCACGCAGTGGTATCGGTTCCGCTGGAGTATCGATGATCTACTTGCACACAAGCACCAGGAGACTCTAACCACCCGTCCGATTACGCCGTGATGGCAGTCCATTACAATGCCGTCTTCGCCATCCTTTCTTGCGGCGCAAATAATCGCCTCATGCACTTTCCTCTGCCGAGTAGGCGTCAATACCGCTTGCCGTGAGGTAATAGATAATGATGACCCAGTAGAGAACGTAAGAAACAATGGGCAGAAAAAACGCGAAAGCAAGCCCAGCGATTCTAATGTAAACGGCGACGTTCAAGCGCTGGACTGTGGCCGTTGCGGCTTCGGGAACATTGCCCCTAAATGCGTCCGAAGCGATCAAATGATCGGTGATCAGTTTGCCCACAAAGGTTCCGGCAAGCAATGTTATCGAGTAGAGAACCGCCGCAGCTGGTAAGGTGGGATAGCTGCCGACGACGTTCGTTACGTAAGGCACGAAGGCGGTGATGGCTAGCAACATGACGTTGAGCACAATCGTTCGGTGGTCGACCACGCGTACGGCCCGAAAAACCGTGCCGTGCGATCGCCAATAATTGATAATGACGCCGAAGCTCAATAGGAATGCCAGAAGTTTCGGCCACTGAGAAACCAGACCGATGGTGAGTGCGCTATTGTCGTGGTTCGCGACCTGCGGCACGGCAAAGTTCAGAATCAATAGCGTTGCAGAAAACGCGAAAATTCCATCTGCGAACTGGCTAAGGCGTTCAGGGCTCATAAACTGCGACCTCGAGATATGCGTCATCAGCACGGGATGCTAATGACATGAAATTCGGCCTTGCTGAAAGCGGTTCTTCCCATCGCTCCGACGAGCGAGGCGGCGCGATTCCGATAAGTCACTACGTCGGCAAAAAAGCCCTGAGAGGTTTCCTAGGTTCCCCGGAGAGTCGAAGCATACGATGCACACATGCAAGCCGCCGTCCTGAGACGCCCTGGTGAGATCGTCATCGATACGATCGACGACCCGAAACTCTTAGCAGCAACGGATGCTTTATTACGCCTTACGTCAACCGCGATTTGCGGCACGGACCTTCACATCTACGAAGGGCGTCTCGGCAGCGGCGAGAGCCTTGTGATCGGACACGAGCCGCTCGGTGTCGTTGAACAGGTTGGAGATGCGGTCGTCAACGTGCGAGTTGGCGATCGCGTTACAGTTCCAACACACATTTGTTGCGGCTTCTGCCGCAACTGTGTTCACGGCTTTAGCGCGCAATGTTTGACGACGAACCCGTGCAAAACCGGCGCCGCATACGGATATCCCGGTATGGGTGGCTATACTGGCGCTGACGCACAACTGTTGCGGGTGCCCTTTGCGGATGAGAACTGTTTGCGTCTTCCCGGTGAACCTGGCGATCAATGGGAGCACGATTTCGTTCTGCTCGCCGATGCGCTTCCGACGGCCTATCATGCAACGGAACTTACGAGCGTAGGGCCCGGGGACATCGTCGTAATTTACGGCGCCGGTGCGATAGGTCTGCTAACAGCGATGTGCGCCTTTTATCGCGGCGCCTCGCAAGTCTATGTTGCTGACACGATACCAGCACGCTTGGAGAAGGCGGCCGAACTTGGTGCGCGGCCGATCGATATGCGCGACGGGCACACGCCCGAAATGATCCTAGAACAGATAGCACGGCAACGGCGGGGCAGGGCGTGGCGAGGAGAAGACGCAGATCTCGGTGCGACGGTTTGCGTCGACGCAATCGGGTTTCAAGCTCGCGATCCGCAAAACTATTCAGTTGAAAAACCGGACAGCGTCATACACGACCTCGCGCGCATCCTCGCCGTCAACGGCCGGCTGAGCATCATCGGTGTTTTTCTGCCGGATGATCCGCACGCGCCGACCGACGACGCGAAGCGCGGCGACTATCTTATACCGTGGGGTACGCTTTTCCGCAAGGGGATCAGTATCGGTATGGGCCGCGATGACGACAAGCGATACAACGATTTTCTGCGTGACGTCATCGTCGACGGGCGCATGAAGCCGAGTGCTATCGTTTCGCACCGGCTTCCCTTGCGCGACGCCGCTGACGCGTTCCAAAAGTTCGACGCACGCAGTGACGGCTACATCAAAGTCGTGCTCGAGCCGTAAGCGCTATCGTCCGATTCCACGCATTTGCTACAAGCAGATCGCGTGCTTGATAAACATAAGTTCGCTGGTTCGCTCGCAGCATGGACTAGCATCTTCGTTTCTTTCCACCATCGAGGTCGCCGAGAACGCGCCGTGCAGCGGCTATGATCTCATCGGACAGCGGTGGATCCGCCTTGGCAACGCCGCGAGCTACGATCAGTGCGCCGATCTCCGCCGCAGCTATTACAATCGCACGTTCACGAACGGTCGGAGAGCGGTGGCCGAGCGTCGGCTCGATCTCGTCGACGAGTTCTTCAAAACCGCGTGCGAAGGAACGGCTAACATCCTTATCTTGCCGTGCAACTTCGCTGCCGGAAGCTGCGATCGGACAGCCCGTTCCAAGGCTGTCGCGGTGTTTTTTGTTCAGATAAAGGCTCAAGTGATCCGAAAGACCCGCGCCGCGTTCCGCCTTTGAACGCCTTCTCGCTGCAGTCTCGGCCATCGCATGCCCTAACGCTTCTGCTGCTAGTTCGTCCTTTGAGGAAAACTGCGCATACAGCGCGCCGTGGGTTAACCCCGCCGCTTTACTAACGTCGGCGACGCCGGCACCCTCAATGCCGCGCTCACGGAACAGCTTGCTTGCTGCCGTAATGAGCGACTTGCGATTCCGGGCGGCTTGTTCTTTGGTGACTTTCATAGGCCTCCGCGTGCTAGAACAGCGCTGCCGATCCTATTAGTTGCAACCGCAACCAATACTTCCGGGGTTCTGCGCAGCAACCCGCAATAATTGCGGTCGCCATTATTAAGGATCCAAAGTATCAAACGTGAGTGAAGCGTCTGTACTCCCGCGCCCTTCGGGCGCCGACGCGCAAGTTCAGCAGCGGCCCACTGTCGCAACTCAGCCCGCGCAGACCCAGAGCGTCGTAGAATTCGGCGGGCGCCGTCTCTTGATCGTAGTTGGTGTGATGATGGCCGCTCTGCTACAAACGCTCGATGCGACCATCGTCAACGTGGCACTGCCGACTATAGAAGGCAACATCGGGGCCTCGATAGATGACGGCACGTGGATAATCACCGGTTACATCATCTCAAATGTGGTCGCAATACCGCTCGCGCCGTACCTTCTGCAGCGGCTTGGGCGACGTCAGTATTTCGCTCTGTCGATTGCAGGCTTCACCATTGCGTCTATGCTGTGCGGTCTTGCAACGAGTCTTGAAACGTTGGTGCTCTTTCGTGTACTGCAGGGCGCGTTGGGTGGCGGCCTTGTAGCTACCTCACAGATCGTGCTTCGCGAAACGTTTCCGGCGGAGCAGTTTGGAAAGAGTTCGGCGCTCTTTGCAATTGCGCTCACCGTTGGGCCCGCGCTCGGCCCAACACTGGGCGGCTTCCTTACGGACAACTTCTCGTGGCAGTGGGTATTCGACATAAACTTAGTGCCCGGCATCATTGCCTTCCTCATTATCGCTACGATGCTGAAGAATCCGACTGCGCCGCAGCGGTTGCCCTTTGACGGCTTAGGCGTGGCGTTTTTGGCCCTAGGCTTGGGTTCGATGCAATACGTGCTCGATGAAGGCGAACGGCACGACTGGCTCGCCGACGGAAGCATTGTGACGGCAACGTGTTTGGCGATCGCCGGTTTAGCTGCGTTTATCTACTGGGAACTACGGACGCAAAAGCCAATCGTCGATTTACGAATCTTTCGGTATCCAACCGTGCGAGTTGGAATTCCCATCGCTCTGCTTTTGGGCATTGTCATCTTCGGGCCGATCATTATTTTGCCTCAGTACGTGCAAGAGGTGTTAGGATTTACTCCCACGTTAAGCGGCCTACTCATTCTCATGCGCGCGTTACCGGTCGTGCTGTTGACTTCGTTCGTCGCCGCCGCGGTTCAGAAGATCAGCGGCTCCGTCGTGCTGTTTATGGGCTTTTCGCTTAGCGCGTTCTTTTTGGCGCTACTCGCACTGCATATGACGACGGGTAGCGATTTCGGTTCTTTCGAGACATGGTTGGTTTTAACAGGCGTAGGCCAATCGATGCTGCTTGTGCCCTTAATTGTGCGAATTATCAGCAGCGTACGGCCGCAGGATGCACCTAAGGCGAGCTCGTTCATCAGTTTGGCGGTGCAGCTCGGCGGTTCCATCGGAAGCTCGCTGCTGATTACGATCTTCGATCGCCGTACATTTTTTCACTCTGACGCCTACGCCGCTACTGCAACGCTGGCAAATCCGGCGATTCGGCGATTCTTCGAGCTCGGCGGAACACGCGTAGAACTTTCCCACCTCATCGGCATTCAGGCTGTCAACGCGGGATTTGCCGACGCCATGTTTGTCATTGCTCCGATTGCGGCGATTGCCGCTGTAATGGCTTTGTTCCTTAGACGTAGTCCCTCAACGTGAGGGT
>CAZHGH010000123.1:0-7719 GCA_964531205.1 uncultured bacterium
GAGCAGCTCGCGGCGAGAACGAGCGCTGCGAATGGTCTACACGCCCTGCTGAACTTCGATGATTTGATCGGCTTCGAGGCCGTGCGCTTCACGGTGTACTTTCGCTGCGGATTCAGCGTCAGGCGCGCTGACGAGGCAAAACACCTTTCCGCTTCCCTCGTCAAACCAATACTGTAAATACTCTACGCCGTATTTGCCCTGTGTCTGCACGTCCGCTTCATGAGCGTGTTTGACCGCATCGGCGGTTAAGCCGTCGACTTTGTTGTGGATGTCCATGAAAAGGGGCATGTTGGTTTCTCCTATTCGCCTGGTGATACAAAGGATGCTCACAGAATTGCGAAAGGAAAAGGAAAATGTGAAACGGGCTAGCGCTCGTTCGCATACATCAGGCGACTTTTCGATTGCAGGCTCGCCGCCCGGCTGGTGCCTAAAACTCCGGTAGGTTTCGCGTTGCGGGGTTTTTATGTACGACGCCGGCGATAACGGGCTTCGCATTCATCTCCTCGGTCAACCGCGGTTTTACTACAATGGCGAGCCCTACGCGTTCCATAGCCGTCCACGCGCCCTCGTGCTGTTGACGTTTCTGTTACTGCACCGTGGCGCGCACCTCACACGCGATCTCATTGCGTTTACGCTTTGGCCGGATGACAGCGAGACCGAGGCGCGCGGCAAACTGCGCCGGCACCTGCACCAACTTACCAGTGCATTGCCGCAATCGGCGGTACCGTACGTTGTATCTCAAGAAGAAACGATCTCGTGGAACGATCGCGCGGGCGTTTGGGTTGACGTCGACGAGTTCGAGCGTTGCATATCGGATGAATCGCGCGAAGCACACGCCATTGATCTCTATGAAGGCGACCTCGCTCTTGCGGTGTACGACGACTGGATCGCGCCGATTCGCGAGCGTTTTCGCCGCCGATACGTTGGTACGCTCGAACGGTTGCTGCTGCGTGCACGCAGCCGGCGAGAATTTCCGCTCGCCATGAACTACGCGGAGCGAATCCTCGCGAATGACCCGTGGCGCGAGGACATCGTGCGCCAATTCGCATCCATTCGCTATGAAAGCGGCGATCGCGCCGGCGCCTTACGCGAGATTGACGTATTCGCGCGGCGTCTTGCCGGTGAGATGAACGTCGAGCTGATGCCGGAGACGCTTGCGTTACGAGCGTTGATGCTGCGTGGCGGCGCACTGCCGGACGCTGCAACGCACGAGTTCGTTGAGCGGGGCTCGTCGACGAGCGCTTTTCCGTTTGTCGGCCGCGCCGGCGAGTTGCAGCGGCTAGCCGACGCGTGGCGTTTTGCTGCGCAGGGGCACGGCAAAGTCGTGCTGATAGGCGGTGAGGCCGGAATCGGCAAGACGCGTCTCGCGAACGAGCTCGCGCTTTTAGCCAGTACGCAAGGCGCCCGGATTTTGCGGGGTACGACCTCTTCTCCGGAGCAGGTACCGTACCAACCTATCGTCGAGGCGTTGCGCGACGCGCTGCCGTTTCTGACGCTCGTCGATGTGCGGCCCATTTGGTTAGCTACAATCGCTGCCGTAGTGCCGGAACTTGCATTGCGCCAAACCGACCTTCCCGCTTTGCCGGCAATCGACGCAGCCCGCGAACGCACACGATTGATGGAAGGTTTGACAGCGGTCGTGCAGGCGCTTTCGCGGCAACGGCCGTTGCTGATCGTTTTGGAGGACTTGCAGTGGGCGGGCGAGGCGACGCTTTTTGCTCTCGAGTATTTGGCGCGTCGTGTCGCAGCGTTCCCCGCGCTCATTTTGGCAACGTATCGCAACGAGGGCGCTGAAGTTGCACGTGCGGTTCGACCGTTACGGCGTAAGCTGCAATTTGAAAATCTCGCCGATCATCTGTCGCTGGGCGGTCTTTCGAGCGCGGCGATTTGCGATCTTGCGGGTAGCATTCCAAGCCTTGCTGCAGAAGCTGCCGCGATTGGCGCACACGTTCACGCAGTCAGCGGCGGAAATCCGCTTTTCGCGATCGAGTTACTGCGCGAAAGCGATGAAACGGGCGTGCGTGAAGCATCCTCGCGCTTCTTGCAGGCGATGATAGAGGTTCGCACGCACCGCGCTTCGGAAACTGCCCGCAGGATCGCTGAAATCGCAAGCGTCGTCGGCGCGACCTTCGATGCAGATCTCTTGCACGAAGTCTCGGGTCTGCCGGAGAATGCCGTGCTGGATGCGTTGAGTGAATTGCTCGATCGCAGTTTGATACGGGAGGTCGGCCGGGTTCATTTCGCGTTCGCGTTCAGTCACCAACTGATCGCGTCTACTCTTTACGAAGACATCGAGCCGGCACGCCGCGCGCAGTGGCATCGCCGCGTCGCCTCCACAATCGAGCGATTATCGAGCGATCGCGACGACGTTGCGGGTAGTTTAGCGCATCACTACGACAATGCAGGTGAGCCGGAAAAGGCCGCGCAGTACTATTTCATTTCCGCGCAACGAAGTTTTGCGGTTTTTGCAAACCAAGAAGCTCTTGCGGGTGCGACACGCGGACTCGAGCTTGCAATGGGCGCGCAGCAACGGCGCGAACTGCTGGGATTGCGCGAACGGATACTCGCACGTCTTGGCGACCGCGACGCACAGCTTGCCGACATCGAAGCGCTGGAAGAGCTCGCGCGCGATGATGACAGCCGCATGGATGTTGTGTGGCGGCGGGCACAATGGGCTCGAGCTCTTGGAGAGCTGGCCGACGAGGCGCGCTACCTCGAATATTTTTCGCAGCGAGCGCGCGCGAGCAACGATCTCACGCGTCAAGCCGCCGCGTATCGCGCCTGCGCGCGGAACTTGATGCTTCGCAGTCACTACGCAGAAGCCGCAGCGGCAGCGCAAGCGGCGATCGATATCGACCGCAATCGCGACGATCCGGCAGGCGCGATTGACGCGCTTTGCCTGCTTTCGGAGATCGCAGTCAATCGCGGCGATGCGTCCGGATCGGAGAAGGCCCTCGACGAGGCGCGTGTCCTCGCCGAAGACACCTCCGACGCGTCGTTGATCGCACGCGTTGCAATGACGTCCGCCGGCGTCGCGATTATGTGCCGCGATTTTGCGCGTGCGTTAACCGATTCGCAAGAGGCGCATCGGCGCTACCGGGAAATCGGCGATCGCGAAGGCGAGGCCGAGGCCGGTACACGCGTTGCATCCGCGCTATCGTTTCAGCTCCGGTTTGAAGAAGCTGCGGCAGAGTTTGCGGCCGCCGCGAGCATCTATCGCGCCTTAGGGAATAGACTTCAACTCGCATATTTGCTGTTCAATCAAACCGGAAGCCAAATGCAACTCGGACTCTTGGACGACGCACGTTCGTCGCTGACGGATGCGCTAGAAATATTCGAATCCTTTGACGATACGCGTGGCCGCGCGGCAGCACTGACCAATCTGAGCATGGTGCGGCTGCTCCAGCAAGCGCCTCAAGAAGCAAAAGAGATTGGGTTACAGGCGCTCCGCGCGTCGCGAGAGATCGCGAATTCCGTAATCGAGGCGGGGGCACTTGCGAACCTGGGAAACGCCGAACGCGAGTTAGGCGACCTGGATGCCGCTTTGAAGCATATGCAGGAAGCGATCGCGATTCGCGAACGGCTGAACCGTTCGGCGACGTTCGAAGAACTAGCCGACCTTGCGTTGGCCCAGATGAAAGCCGGAGATGGGGCGGCCTTACAAACGGCCGACGATATCATGCAACGCGCCGACGCGTCCGGCGAGAACACGGTTTGGCCGCACTACTGTTTCTGGGCTGCCGCGCGCGTGTACCATCAGTGCGGCAACGCGAGTAAAGCCGCGGCGGCGTTGCGGCGCGCACAAGAGTTGGTGACGTTGCAGCTCGACGCGATGGCAGACGAGCGCTCACGGTTCGCCTTCCGCGAACTCACGTCGGTTCGGGCCATCGCCGCAGCGCAAAGCGACTCTTGGCCTTAACCGCGCCTCGGGACATTGACGGGACGGCCGCGTGATACCATACGAACCATGAATGTTTCGCGCGCACCGACTACCGGTATGCTTGAAGACCTACTCGACGCCTTCAATCGCCATGACCTTGATGCGATCATGAATTTCTTCACGGAGAGTCCTGTCTTAGAGATGCCGCGTGGTACGGAACCATGTGGTACACGCGCGGTGGGACGCGAGAACGTACGCGCTTTGCTTTCCACCCGCTTCGAAGGGTTACCCGATGTCCACTATTCGGAAGATCAGCACTTCGTTTGCGGCGATCGCGGGGTTTCCGAGTGGCTGCTCACCGGTACTACGCCGGAAGGGCAAAAGCTCTGCCTACGCGGATGCGATCTCTTTGATTTTCAAGGCGGAAAAATCAGCAGGAAGAACTCGTTTTGGAAAATTGTCGAGGATCTCTAGCGCGACGTTAGATCTTCGTCAACGCATTGCACCGCGCGCTGCTATGGGCCACAGAGACTCGACTCGTCCGTTGCGCACGCCGACGTACCACTCGTGGCGGTCGACGGTTGGATCGCAATGGCCGGGAACGAGGCGGAGTTTTTCACCGAGTTGTGGCGCACGCGTATCCGAAGCGAATTCAAGTGTTCCGTGCTCGTCCGAAGCGTCGACATAGGCGAGATCCGGCCGTTGCCAAACCAGCGGCAAACCGGAGTCGATCGTCACCGCCTTGTGTCCTGCGTCGAGTACGGCTACGCCCGTGCGCGGCGTGCTCATCACGGTGGACAACACGAACAGCGATTGGCGAAACGTGCTAACCGGATTGCCGTTTGCATCGAGATTGCGCGCGTAGTCGGCGTCCATGAAGCAATAGCTGCCAGGTTGAATTTCGGTGTATACGCCCGACGCGATTTCATGCTCGAACGTTCCTGTGCCGCCGCCGGTTACCACGGGACATTCTAAACCGAACTTCGCGAGTGCATCGAGCGTGCGTCGAACCGCGCCGGCAGCGTGGTCGATCGCCGCAGCGCGTTCTTCAGGAAGGCGGCGATGTTGCGCGCTGCCGTGATACGCTTGCAGACCCCCGAACGTCAAGTGCGTCGATTGCGTGATGCGCCGTGCAAGGAGCGCCGCGCGCTCGCCGGGCTCCACTCCGCAACGGCCTTGACCTGCGTCGATCTCGACGTAAACGGAAAGCTGCACCGATGCATCGGTAGCCGCGATTTCGATCGCCTCAACGTGTGCGTCGCTATCTGCGCAGATCGCCACGTTGGCAAGTCGCGACAACGCGGCGAAGCGTGCGAGTTTTGAGGCACCCACAACTTCGTTACTTACGAGAACATCGCGCACGCCGCCCCGAACCATGGCTTCCGCTTCGCCGACTTTTTGCACGCATTGACCTACGGCGCCGCGTGTAATCTGCAAGTCCGCGATCGCCGGCGACTTGTGCGCTTTTGCGTGCGGACGCAATCGCACACCGGTGCGCGCGATGAGTTGCGCCATCTTATCGAGGTTGTATTCTAACGCGTCGAGATCGAGCAACAGCGCGGGCGTGTCTATCTCGTCTTCTCGCTGCCCAACTACCGCCGGCGGGCCTTGCAACGTAGATTCCATGAAAGGACCTTTCGAAGGGTCACAAGCCCGGACATGCGGCCGTTGCATTTGGCATGAAAACGGCATTGTACGCGAGGACGGTCTTCGGCACTTCGGCGGTGCTGTTCGGCATTATTGCGTTGATGTGGCATGACGCCGACACGTGGCAAAGTCTGCGCAGTATCTGGAAGCTGCCTTTCGGCACAATCATCGGCGACTTTCTTATGATCGCACAAATTGCCGGCGGAATCGCGTTGCTATTCCCGCGCACCGCCCGCTTAGCGTCGGTAATTCTCGGTATTGTGTATGTGCTTTTCTCGCTGGCTTGCGTTCCCGGCATCATCGCGGCGCCCGCGGTCTTTGCGCAGTACGACGGCTTCTTCGAACAGTTCTGCTTATTGTGCGGCGCAATTGCCGTTTACGCGGCAAGTCAGCCGGATGCAGCGCGGGCTCTAACGCTCGGCCGAGTGGCGCGCCTTGGGCTTGGGCTGTGCGCGATATCATTCATGCTGGCTCAAGCAATCTATATTCGTGTGACAGCTGCATTGGTTCCGGCGTGGATTCCGCCAAACCAAATGTTTTGGGCAATACTCACGACGATTGCGTTTGGGCTTGCGGCGGTAGCCATTCTCATCAATCGACAGGCGGGGCTTGCAATGCGCTTGATGGCACTGATGACCGGACTCTTTGGTGTATTCGTATGGATGCCGCTCCTCGCCGCTCATCCTGAGGCGCATCTGAATTGGTCTGAATTCGCCCTGACTCTGCTGATTACGGGGGCGGCATGGACGGTGGCCGATAACAACGCTATTTTAGTTTTCAACTTTGCAGATAGTGGGCAACAGTCGGCACATGCGTGATGTAAACGAGCAATCCGCGCAGCGTACGCGCACACATGCTGTAGCAAAGATTAGCGTGCAGAGTTCTGAAGCGAAGCCCTACGACGAGACCGCCGGCCCGGCATTAATGGAAATCCATATATGCGAAACGTTTACGGGAGATCTGAGCGGCGAATCAGCGGTGCGGGCTCTACAGGTACAACGCGAAGGTCATTCTGCCAATCTCGTGAGCTTGCAACGATTCCGCGGAACACTGGACGGACGTAAGGGCACCTTCGTGCTTCAAGGTCAGGAAAGCGTCGAAAACGGCACGATCAGCGCGAGCTGGTTTGTCGTTGCCGGATCGGGAACAGACGATCTTTCCGGCCTGCGTGGCGAGGGCGGCTTTAAAGGCGCCTTCGGAAAATCCAGCGATGGAACGCTGGATTATTGGTTCGAATGATGTAGCTACGTTCGCTGCCGCTGTCTTATACTGAACGAAGGGAGGGAGGAAGACCATGAGGACACCCTTCGTTCACCTCGGCTGCGCGGCGCTCGCAGCGTCGCTTTTCGGCCCGAGTGCAGCCCTTGGCCAGCAACCCTCATCGACGCCGGCAACAGCGCAGGGCGGTTCATTTCAGAAGTCGTCGCTGGAGGGATGCATGAATCGCTGGCTGTTCAACGGCGTATGGCGGGTCCGCGTCGTTTCGGTACAGCCGATCACAAAACAACTTGTGAATTATCCCGGTTATGCGGTAACGATCCAGGCGCGAAACGGATCGCAAAAAACGGCGTCGTGGGCATATACCGGCGTTTCCGATCCGGCGCTCGTCTTGGATGATGGAACGGTGTTGGAACAGGACACGGACTCAGCGATTTCTTGGCATAACGACTATTTCAAAGATATTCCGCAGAGCGCCGGTTTCACACATACGTTGAATTTCTACTCGGACAGCACGTCGCCGATTGGAAAGCCATCCAAACTCCTTGTAAACGTCGATCCGAAAAAAGAAGGCAGTTCCGCACCGCACTACACTACGCGGGAGCCGAGTTTGCGCGTCCATTTAGACTGCGGCGCATAGAGAGCATCAAGCGGGCGCTTAATCGTAATCTGTTTGTGTCTTTGGGACGCTGCCGGGACGGGGGTCCATTACCCTTCACTCATATCGCAAGAAGGGAGCAGCAGATGGCACCCAGAGTTCTCGCTGCCGCACTAATTTTGGCCGTCACGTCCTCTCAGATTCTTGCGCCCGTACGGGCTCTCGCACAAAGCAACGCGCGCACCGGCTGCTTGAATCAGTGGCTCTTCAACGGCGTTTGGCGCGCCAAAGTCACCAAGGTCGAGCCGATTATGGACGGTGGCAAACAAACGGGCTGGAAGGTCACGCAAACTTGGCGCAACGGCACATCGCGCGA
>CAZHGH010000124.1:0-2172 GCA_964531205.1 uncultured bacterium
GCCGTTCGTGCTCGTGCCCATTGTCCTTGCGACGACGTCATATTTCGCGATGGCGACGGGATTAGTTGCCCGCCCATGGACGTGGATGCCGTCCGCGCTTCCGACGTTTGCTTCGACGTATCTGGCCACCTCGGACGTGCGCGCGGTTGTGCTTGTCGTGCTTAACTTGCTCCTTGCGACGATCATTTACATTCCATTCGTACGCGCGTACGAGCGGCACGAGTCCTTCGACGCGCTCAGGATGACGAAGTAGCGGGTGATCGAACTTTTCTGCGATCGCTTCGGCATCGCCGATGCCGTACGTTATGCTGCCCTGCGTGCCGCCGAACGCGTAAAGCAGATCGAGTATCTCCCGCAAGCAGAAGTAAAAGCGAACGTCTTTGCCGCCTTTTTAGAAGAAGGCGTAGCCGAACACGATTTCGCCGGTTCGACCGGGTACGGTTATGACGACGCTGCGCGCGAGCGCTATGAGTCTTTGCTTGCGCGGATATTCGGCGTCGAACGGGCGCTCGCGCGTCTTTCATTCGTAAGCGGTACGCATGCTATCGTCACCGCATTAGCAGCATGCGTTCCCGCCGGTAAGACGTTGCTCAGCATCACCGGACCGCCATACGACACTTTGCGCAACGCGATTACGCATGCGCCTTATAATTTGGTGGCTCAGGGCGTCGTTTATCGTGAGATTCCATTGTTTGATGACAACGCGTTAGCGTTGGAGCTCGAGGACCCAAACGTAGCTGCGGTGTTCGTGCAACGGTCGCGTGGATACGCGCCGCGTCCCTCCGTCGACATCGATTGGTGCCGGCGTACGTTCGCTGCTATTAAAGCGAGACGTCCCGACGTTGCGATTCTCGTCGACAATTGTTACGGCGAATTGGTCGAAGAACGCGAACCGACGCACGTCGGCGCAGACCTCGTCATGGGCTCGCTGATCAAGAATTTGGGCGGAGCGATCGCGCCTGCCGGCGGATACGTTGCCGGCCGCGCTGATTTAATAGAACGCGTTGCAGCGCGCCATTACGCGCCGGGTTTGCGCGATGCGCTCGGACCGACACTCGGTTTCGGCCGCGCATTCATTCAAGGCTTGTTTATCGCGCCGCTGATTGTCGAACAAACGTTGCGCGGTTTAGATTTTGCGGCCGCGCTTTTTGACGAACTCGAATATCAAGTCGATCCGCAGCCGGGTGCGCGCCGTACCGATATCGTGCAGGCGATCCGGTTGGGCAACATCGATCTCTTGCAGCGCTTTGCACAAGCGTTACAAAGCGCGATGCCCGTTAATGCGCGGTTCCGTCCCGAACCCGGGCCCGTTCCCGGCTACGTCGATCCGGTTATCATGTCGAGCGGCGCATTCGTCGGCGGTGCAACGATCGAGCTCTCCTGCGATGCGCCGTTGCGCGAACCCTATGAAGTGTATTTGCAAGGCGGCATGATCGCAGAACATACGGTGCTGGGCGCGCTGCTCGCGGCGCAGGGCCTCGTGAACTAGGGACGAACGGATATGCCGCAGTGACTACAGAGCAATCGGGCTCCCCACAACAACGGCGGTTCTTTCGCGCCGCCGTGGACTTCCCCGTCACGGTGATCGTACCGGGCGGCGAACTCGTGATGTACGGCAGCGCGGTCGATCTCTCGGGCGGCGGCGTGCGCGTGATTACGAAAAACGATTTAAGCGCCGGTCAAAATGTAACGTTGCGCTTCACGTTACCCGATGGTGGTCGCGAGATGATGGTTCGCGGACGTGTCGTGCTTTCGTTCTTCGACGCCGGCAAGCAGCAATTCGCGCACGGTGTCGCGTTTACGCAGATCGCTGCCGCGGACCAGAGCGCGCTCGTGGAATACATCCACGAATTGCAGCAGCGCGCGCGGGCCTAATCGTTCTCTTCGCCTAGAAATCCGTAAAAGAAATACTTGTTCCCGTCGTTCGTCGTGATGACGATGCGGGTGTCTTCGAGCTCGGCGTGGGTCACCGTCTTGCCGACCATCGTCTCGAGAATCGCCTGCGCTTGCATGAATTCAGCCTCACGCAAGGCGTCGGGTTCGACCTCGATAAGGTGCAGCAATTCGTCGATCCTGTCGTTCATCGGCCTCGCCTCAGCGCCCGGCTCTGATGTCCATAGCGTCACTTACAGAGTATCGTCCGGTGTCATGGAATTGTTAATACCCCATTTG
>CAZHGH010000124.1:2272-7414 GCA_964531205.1 uncultured bacterium
TAGGGCACTAAGGTTTGTAAGGAGAAGGGCCGAGCGCCATGTCCGCCACCTATCTTCTCGAGGTTCTCAGCGGTCCGCTCGACGGTAAAACGTGGGCGTTCGACGACGAAATCGTCATCGGCCGGGATGAAACCTTAGCCGACGCTTGCATCACCTTGGACCGCTACGTTTCGCGCCGGCACGCGCGATTACGCACGCAGGCAGGCACGCTGCTCCTTTCGGACCTGCAAAGCCGCAACGGCACGCGGATCGACGACCATCCGGTGACGGACGAAGAGCCCCTTGAAATCGGAGCGCCGTTCCAGGTCGGGCGAACGGTGTTGCGCGTTACCCGGCGCTAGCCGCGTGAAGGTTTACGATACGGTAGATGCAGCCCGTAGTGGGCTCGCAGCGCTGCCGCGCCCGCTTGGCTTCGTTCCGACGATGGGCGCGCTGCATGAAGGTCATCTGCGGCTCGTCGAGTCCGCGCGCGAGCGATGCCCCTCCGTCGCTGCCAGCGTTTTCGTAAATCCGATGCAATTCGGCCCGGGCGAAGATTTTGAACGCTATCCGCGCGACATCGAAGGCGATAACGCCAAACTCGCAAGAGCGGGCGTCGACGTATTGTTTGCACCGCGCATGGAGGAGATCTATCCGCCTGATTTTTCCACATACGTCGACGTTGGCGAATTAGGCACGCGCTTTGAAGGCGCGGTGCGGCCGACGCATTTTCGCGGCGTAGCAACAGTCGTGACGAAACTGCTGCACATCGTGCAACCCGACGTCCTGTTTTTGGGACAAAAGGATGCGCAGCAAACGGCGGTTTTGCGCAAGATGGTGCGCGACTTGAATTTTTCAGTGCGCGTGGAGATCGTGCCGACGGTGCGCGAAACGGACGGTTTGGCGCTCTCGAGCCGTAACGCGTATCTCACCGCAGAGCAGCGAGCCGCCGCGCCGAGTTTGCATGCGGCGTTGGAAGCGATGCTCGAGGAATTGCGGCGTGGTGCGGACGCAAATGCCGCACGCGAGCAGGCGCGTTCCCAACTGGATTCGCAAGCGCAGCTGGATTATCTCGACGTTGTGGATGCGGATACGTTTGCGCCTTTGCCGTCGTTGCGGCCGCCGGCTTTCGTCATCGGCGCGGCGCGCTTCGGAAATACGCGACTGATCGACAATTTGATGGTCACGCAATGAACGGTGCGCGCGTTCTGCTCGGTGTTACCGGCGGCGTTGCTGCGTACAAAGCTGCGGCGCTCGTCAGTACCCTCGTGCAGCGTGGCGCTATCGTCGACGTTATCCTCACTGCGGAAGCGGAGCAGTTCATCGGTTCGTTGACATTCGCGTCGCTAACGGCGCGACCGGTGTACACGTCGCTATGGGACGCTCCCGAACGCATTCCGCATATCCGCTTGGTGCGCGAAGCGCAGGTTGCACTCATCGTTCCGGCGACGGCCAACGTTATCGCGAAACTGGCGCACGGCATTGCGGACGATCTTTTAACGACGGCGCTGCTTGCAGCGCGCATTCCAATCGTCGTTGCACCCGCGATGAATGACGCGATGTACCGCAATGAAGCTACGCAGCAAAATCTGCGCACGTTGCGGGAACGCGGTTATACGTTCGTCGATCCGGAAAGCGGTTTTCTTGCGGAGCGGGAGCGCGGCATCGGGCGGCTCGCGTCGGAAGAAGCGATACTGCAAACGCTGGAGACCGTGCTTACGCGTACGCAGTCGCTTGCGGGAAAGAGCGTCGCGATCACCGCGGGGCCGACGCGTGAGGCGTTCGACCCGGTGCGGTTCGTCAGCAATCCGTCGACGGGTGAGACCGGTATCGCGCTGGCCCGTGAAGCGGCCCTGCGCGGCGCGGACGTCACGCTGATTTTAGGCCCGACGCACTTGGAATCGCCGCCCGGCGTACGTACCGTGCACGTGCAGAGCGCGCAAGAGATGTATGAAGCGGCGATGGAGCACGCGGTCAGTGCGGATCTGGTGATCGCGAGCGCCGCGGTTTCGGATTGGCGTCCCGAGCATGCAGAGACGCAAAAGCGTAAAAAGAACGATGAAGATCTTACCGTGCGCATGGTGCGTAACCCCGACGTGCTCGCCGCAATCGGCGAGAGCAAAGGTTCGAGCTTTTTAGTAGGCTTTGCCGCCGAAACGGAAGACCACGAAGCGAATGCGCGGGAGAAACTCTGGCGCAAACATCTGGATGCGATCGCCGTAAACGACGTGTCGGAAAATCGCGCGTGGGGCGCGCAGCGTAACGCGTTGACGCTGCTGTGGAACGACGGAAAACGCGATCTGGGCCAGGCTTCCAAAGCGGTGCTTGCGGCGCGCTTGCTGGATGCGATTGAGGAGTTAATGCGCGGTGCTGCTAACGATTGACGTCGGAAATACCGAGACGAAACTCGGCTGTTTCGCGATGGACGGCTCGGAGCTGATTCAGGCGTGGCGCGTTACGACTGAGACTCGGCGGACTGCCGACGAGCACGGCGTGTTCTTTGCCGAATTGTTTGCGACCGCGGATCTGCATGCATCCGACGTACAAGCCGTCGCGATCGCAAGCGTCGTTCCAAAGCTCGATCAAACGCTTCAGCAAGCGTGCGTGCGGTATTTCGGATGCGAACCGGAATTTTTCAAAGCCCACCGGCAAACGTTGATGCCCGTAAAGACCGATCGTCCCGGGGAGGTCGGTGCCGATTTGGTCGCGGCGGCAATCGGCGCACGTGAGATTTACGGCGCACCACTCATCGTCATAAGTTACGGCACCGCGACCGTATTCATGGCTATCTCTGCTGCAGGCGAGTACGAGGGCGTGGCCATCGCACCGGGGATCAATATTTCAATCGATGCGCTTGTCGGACGCACTGCGAAACTGCCGCAAATTGCGCTCGAAGCGCCGGGACGCGCAATCGGCAAGGACACCATCTCTGCGTTGCAATCGGGCATTATCTACGGTTTCGTCGGTCAGACGGAAGCACTCGTGCAGCGTATGCGCGCAGAGATGGGCGTTGATGCGCCTGTCGTTGCGACTGGCGGCATGTCGGATGTCGTCGCGCGTCACACTTCGATCGTGAGTTACGTTAATCCGAACTTGAGTTTGATCGGTTTGCGGCTGTTCTATCAGCACCGCTAGATCTTCGGACCCCATCCCTGGAAGAAGGTTGTGTGCTTGCTCGCTAGTTCGCCGAGTGGGGTGCGGCTCTCGTCCTGACGCTGGGGTTCCAGTGAACGCGGTTTGATTAACATGGCTGGGGTCTCTCCTTTGTCCTAAGCATAGGCCGCGGCACTTTCCTGGAGCTTAGCCCGCACTTTCGCTAGACTTAAAAGATGCTTACCGGCGTTGAGCTTCGGCGGCATGCGCTTTTGGCGCGCATCGAAAGCGTACGCCCGAAAATTCTCGCCCTTATCGCGCCGGCGGGGTTCGGCAAAACGACGTTGTCTCGCCAGTACCTGTACGAGCGCGGTGCGTCGGCGGTGTGTGATTGCCGCGATACGCGGGACGATCTGGATCTTGCCCGGCGCTTAATCCCGGCGATTGCCGCCACAAGTCCCGAGCGCGAGCAGACGCTGCGGCAGCGCGAACTCATGCTCGGAGACGGAAGCACAACCGTGCCGATGCGGGTCAACCTCGCGTTAGAGGCGTGGCGCGAACCGGCGAACGATACGATCGTCTTCGAGAACGCCGAAGATCTTGCAGCGTCTCCATCTGCACGCGACTTTTTTGCACGTCTGCTGGCCTGGCGTCCACAAGGGCGCACGGTTGTCATTTGCTCGCGCGAAGGATTACGGATGCATCTCACGCGGTTCGCAGCGCCGCACGAAATCATGGCGCTGCACGCACAAGATCTTGCTTTCGATGCAAGCGAGATGCAAGAGCTGTTCGCCGAGCATTTCGACGATCCGCAGTGGATCGAACGCATTATGGCGGTATCGCAAGGCTGGCCCATCGCCGTTTTGTTACTCAAGCGCTTCGCCTCGGAAGGGCGTCTGCATTCGCTCTTGGATCGTTTAGACGACGTCGCGTTTGAAGAACTGCACGATTATTTGGTAGACGAAGTGCTTTCGTCGGCGGACGAGCAGGTGAAGCAAGCGTTCTTTGCTATCGCGAGCATTCCACGCGCACGTGTTGAGGATTTGCGGATGGCGGGGATCGATCGCGAGACTATCCACGAAATAGAAGAGTTCGCGAAGGCGTCAGCCTTCATACGCCGCCACCGCGACGGATCGTTTACCGTGCATCCATTGCTTGAAGCGCTGCTGCTCGAAGAATACGAGGACCGGCGCGACGCACTGTTGCGCGACATTGCCGCACGCTACGAACAGCAGAGCAATTTCGAGCGAGCCGCGGAGCTGCATCTCGCGCGCGGCGATCAACTTGCTGCCGCACATGCGCTTGGCCAACATGAGGTTATGCGCGATCGTTTTCCTTCAATGCTATACGCGCGCGTCTTGGCGTCGCTCGATCACGAACTGACGCAACGCTTTCCGCGTCTTTGGGGCGTGACCGCACTGCTGCGCATGTATTGTGCGTCAACGGAAAAGTTACTGGACGAGGCGGAATCGCTTTGGCGGACGCTGCCGCCCGATGCCCCGGCACTCGAACGATTCTATATACTTGTGTTCCGCGTGATCTTCATGACCTACGTTGGTGGGTTACAACAGGCTCTTGAAGCAGTGGAAGAATTTAGCAAATGCGTTCCGCTTAACGATCCGCCGCAAACGCCGCTCGACGGCTACATGCTGTACTTGCGCGGTATCGTGCTTGCGCGCATGGGGCGTTTCGCTGAAGCGGAGCGGGATTTAACGGCATCGCTCTCTGTTGTCGAGGGAACGGACGCGATGGCGACGGGCGGCTTTGTTACGCTCGCCGTGGATATCGCGCGCGTGCGCGGCGAGCGCGCGGTCGAGCGCGAATTGCTGGAGCGCGCTATCGAACGCAACCGGACCTCGGGATTAGACAATCTCGTAGCGTTCGGCGTCGCTGAGGCGCTCATCGGCGCCTGGTTTGCCGGCGAACACGACGCCGCTGCGCAGTACGCTTTGCAGCTCGATGACGCCGTGCAGCGCCACGGTACGCATGGTTTTGGTTTCCTAGCTGCATCGGCGCGCGGGCGCGTAACCGAACGGACCGAGCGTGACATGCCGAAGTATGTCGTATTTG
>CAZHGH010000125.1:0-7225 GCA_964531205.1 uncultured bacterium
TCGCTGACGCAAAGGGGCTTGGGATTTTGAATTTCAGCTCGTAGTTGACGAATTGCTCATGTAGTCGTTGCCGGCGTTCCAATCCTGGCTGCGGCCCGACGGAATCAGATCGAAGACGTGCCAAACCGGCGTCAATAGATCGATTCCGCGCATTTCGCCCTTGACGTACGCGTGCGCTACGTAGGTGTTGCGGATTGTCGACCCGTCCTTCGTAAAGACGGCGACCGTTTCAATCGGTTCGCCGTCGCCGTCTTCGGCGCCGATGTCGCGCGCGAAATCCGGACCATCGTCTGAGAGCAGCCTGGCGCGGCGCCATCCGCGTTGCTTCGCCCACGCCTGAAGCTTTTCAAACGGCGCTCGCGTCGCTACCGCAAAATTGATCCGCTGTTCGAGATGCGGCGCAACGGCATCTAAGCCATCGATCCACATGGAGCACATCGGACAGAATTCGTCATCGTCCGCCCAGTACATGACATGGTAGACCACGAGTTCCGGTTTGCCGTCTTGGAATAACTCCGATAATCTGACGCGCTTATCGCCTTCCATAAAGACGTAATCGCGCACCACGGGGCCGGGCGGCAATTGCCGGCGCATCGCTGCAACAGCTTCGATTTGATCGCGCAACGCGACTTCCGCGCGGCGCAAGCGTTCGCGCTCCGCGCGGTACGTGTCGTCGGAGCCCAGCATTGCCGGAAGGTTCTCGCGCACTTCAGTTGTTTGCGCCATTGTATGCTCTCCTTACGGAACTAAATCTTCGTCCAACGCGGAGCTGGAAATGTCGCCGGTAAACTCTTTGCCTTCGTACGCAAAAACGCTGTGAATGATGCGTTTCACGGCATCGACGAACGTATGGCGGCTGTCGGGTGCGAGGATGATGCGCTTCATGAGCGTGTTGAGATCGTCCAGCGAGACGCGCTGATCGACGATCGGCTCCTCCATAGGATTCAAAAACACCTGCACGCTGCGGATTTCGCGTTCGTCTTTATACTCGCGCCGTTTATGGAAGAAGAGCGTATGAATGTCCGCAATCTCGCCTTGCATCGGCTCGTATCGCATGCGCTCGATTCGCGGCTCGCTTTCGCGGCTTAACACCTTGCGAAGAGCACCGACCGTGGTTTCGACAGCGACGGATTCACCGGTACGGCCGTACACGCTCCACATGCCGAACGATTCTTCTTCGTCGAATTCGTACCAGTACGTCGCGCATACGTACGTACGTGCCCGGCGGATGACGTCGCCGGGATCGGGTGGCGCACCGTTGAAGTGCAAGCGCTCGAGCAGCGAGGGCGCGAAACGAATCTTTTTAAATCCGTACGCGCCCTCGGCGGCGTCGTTTAGCATATCGATTCGTGTCTGCACCAGATGCCCGCTCAGTAACTCTAAAAACGAATTCAGCTTCATGTACCGCCAGATGACGGTGTCATCGCTGGGTACGTAGCTGTCGGCAGGCACGGCGCTGCGGTTATTGGCTCGCTGTTGCCGGTTCGAAGACGCGATAGGCTGCTATTTTGCCGTCGGGATCGAGTTTGAGTACGACGTTCATCGAGCCCTTGCTGAAATCTGCGCGATAGGTGTACTCATTCTTGGCCGGATCCGTGCTGACGTACGTAAGGCCCTTATAGTCGCCATACCTATGCATTTGATCCGAAAGAATGCCGACTTCCGAACGCGTGACCTGGTTTTTCAACGTGTCGTCGAAATTTTGCGTTACCGCGTTGGCATCGTCGTTATAGACCGCCTTCGTAGTTGCATCGGCGGCCGATTGCGCTTGGCCCGCACCGTTGCCGGCGCATGCGGCCAGGCCCAGCACCAGTGCCAGGCCCAGCGTCGCATTGCGTTTCATTAGAGTTGACCCCAACCGTACGAGACCATCGCAACTTGATTTTGCGCTGGCGCAGGACGAGAAGCTACCCGCGTCCCTCCGCGGCGCGGTTGCGGCTGCGGTGCGTATGCGGTCTGAGCCGCGAAGCCGTTACGGTTGCGCTGCGTCATAGCGAGTTGGTGGCGTTGCTGCAATATGACGTTGTGCTGATATGCGACCTCGCGTTTGAGATCGCCGACTTCTGCAATTGCGTTGTCGTACGCGCGTTTCTCGCTGCTGTACGCAGCCCACGCATCGTTGTTTTCCGATTGCAACTCCGCTTGGCGGCGCGCATCTTCAGCGTACTTCTGATGAACCTTGCGGTTGTGCTGAATGATGAGGTACGTCGCCGCACCGATACCTAAAAGGATGTTCCGAGTGCTCGCGGCGCCGTCGGCCAGAGCGGGAGCGGCTGGAACGAGCAGAGCCATCATGGCTGCCAGCGTCGTTCCTGCGATTGCGCGTTTCAAAAACATATCGTTAGTTCGTCCTCCTACAGCGGTCAACGCAGCCCACGCAAGCGATTGTTCCCTGCGGTTGCAAAAATCAAGCAGGGAAGCGAGCCGTCGCCACGCGTGAAGGCCCCGGCGATATGCGCGGAGCAAGCGCGCTATAATCAAAGTGGGGAGGCGCACTATGAATAGTAGCGAGCGAATCGGCATTGTCGGTACCGGACGTATGGGCGCCGGCATCGCCGAACGCCTTAAGAGCGTCGGCTACACGATCGCAGCGCTGTACGACATACGCGCAGACGCCGCGAAAGCGGTGGCGGATAAAACCGGCGGCGAGGTGTGCACGACGCTTTCACGCGTCACCGAGCTCTCCGACGTCATCGTTACGATCGTCACCGACGACGATGCAATGTACCGCATCTTCGCAACGGAAGGCGACTCGCTCCTGAGGAGTGCGCGGGGGCGAATCTTCGTGAACGCAGCAACCGTGACGCCGAAAGTGCACGTCGACGTGCAACGGCTCGCAGAAGAGCACGGCGCGCATTCGCTGGAAGCGTGCATGGCAAGTTCCATACCGCAGGCGCGCTCCGGACAATTATATCTGATGATCGGCGGACGAAGAGAAATCTTCGAGCGCGTGCGGCCTCTGCTCGAGCAGATGAGTGTGTCGCTGCGCTACATCGGCGAAGCCGGACGCGCCGCGCAAGTAAAAGCGCTTGTGAATATGGTCATGAACATCAATACCGCCGGGCTCGCGGAAGGCTTGGGACTCGGCGATGCGCTCGGTCTCGACTTGAACATGCTGCGGGAAGTCTTCAGTCAAACCGGCGCGAACTCGCGCGTTCTCGAAACCGACGGCGCCGACATGCAAAACCGCGATCACGAAGTGTATTTTTCCGCTGCGCACGCCGCTAAGGACTCCGGCATCGCGCTCTCGCTCGCACGCGAAGCCGATTTAAAATTGCCGCTGGCCGAAGCGACGTATCAACAATACGAACGAATGAAGGCCATCGGCCTTGGAGAGATCGACAAGTCCGGTATTTCCGAGCTGACGTTCAAAGACCGACATGCAAGGGAGACAGTAACACCATGACGACGACAACCGGCACAACGACCACGAAGCAAAAAATTGTCCCATTGATCAGCTCAGACTGCGCGGGTCCGCTCGGCGCGGTACATCTCCCGCGACTGTGGAGCAAACTCATGATCGCAGCCGCAGGGATGCTGCCGCAGGGATACGATGAGTGCGGCCCGGGATTCGATCAGATGACGCTCAACGGATTGAATCTCGATCGGCAGAAAACAATCGACTACGTGCGGAACAACAAACCCACGTACATGCAATTCGAGGAGTGGGTCATTCAGCAAAACGGCGGGAGCATTTCGCAAGAAACGATCCGTAAACACAACGACGCGATACGTGCATACTGCCATAAAGAAGAGCTCGCAAGCAGCATGCGCACCGCTTCAGGCATTCAGGATCCAACGATTAGTGACGCGGTGACGCTCAATAAATGCGAGGACCTCGACGAACTCCACCGTCAATTGACCGAGCGTGCGTGACGACACACGTAGAGGAACGCATCGCGCTCGACGACGGCGCCGACACGACGCTGGAACGCTGGGGAAGCCGCGGCCCCATCATGTTGTGCGTGCACGGAATGACCAGCTCGCGCAAATCGTGGGAACGCTTTGCGCTACACTATCAGGACCGCTATCGCGTGTACGCGTACGATCAACGCGGTCATGGAGATTCGGCGCACGTCACGGGGCCGATGACGCTGCATCGCGCGCTGCTGGATCTCTACAATGTGATGGAAGCGATACCGGACACGGTAGATTTGCTTGCCGGACATTCGTGGGGCGGTGCTGTCTGCATCCTGGGCGGCCGGCGCTTCGACGTGCGGCGAGTCGTCGCCGTCGATCCCATGATCCGGCAGGCAGGCAATCCATGGTACGACGAGTTTCTCGCCGATCTGCGGAGCTTGTTCGCTCATAAGGGCGAAGCGCGCGACGCCGCAATTGCGGAGGAGTACACATCGCTGGGCTGGGGCGAGATCGACATCGAGCGCAAAAAACATGCCGTGCGCAACATGACGCTTCTCCCAATCGAACGCTTACGCGACGAGAATCCGCCGGAGACCTGGGATCTGCGGCGGGATTTGGAGGCGTATCCCAAGCCGTTGCTGCTCGCAATGGCCCATGCGAGCGAGAGTATCGTCGAACTAGAAGATCTGAAGTACGTTCGCGAACGAGGCGGTCCGAACGTCGCGATCCGCGACTTCGAACATCAAGGGCACAATCTGCACCGCACGGACTTCGATCATTTCGTTCGCGAGGTGGATACATTTCTGGAGCGCACTTCAACCGTTTCATCATAGTAAAATAAAGAGGGCCGGGATTTTCCCAGCCCTTTTTATTTTGTAGCCGTACGGTTAGTGGCCGCCACCGCCGGAAGCGCGTTTATGCCGCTTCTTCGATTTCATCATCGGATGCGAAGAGACCATCGGACGGTTGAATTTTTCGAGCCAATTCGAACCGTTCGGATTGTTGTTCAGCGCGTCCATGGTGGGCGCGGCGTTTTGCGGCATCGCCGGCGCAGCGTTTTGCTGCGGCATCGGTTGCGGCTGCTGCGTCTTCGGGCACTGCGTTGCGGTTGCAGCGTTCGTGCCCTTCGTCATCGTCGGGGTTTGCGTCGTCGTTGTGCCGGTGCCGGTCGGATTTACCTGCGTTACCGGTGTACCCGGTACGTTGTTGTTCGCGGATGTTTCCGCATTCGATCCACTCGTTACCGTTGCGGTTCCATTAGGATTGCAGTGGATTTGCGTTCCGCTATTCGGAACGGGAACCGTGTTGGGTGGAGTGCCAGTTGCTTGTGCGAAAGCGGGAACTGTTAATCCGGCTATCAGCGCGGCCGTCGACGCAAAGCCGAGAAGTCTTGAACCTGTACTCATGCGTCTACTCTCCTGGTTTGCAAATAAGAGTATGTCCGGCCTTGGCTTACCCACGGACCGGTATTTCTATGAAAAGGAAGTGCTGGCTAGCTTAAAATGAAAAGCTAGGAGCCGCCTCCCGTAGCATGCTTTGCGCGATGCATGCGCTTCGTCTTATGCGTTGTTGCAACCATCGGGCGGTTGAACTTGGAAGTCCAGCCCGCGCCGTTCGGATTGTTCGTCAACGCATTCATCATAGGAGCGCTACGTCGCATGCTGCTTCGCGGCATCGCAGGCGCAGCGTTCTGCTGGGTTTTCGCGCACTGCACGTTCGGCTTGACCGGCTTTTCAAGTGCTGGTGTTTGCGTGGTTGTCGTGCCTTGGCCGCTTGGATTGACCTGCGTTACGGGCGTTCCCGGAGCGTTGTTCGCCGTAGATGTTTCGGCGTTGGTGCCATTTGTTGCGGTTCCGGTACCGTTCGGATTGCATTTGATAACCGTGGAACTGTTCGGTACTGCCATCGTGTTAGGTGGTGTACCGCCCGTGGCTTGCGCTAGCGCGGGGGCTGCCGTCCCGGAAAGCAGGCCGACGACCGCTGCAATGCCCAAAGCTTTGAGAATCTTCATGGCTTTTCCTCAAGGGGTGCTCTCACTATACGCTCCTTGACAGGGAAGCGGAAGGTATACCCTTTTGAAACCTCTTGCCTTGCAGCAGGGTCCTGAAGTATAGTATTCGTCTGTGCCGCGCGCCCGCGGCTTCTTTTTGGTTTGGGCGCGCACGGCCGGCGGCGACGGTGGGCCCCCTTACGTGACCACGTGAGACGCGGCGCCCTGCGTAGGCTGCAGCCGGAGTGTACACCACCGTATACGGTGACTAGTAAACTTGAATCTGATTGACGTCAACAACTTCGATGCCATGCGCATCGGCTTGGCTTCACCCGAACAGATCCGTGCGTGGTCTTTCGGCGAGGTCAAGAAACCCGAAACCATAAATTATAGAACGCTGAAGCCCGAACGCGACGGGCTCTTCTGCGAGAAAATCTTCGGTCCCACCAAAGACTGGGAATGCCACTGTGGCAAATACAAGCGGATCCGCTTCAAAGGCATGATCTGCGATCGTTGCGGCGTGGAAATCACGCGCGCGAAAGTCCGCCGCGAGCGTATGGGTCATATTGAACTCGCTACGCCTGTTTCGCACATTTGGTATTTCAAGGGCGTGCCCAGCCGTATCGGCATTCTGCTCGATATGTCGCCGCGTCAGCTCGAGAAGGTCATCTACTTCGCGGCGTACGTCGTGATCGATCCGGGCAACACACCACTGCAGAAGCGTGAAGTGTTGACCGAGCAAAAGTATCGCGAGCACCGCGAGAAGTACGGCACGGCATTCAAAGCCGGTATGGGTGCGGAAGCGATCCGCGAACTGCTGCGCGATCTGAACCTGCGCAAGCTTCAAGACGAACTGCGCAAAGAGTTCAAAGAAACGAGCGGACAAAAACGCCTCAAGGCCATCAAGCGCCTCGAGGTTGTCGAAGCATTTCTGGCTAGCGGCAACAAGCCGGAGTGGATGATTCTCTCCGCCGTCCCGGTGATCGCACCGGAACTGCGCCCGATGGTGCAGCTCGACGGCGGCCGTTTCGCCACGTCCGACCTCAACGATCTCTACCGCCGCGTCATCAACCGCAACAATCGTTTGAAGCGGTTGCTCGAGCTTTCGGCGCCCGAGATCATCATCAAAAACGAAAAGCGCATGCTGCAAGAAGCGGTCGATGCGCTGATCGACAACGGCCGCCGCGGACGTCCGGTTACCGGACCCAACAATCGTCCGCTAAAGTCGCTGTCGGATATTCTCAAAGGAAAGCAAGGCCGTTTCCGTCAGAACCTGCTCGGTAAACGCGTCGACTACTCCGGCCGTTCGGTTATCGTCGTCGGCCCGTCGTTGAAGCTGCACCAATGCGGTCTGCCCAAAGAGATGGCCCTCGA
>CAZHGH010000126.1:0-4385 GCA_964531205.1 uncultured bacterium
CCTTAATCTATGCTATCCCGATAAGGTAAAACCGCGCGATTGCGCCTGTAATAACGGGATAAATCGCGACATCTGCACTTCAGACAACGCTTGCTCACACTACATGTGAGAAACCCCCTTCCCGGCATGGAATGTGCATCTGCTTCACTCATCATCGCCTCAACGCGCGCCATGACAACGGGGAGGTTCTCATGCGTTTACTGCGCGCCATCGCACTCATTGGAGTGCTGGCGTTATCGTTTTGTGTCGTTGCTTGCAGCGGACAGGGTGGAACAACGCCCCCGGTTTCGGAAACCGGTGGCGGTGCGCCATTAAGTACCGCAGCGTCTTCGGATTTGCCGGCGTCTTCTGACGTATCGACGCTCAGCACAACGAGCACTACAGCTACGACTACAACTACATCCGGCGTACCCCGCCACGTACAGACGGCCGAATACCTTTTGTCGTCCACCGAAATGAACACGAATCCGAGCGTGTACGCGCCATATTTGAGCTGGGCGTACGCCTCTGGTCCGCGCCTTGGCATGACGCAAGCCGCCGGCATCAAGACCGTAATTTACGTCACGCCGATTATGCCGTATGTCAACACGTACGAATACAACACGCTGAAGGGCACGTACCCGACAGTGCGTGCGACGACGTGCGGCGGCGGTTCCATCGTAACGTATAACGGCAAAGGTCTGCTCTCGGATCCAACAAAGAGCCTCGCTGCGTCGTACTTTAAGAATGTCGTGAGCCACAATACGGCGTCGGCGAAAGCAGCAAACCCAGGCTACTCACAGCCGTGGAACCTGCTCTACATCGACAACGACGGGCCGCTATACGGTGCCAGCGCGACGCCTTGCGGTTACAACACGTCGACGTGGAGTGCGGCGCAAGATGCGGCTTTGGCACTCACCGGACAGAAATTCATTTTGAATTCGCTCTCGGTTGCCGACAGCAACGTTCCCACCTACGTGCAGCGTTTGAAGGGGTCCGCGGTCGCCGGCGGTGAGTTCGAAGAATGCTTCATGACCAGCCTGTGGACGTCCGAGGGAGACGCGCAGCTACAGACGATCGCACTCCTGAAAAGTGAGGGAAAACCGCCGGGGGCCGGCTTCTGGTGTTACGCCGACAACACTGCCGCGACGGGGTCGACCGTCATTCCGCAGCGGTTGTTTATCTACGCTTCATTTCTCCTGACGTATGACGTAAACTACTCGGTATTCCAAGAATCGTTTACGACACCGTCAACCTTCAAGGTTTATCCGGAAACCGGGTTTGTACCATTGAGCCCAGTGAGCGTACCGACCGGCATTGCTGCGCTGAAGACATCGACCGGTGCGTACGCGCAACGGTACAACTCTTGCTACTATCGCGGAACGCTGCTTGGACATTGCGAAATCGTCGCCAATCCGAGTACGACGGCGTCAGTTTCGGTGCCGAATCCGTGGGGCTTGAGGCATCGCATGGTGCTGAGTGGTGGCGGCATCCTCGACGGCGGAACCGCTTCATTCAGCGGCACGGCGCCGACAACGATGGGTCCGAAATCGGGACTGATTCTTACACCGTAGCTGCCGCTACAGCGTAAACAGAAGAGGCGCCGCAATTGCGACGCCTCTTCATTTTTTTGTTCCGGCGTTACTTGGACTGGAACGTCTTGACGTTCTTCAATCCGGCGTCTTTGAACGTTTGTTCGATATCCGCTGCCTCCGCAGGCTCGGCTTTGTAAACGACAACGCTGCGTCCCGCCTCGATTGCATCGTTGTAATTCTGAACTTGGTCCTGCGGTATTGCGTACTCCGCCAGATGATCGATGATGTGCGGCTCGGCAAAAAAGCCGACGTAGCGCATGTCAGCGCTGATGTTGGGTACCTGCGGATCGCTGATATTCGTGAGGATCGCTTCGCCGCCGGTGATGACTTCGTGATCCGCATCGGTGGTCGCGTGCTCTTGACCCACGTGCATGAACGTCAACACGGATTCGTGATGCAGATCCGTCGGTTCGTCTTTGGTGATGACCGCCATCTTGTCGCAATCGACGTTTTCTTTGCACAACGCATCTTCAAGATTTGCGGGATCCGACGATTGCGCGATTCCGGTCACTAAATGCTCGGCCAACGGAAAGCCCCTCCTACGGTCTTAGGTTACTGCTGAGGGGAAACTCTTTACATGTTTCAGGCCGGCATCCTTGAATTGCTGTTCGACGGGCGAGCGTTCCGGCGGACGGCATTTATAGAGGATGACGGTTCGCCCGTCTTCGATCGCCTCGTTGTAGTTTTCGATCTCGTCTAGCGGAATGGGATATCCGCCGAGGTGATTGACGACTTCCGGGTGCGCGAAAAAGCCCGCATACCGCACGTCGGCGCTGATATTTGGAACGTTTACGCCGCCTGCGTCGGTGAGAATGCCTTCCTCGCCGAGGATGGTCTCGTGATCCACGTCGGTAGTTTCGTGCGGCAATCCGAGGTGCACGTGAATGAACCGTAACGCCGACTCTTCGTGGTCCGGCGTCGGCGCATCTCGCGTTATAACAGCTAAGCGCTCCTGCTGATAGGGATCGGTGGAAAGTGTTCGCTCAAGTTCGGCCGGCTCGGCGGTCGGCGCGATGCCGACCACGACATACTCGATAACCGCCTGTTGTGTCACGGTTGTCACCTGAAAGTTTTTACTTTGCGCAGTCCTGCGTCTCGAAAAGCGGCTTCAATCGCGGCCGCTTCATCGGCATTCGCTTTGTACGTTACCAGGCTACGGCCTTCCGCGATGGCGATGTTGTAATTCTGTGCTTCGTCCGGCGGAATGAACGGCAGGCCGCCCAGGTAATCCGTTTGACCGCCGTGTCCGGCAAACGCTGACAGCGAGGCGCCGGATCCGCCGACGCCCGGTACGCTTGTGCCTCCCGAGCCGGTCATGATGGTGGCCGCCGTATTCATCGAGGGCCGGGATTGGTGGGCCGATTGCGCCCTGCCTTCAACTTTGGAGATGATTGCGAGGCGCTCCGGATCGCATTGGCATTTTGCCAGCAAGCTTTCGATCTTGCTTTTATCGCTGGTTGGTGCGATGCCGGTTACCAAGCAATCCATCGTCACATACTCCGTATTGCCCTTGCTAAACGTTCGATGCCGATTCGTATCTTTTCTGCCGACGAATGTGAGAAGTTCAAACGCATCCCGTCCGTAACGTCGCGCTGCGGATAGAACGAAACGCCCGGAACGAATGCAACTTTCTGCTCCGTGGAGATGCGCAGCAGCTCGGTCGTATCGATGCCGCGCGCGCGGGCCCAGAGAAACATGCCGCCCTGCGGCCGATTGAACTCGACGGTCGCCGGCATGAACTCTTTGAGCGCAGCATGCATGACGTCGCGCCGCTCGCCATAGACGCGAACGATTGTAGCGACGTGGCGGTCAAATGCTTCCTTTTTCGAGACGACCCGATGGAAGACGTACTGCGCGAGCGTTCCGCTCTGCAAGTCCGCGCCCTGTTTTGCGAGCACGAGCTTTTCGTGCACCTCGGCGTCGTGCGTTGCGAGCCACGCGATGCGCATGCCCGGGGCCATAATCTTACTCCCGGTCCCGCTATAAATAATCGTACCGTTACCGTTGCCGTATGACGCGAGCGAACGTGTATGCTGCCCTTCGAACCGCAGCTCGCCATAGGGATCGTCTTCAACGATCGGCACGCCGTAATGTTCGCAGATGCGTACGATTTTTTCGCGACGATCGGCGGACAGCGTTCTGCCGGTCGGATTTTGAAAGTTCGGAATGAGATATACGAATTTGGGAAGCGGTTCCGTATGCGCGAGCACGTGCTCGAGCGATTCCGGAATCATTCCGTCTTCGTCGGTGTCTGCTGTAACGTAACGCGCTTGATACGCATCGAACGCTTGGATCGCGCCGAGGTACGACGGACGTTCCAGCACGATATGATCGCCAGGATCGATAAGGATCTTCGCGATCAGATCGAGGCCTTGCTGCGAACCGTTGACAATCATGATGTGCGACGGGTCGTACGTCGCATCGATGTGATTTGTCAAACGCTCTGCCACCCACGCACGCAACTCCGGAATTCCGTCCGTAACACCGTATTGCAACGCTTGCGAACCGACGTCGCGCATCACCTCGGCGGTGCATTGCGTAATTTCTTCGGTCGGGAAGAGTTCCGGTGCGGGCAGGCCACCGCCGAACGAAATAACGTCGGGCTGTTGCGTGACCTTGAGCATCTCACGAATCGTCGAAGCGCGCATGCGCGCGGTGCGTGCGGCGAATCTGACGGCACGCTGAATTATAGCCATACGTTAACCGTATATTCCCCGAAATCGGGGAGGGGCCCCCTTGTACGTTACGTCCGAAACTCTAAGACGGAGATCAATGGGCCGACCGGTACGCCGAACACGCCGTTCGTACCAC
>CAZHGH010000126.1:4485-6942 GCA_964531205.1 uncultured bacterium
AGAATAAGCGCGCCGAGCGGCGACGGCGTCGCATGCGGGCGAATCAGTTCGTAGAGCCTGCGTCCGATGAGCACACCCAGCGCAGCTTGTCCGATCAGGATGCCCGCAAAAATTGCAACGATCTCCACGGGAATGAGCGGCCAGCCGATGATGCTTACGAACAGCAGCACTGCGATCGGAATTACCGCAACGAGTGCGAGCACGCCGACCATTGCGGAGAGTCCCGGATGATGCTCGACGCGATCGAGCGCGCTGCGAACGCGGACCGGGAAGATGAGAAAGACGAGCACGACGATGATGCTGTACGCGAGCCGCACCATCAGTTTTTCGTTTTCAGCGGCGATATTCGAAGCGCTGGCAACGGGCATCCATGGAATCCACGACGTGACCCCATCGCCGAAAACGTTTTCGCGACCGGTAATCACGGCGCCGTCGTGTTTGATGAGCTGACCGCCGTACACATTCACGTCGCCGTTCACCGTGCCGTCAACCACCGCGTCGCCACCGAACACGGTGACGTCGCCTTGCACGACTTGGTCTTGGTCTACCGTTACCGTTCCGAAATACGTGCCGCCGTGATCGATCGTTTTTGCGGATGCCGGTGCGATGAAAACGGCGAGCGCTACTGCGAGTAGCGAGACAATCAGCGCAATACGATGTTTCATGGCGCCTCCGAAATCACGGGAACCGGTGCGAGCCGCGCGGCGAGCCGCGGACGCACGACAAAGTAGAGTAGCGCAAACGCACACGCGATTGCCATATCGATGACGAGCACGCCAAAACCAAATGCCGCAAGTCCCGGCATTGTGTGCGTGAGCCCATTCGAGAGCGTCGAACTGAACGTAGCCGATGCAAGGCCGGCTTTGGCGAGTCCGGCACCGATCGCCGCGAGTACGGTCCGCGGGCTCGTCCCGGTCACGACCATGCCCGCAACCGCAGCCGCCCATACCGCCGCGGAGTAGAGCACGAGAAAACTCCAGACGGGATGCTGACGCGCGCGCGGGGCGGGCATGGAATTCACTTCCGCCATAACGGCGAACGTGAAGTTTTGCGGCAGCTCGGGAACGGGCGTCGTTGCGAGCAGACCGTCAATGACTTTGACTTCGTCCATCAAGCCGCGGCAATGCTCGCACGTGCGCAAGTGCTCGCCGATCGCGCGCATTTGTGCCGGCTTTAGCGTGCCTTCGATGTAGCGATCGAGCAACGGCTCACAGGACGAGCATCGCACGATGAGCCCCCTTTGCTTTGACGGTGGAGCGCTGCGCTTGCTCTTCGCGTTCGCGCATCTTTTGTGCGAGCGCGATCTTGCCGCGGTGAATCAGCGTTTTAACGTTTCCCAATGACAGACCCAAGGTGCTGGCGATCGTGTGGTATTCCATGTTGTTGTAGTACCGCAACGCTAGCACCGTCCGAGTGCGTTCCGGCAATTCATCGAGCGCTTCACGGAGCTCGCGCTCAGCTTCTTCGCGTAAAAGTCCGCCCGAAGGATCGGACTCGCGTGAGATATCGGGAAGCGCGTTCTCGAGCGTTTGATCTTCCGGAAGCTCTTGAGTTGGGACGCGGCGTTGCGACTTGCCCAAATGCGTGCGCACGACGTTGCGCGCGATCTGGTAGATCCAGGTCGAAAACTTTCCAAGCGTGGGATTGAACGTGTCCAGATGCGCGTACGCTCGCATGAACGTCTCCTGCGAGAGGTCGGCAACGTCCGACGGACTGCGGACTCCGGCACTGATGAAACTTGCGATTCCACGTTTGTAACGGTCGACCAAGACGGAGAAGAGCTCACGCTCGCCGTTACGGACCCGCCGCACCAGAGCTTCGTCGCTCTGCTCTCCGATCGCCATGCTCCTTTGGTTCTGGATTGCTGGAGGGTTCTACCGCCAGGGGAGGCGTTTGTTACAAGCGGCCGATACTAGAAGACGTGGCTTTACCTGGACGGATCCTACTCTTTGGCGGCGGCGGCCAGCTGGGCACGGAGATACGGCGGTTATGGGACGCCGAGATCGTTAGCCCTTCGCACGCCGAGGTGGACATTACGGATGCCGATGCGGTTGAAGCGGCGCTCGAAGCAAGCAGCCCCGCCGCGCTCGTAAATTGTGCGGCGTTCCATAACGTCGAGCGCTGCGAGGACGAACCGGGCAACGCTTTCGCGGCAAACGCACTGGCAGTGAACGCCATGGCGGAGCAATGCGCGCGGCGCGGCATCCGCTTCATCACCTTCAGCACCGACTATGTTTTTGATGGAACGCTCGGACGAGCGTACACCGAGACCGATACGCCCAATCCGCTCAACGCGTACGGCGTTTCGAAATTCGCCGGAGAGCTGCTCGTGCAGCGCCTGCAGAGTGACGCGTATGTGATTCGAACGTGCGGCGTTTATAGCACGCGGGCGAGCACGACGAAGGGCTATACGTTCATCGATAAGATTATCGCTCAAGCGCGCGCAGGCGAGCCGGT
>CAZHGH010000127.1:0-6938 GCA_964531205.1 uncultured bacterium
CCCTGAGCAAAGCGTTCAACAACGTTGAACGCGCCGTCGAAGGGCGCGCTCATAGAGCGCGCCTTCAAACGCTGCAGCATCGCCCGAATTTTGGAAGACCTACGACACCTAATACGCCTTCCCAGATGCTTCAACACGGTATCGTGCCGCAGCGTGTTCCTGAACAAAGTTGGGCGCCATCGCCTGACGAGCTGCATCGAACGCAATCCACTGCTCGATATCAGGTAACGGCGGGATGGTAACCGCTTCTCGGCGATCGAATCCCACAAGAGCGGCGTCGACGAGCTCGTCGACGTCCATCACGCCCGGTATATCGTCAACGTTTTTGCCTGCGTGTTCCCAAATCTTCGTGCGCGTCGCCGACGGCAGAACCGCCTGGACGTAAACGCCTTTCGGACCCAATTCAGAGTGAAGCGATTGCGAAAGAAATAAAACGAATGCCTTTGTGGCGCCGTAGATAGTGCTGCCGTATTCAGGGACCAAACCGACGATGGAACCGACGTTGACGATCGCGCCGCTGCCCGCAGCAACGAACCGCGGAGCCACCGCGGTTGCGAGACGCGCGACTGCAAGTGCGTTCAGATTGACAATGTTCGTGACGTCATTTGGACTTTGCTGCACAAATCCGCCGGCGGCTACTGACCCCGCGTTATTGACAAGAATTCCAATGCGTGAGTCGTCGCGAAGGCGGGCCTCGATCTGCTGCAAGTCGAGCTCATGTGTGAGGTCCGCTTTTATGACGTCGACGTTCACCCCGTGCTCGTCGCACAGGCGTTGTGCCAGCGGTTTCATGCGATCGTCGTTGCGAGCTACGAGCACGAGATCGTGATGGCGTTTGGCAAAGCGGTCGGCATAGACCGCGCCGATACCGGACGATGCGCCGGTGATCAAAACTGAGGATGACATATGATTATCCTTAAACTGTGTTAGTTATCGAAGCGATCTCAAGCCCGCGCGAACCTCTTGTGAAAAGAGTTGCGGCTGCTCCCAAGCGGCAAAGTGGCCGCCTTTATCGACCTTGTGGTAATAGATGAGGTTGTGATACGCCCGCTCTGTCCAACTACGCGGGCTCACGTAGTTCTCGCCGGGAAATTCGCTCACGGCAGCCGGGATCGACACGTTGACCGCGGCCTGAATGCCGGCTTTATATTCCCAATAGATTCGAGCCGAAGAAATCGCGGTGTTCGTCAACCAGTAGAGCGTGATGTCGTCGAGCATCTCATCGCGTGTCAGTTCGCGTTCGGGATGTCCGTCTGTGTCCGTCCAGGAGACGAATTTGTCATAAATCCAAGCTGCTTGGCCGACGGGTGAATCTGCCAATGCGTAGAGCGTTTGCGGGCGCGTCCCCATCATGATCCCGTATCCGATACCGTTTTTATATAAATTGGCTATCTGCTCGTACGCGTGTTTTTCGTCGGGTGCAAGACCGGATGGCGGTGGATCGCCGGACTTGAGCGCCCTGATTATCTCGGGTGGAACGGTCTGATTAAAGTTGACGTGAATGCCCATTAACTCCGGAGGCGCCTGTTCGGCCATCGCGTTCGTGACAATCCCACCCCAATCGCCGCCTTGCGCGACAAATTGCGTATATCCAAGGCGCTTCATCAACACGACCCAGGCACGTGCAATGCGGGCTGGGTCCCAGCCGGTCGTAGTCGGCTTGCCGGAAAACCCGTAGCCCGGCATCGAGGGAATCACTAGATGGAACGCATCCGATGCGTTCGCGCCATGCATGGTGGGATCCGTAAGCGGCTCGATAACTTTCACGAGCTCCAACACCGATCCGGGCCATCCGTGCGTCATGATGAGCGGCAACGCATTTTCATTCTTCGAACGGACGTGAATGAAATGAATGTCTAGCCCATCGATCTCGGTCATAAATTGCGGTAAGGCGTTTAATTTTGCCTCGCACTTGCGCCAGTCGTAGCCGTTGCCCCAATAGCGTACGAGTTCCTGAAACGGAACCAGCTGCACGCCTTGCGAGGCGTCCGCGACGGTCTCGCGCTCGGGCCAACGGGTCGCGTTAATGCGCCGGCGGAGTTCAATGAGGTCCGATTCGGGGACGTGAACGCGGAAGGGACGCACACCGCTGATTCGCCCCGACTCTTGGAATTGGGCCGCGCCGGCTCGCCCAACGTTCAACATTCCAAACGAAGCCGCAGCGAGACCGATACCTGCGCCGCTGACGAAATTCCGCCGCAGCATTACGCTGCCGCCTTGTGCGCGAGATCGACCACGGCCAACACCCAGCCGCGGGCGGTCTTTAGGCGAACGAGATAGCCTGAGCCGGTGCGGTCGTAAACCTGGAATCCGGCGTCGATGGCATTTTTAAGTTCCGAAAAAACGATCATGACTTTTGCCTCCGTGCCACGATCGTAGCGAGGCCTCTTCACGGCGGCTTCCGTCGCGAGACTGAATCGATAATGCGCATTACGTATGTAGCGGCGCTAGGCTCGCTCGCCTGAGTGTACGGTTGCTATATACGTAATCGCGTTATCCGCTTCAGTAAAGCTACGAATGCCGCCACGAAAGTGCATCGGTAGGATTGTGCCATTGCGACACAACGAGACACCGGCGGCCTTCGCCGGTGCAGAAAGAGATAGCATGTCCAACAATGGCGTTGATACAAATTGGCAAAAGACGATCGAAGACATCACTTTTCGTCTGAAAGAACTGTCCGCGCGCACGCCGGATACGGTGCGGGGCGCGGCTTTTCTGGGCAATGCGGGAGCCAAAACGAATCACCTCGATGCAGGAATCCGCCAACTCATTTCGCTGGCCGTAGCGGTCACTACGCGTTGCGATGGCTGTATCGCGTTCCACGCGGCGGAGGCGGTGAAGCTGGGTGTTTCTGACGACGAGATAGCAGAAGCCCTTGGCGTTGCAGTAAATTTGAACGCCGGCGCTGCCCTGGTCTACAGCACCCATGTACTCGACGCCGTGGATAAGCTCAAGCAGCAAGACGACGCAGAGCGGAGTGCGCATCATGCTGAACGGTAAAACCGCATTGATCACCGGCGGCGCCTCCGGCATTGGCTTCGCAGCGGCAAAACTGATGCACGCCAACGGCGCTCGAGTTGCGATCGCGGGACGCGATTTGAAGAAGCTGGAAGCTGCACGTGAGCGCATCGGCAACGTGCTTACGCTGCAAGTTGATGTGCTCTCTCGCGAAGAGCTTGTGATGATGGCAGCGGACGTCAAAGAAAGGCTTGGCGGTTTAGACGTATTCTTTGCCAACGCCGGCGTGGCGTACGTCAGTCCGCTCGCGACGACCACTGAGGATGCCTACGACACCCTCATGGATACGAACGTCAAATCCGTGTTCTTCTCACTGCAGGCACTGGCGCCGATTCTGCACGACGGCGCGTCGGTGATTCTGAACACCGCTTGGCTGAACGAAGTGGGCGTATCAGGCCGTGCGGTTCTGTCTGCCACCAAGGCCGCTGTGCGTTCATTTGCGCGAACCTTTTCGGCTGAGTTGTTACCGCGGCGGATTCGCGTTAATGCCGTGAGTCCGGGACTTATCGACACGCCGATTTTGCGCGGCGTCGGCCAGTCGGAGCACCCCGGACAAACTCACGACGAATTCAAAGAATACTTGGCTGCTGCTGCAAAGCATATCCCGATCGGACGACTAGGATCTCCGGACGAAATCGCCCGTGCGGTGCTCTTCCTGGCGAGCGATTCGTCGAGCTATATGCTCGGCTCCGAATTGGTGGTTGACGGCGGCTTCGCGCAACTCTAAGAGTGCGCCCTTATACTGCAACAGTAGATTCGCTCGCAAGGGCCGAGCGTAATTGGTACCGCGAAGTGATGTCGAGCTTCGGAAATATATGGTAGAGATGCGTGCTAACGGTTCGGTGGGATAAATAGAGCCGTTGGCCGATCTCGCGATTCGATAATCCATCGGCGGCCATTAACGCAATCTGCAATTCCTGCGGTGTTAAACGTTCCCGCCGCTGAGGCGTTCGCCGCTCCACGATTACACCGAGCGCGCGAAGTTCCTTACGCGCGCGTTCACTCCACGGATGAACTCCAAGGTGCTCAAACGATTCCAGCGCTCGGCGCAAGACGGTGCGCGCTTCCCTTCCTCGGCGTGCGCGTCGTAACCATCGACCGAAGGCTAATTGTAAGCGCGCGCGCATGAGCGCGGATTTGATGGCTGCAATACCCGATTCGAAATATTCTTCGGCGGTCGTCCGATCGGCGAGCATAGCACGAGCATAGTGCAATGCATCGTGAAGCTGCGGCGATGGAGTACGCAGTGCCAGATCTTCGGTTGCTAAGAGTTTTTCTTTAGCCGTCGCATGATGGCCGCTTTGAAGCGCTGCCTCGACGAAGTCGCCTATCCAGAAATACTCCCTCATATGATGGTAAGCATTATCATCGTCCTCGAACATCCGGGCAAAATGGTGATACGCTTCTTCGTAACGCCCTGCGCAGAGCGCGTTCGTACCTTTGGCCATGTGTATTTCAGGCAGTATCGTGCGAAGCTCGCCGGTCATTTGCTCTGCTTCGGTCGCAAGCCTATCGCTCGTGTCATAGTCGCCGCGCCATGCTGCTAATAACGCGGCTGCGGCACGGCCGCCGGAAGCGTACGTCGGCTGCTCCGTATCGATCGCGAGACGCTCACCCTCCACAGCGTCTGCGATTGCAGCTTCGCGATTTCCAAGATAGATGGCACACCACGATCGCAGCACGAGCGCCTGAGCGAGTAGTGCTAACCGCCCTTGGTCTCGTAGCGACGCCTCCGCAATAGTAATGAAGCGCGTTGAGAGTTCAAAATCGCCGACTAGCGTTGCTGCCGTTCCCAACGTGAGATCGACGCGTGGATCGTTGGAGCGTGCGGAGAATCGATGGAGAGCGTCAATAACCGATGCGCCTCGATCGATAGGCAACGTCAGCGCGAGGATGAGAAGAAACCGCGGGTCTTCTAATGTGGGAGCGCAAGTGGATTCAAGAGCGGCGATAACGCGATTGCTAACCTCAGCGTTCGCTTGACCCCACCAGCGTATCGTAGCAGGACTTGAGAGCAAGTCGAGTGCTACATCGACGTCCTCGCACGTCGTAACGCTTGCAACAATGTCTCGTAACGCCTGAGCGCCGGGAACAGTCTTTACCGCGGTTTCGCGGAATAACGTGAGTTTCACCCGATCCCGCGGTTCGAGATCCTGCACTTCTATTTTTCGAAGAAGCTCGAGAGCGACCGCCGGCAACCCGATGTCAAACGCCAATTCGGCGGCGCGCACCAACCACTTTGCGCGCATCGTCCGATCGGTACTTAGCTGCGCCGCGCGCTCGAGACCGTGGATCGCGGCCCGCACATCTCCGCTTAGCTGCGCGCGATCCGCGGCAGACCGGAGACTCTCGGCAACAGTGTCATCGGAGCCAACAGTTGCTGCGGCTTGATGCCACACCGCTCGAACCGGATCGTCGCGCAAAACTTGGGCCAAAGCGGAGTGACAAGCGATGCGTTCGGCAAAAGTTGAAGAGTGATATATCGCCGAGCGTGCCATCGCGCAATTAAAATAGAGGTTTGCAGAATCCATGCGAACGAGCCGCGCGGAAATCGCAGGTGTCAGCGCGTCAAGCGAAACGGGTGTTTCGTTCATCAAGTTCGCCGCGGCGATTGCCTCGACGAGACTCGGGCGATCGTTGACGACTGCGATGAGCAGTAGTTGACGTGTTATGGATGGCAGTTCGGAAATAACGGGTGCGAAGAGCTGTTCTAGCCGCGCCGTGAAGGGCAAATGCTCGGAAAGCACTCCGTCGATCGATGATGCGGATGCAGGCGCCTTCGGAAGCTCCACTAAGGCGAGCGGATTTCCTTGAGCTGCGCGGAGGACCCTATCGCGAAGGTCGGGCGTGAGATTCGGATAGCGCGTCTGCAACAACGCGAGCGCTTCGGCATCGCCGAGCCTTTCAACGCGGAATTCAGGCAAGACGTCAGGAGGCATCGAGTCATTATCTCGACTCGCGGCAAGAAAAACGATTGGCTCCGACTGCAAACGACGCGCAATAAAGGTGAGCACCCTAATGCTCGAAGGATCTAGCCACTGCGCGTCGTCGACGACTATGAGCGTGGGCCGCTCCGCTGCAACCTCGCTAAGAAGATTGAGAGCGGCTAAAGCAATAACAAAAAGATCGGCGGAAGCATTGGCTAGACCGAATGCAGATTGAAGAGCAAGTTGATGAGGTGCGGGCAAACGTTCGGCGCGGTCGAGTATGGGATGAAGCAACTCGTGCAGGCCCGCAAACGGCAGATGCGTCGCCGGCTTTAAGCCCGCTGCCGAAAGAATCGACATGCCTCGGCCCGTCGCGAAAGTCGTCGCCGCTTCCAGGAGCGCCGTTTTACCAACGCCGGCATTGCCGCGAATCAGCAATGCCCTGCCGCGCTCGTTCACCGCATCGATATGTTGTTCAAGGACGCGGAGCTCATGTTCGCGTCCAAATAAGGCCGCTTCGGACACGATTTGGACTTATTCTATGGCATTGCATGAAAACAACTCGTGCAAGCGAGCGCACTTCGGCTACACGTTGCTTTCGTCATGGTGAGGTATCGAACCACCCTGAGCAAAGCGTTCAACAACGTTGAACGCGCCGTCGAAGGGCTAGATTATCGCCGGCGCGACTCAATCTTCCCCAAACGCCGGTCGATCTGAGCAAAACCCTCATCGACTCGTATTTCGAAATTCGTGACGCGACGCTCCAAGCGATCGAGTCGCCCTTCGACGTGATCCAGCCGGCCGTCGACGTTATCGAGCCGACCCTCGATGCGATCGAGTCGTCCATCGATGGCATCGAAGCGGCGATCGTGCGCGTCGAAACGCGCGCCTACGGCATCGCGAAAATCTAGAAGCGCGTCGAGAATTTGACCAGTCGTAGGCTCGCTCATAGCGGGACCTTACCGTACGACTTTTGCCGAAATGTTTCCTGGA
>CAZHGH010000128.1:0-6935 GCA_964531205.1 uncultured bacterium
AACGGCGGGTAGGTACGTTGATTGTTGCACGCCCGAGCCGAAATCTTATACGCCGGCGGCCGTAAAAGAATCATCGTCGCCGCAGGTATTTTGTTGGTGTTGGCAGTCGCGCTCATTGCCGGCATCGTGTACTCGCGCCGCGCACCGCCGCAGCCGGCAGTAATCGTCGTTCGCGCCGCACCGTTCGTCGTCCAGTTACCGGAAAGCGGCGTCGTTCAGTATCCGCAGATACAAATGCTTTCCGCGCGCGCACCCGCCACGATCGGACACATCTTCGTGAAGTCCGGGCAGCACGTGAGCGCCGGACAGGTGTTAGCGACGCTTGACAATCCGCAAGTTCTATCGGCCGCGCAAAGCACGCAGGCGGCGTATCGATCGGCGGTCGCCAAAGCGTCGAGCGCGCAAGTGACGGGCGGCGCGAATGTCATGGAAGCAAATGCGAATCTTGAGACGGCGCGCGCGCGATTGGAACAGGCGCGGCAAGATCTCGCGAACGGCTTGCAATCCGGCCTGGGTTATGGAAACTCGACCGCCGCAGATCTGCGCGCGCAGGCGCAAGCAACACTCATTACCGCTACGACAACGCTTCGTGAAGCAAAGCGCGTGCTGCGTGCATACACCGACCTCTATAAACAAGGCGCCATCTCACGCGATCAGTACGATCAACAGGAAGCGAAGTTCGAAGAGGCTCAAGCGGCGTACGATCAAGCACGACTGCAGCGTGCTTCGCTTGACACGCAGCTCATCCGTTCGCGCGCAGTGCTTCAAGACAATCTGGCCTCGGCGCAAAAGGCGTTCGCGCAGGCGCAAAATCAGCTCGCTGCAGCGCGCATGCAATCTGCAACGGGCGACGTCGCCGCGGCACAAGCCGAGGCAGCGCGTGCGAATACGGAGTACAATTTCGCCGCGCAGCAAGCCGATGCGATGCAGATCCGGGCGCCCTACGAAGCGACGGTGTTGAGCGTCGCCAGTGAAAAATCCGATCCGATGCGGCCGCTTCAATCCGGAGATGCGGTGGACGTCGGCCAGCCGATCGTCACGATAGCGGCTAACCGCGGCTTCATCGTTCGCACGAGAGTTGACGAGCAAGACGCGATCGCTGTGCGTGTCGGGCAGCGCGCCACCGTTACCGGTGAGGATTTTCCGCATCATACGTTGAGCGGACGCGTGACCGAGATTTCGCCGCTCGCGGTACAGGCCGGCAGCAATGCGAGCGCTTCACGCACAGTGCCGGTCACGATTGCCATCGACGGAACACCTGCGTTTCTGCGCGACGGAATGACGGTCGACGTCAACATCCTTACGACGCAGCTCGCGCGAGCAATTGTCGTGCCGAATCAAGCCATCGCAAGCGATAACGGCGTCGATTACGTTTACGTCATGCATAACGGCGTTCCGAAACGGCAGCGCGTGCATGTCGGCGTATCCAACGACAATGCGTCCGTCGTTGACGAAGGGCTTCGTCCAGGCGACGCCGTGGTGGCCCAAAACAACACGGTACGGCCGTGAGCGAGCTCTTCCGCGAAAAGGCGGTTTCCTCGATCGATTCCGTCGAGCGCTTCGATGAAGCCATCGAGATCGTTTCGGCGCGCAGCGTATATGCACTCATCGCCATCGGTGTGCTGCTGGTGTTCATCGCTTTGTGGGCCGTGTTCGGACGCGTGCCGGTCGGGTTGCAAGGTCACGGCGTTATCGTCGCGGGCAGCGGAATACAACCCGTCGTTTCCGGAGTCGAAGGAACGTTAATCGCGCTGCCGGGGCGCGTGGGCGACAGCGTGCCGCAAGGAGCGGCGATTGCACGGTTACGCACGACCGGCGGCGATATCGTCGCGCTGCGCGCACCGGCAAGCGGTACACTCGCTCAGCGGTCCGCGCAGATCGGCAGCCTGGTTCGGTCCGGTGACACCGTTGCGACGATCGAACCGGCCGGTGCGAGCCCCGCAGCAGTGATCTTCGTTCCGGTAGAGACGGATCGCCGCGTTGCGGTGGGAATGCCGGTTCGCCTCTCACCCGCCGATGCGCGCGCGGATATCTTCGGATTTTTGCGCGGCCACGTTACCTATGCAGCGCCGTTTCCGGCGAGTGCCGATCGCATAAAGGCCGCACTGCAAAACGACGCCGTTGCGGCAACATTTTCGCCTGACGTGCCCGTTCGCGAAGTGCACATTGCACTCGACGTCGATGCGCAGGGACAGCTCATCTGGTCGGGTTTGCGCAACACGCGACGTACGCTCTCGGTTGGAACGCCGTGCTCTGCGACGATCGTCGTCGAAGAACGCGCTCCCGCGACATTCATTCTTCCGCAAAGTCAAAACCGTTCATGAAGCCAATCCGTACGCCGACCGTGCTGCAAATGGAAGCGGTCGAGTGCGGAGCCGCTTCGCTCGGAATGATCCTCGGATACTACGGCCGGCACATCCCGCTCGAGGAATTGCGCGTGGCGTGCGGAGTGACGCGTGACGGCAGCACCGCCGGCAATCTCTTGCGCGCCGCGCGCTCGTACGGCTTGAACGCAAACGGCTTCAAATATGAAGTCGACGAGCTGCGCGACGTCGAGCCGCCTTTTATCGTTTTTTGGCAGTTCTATCACTTCGTCGTCGTGGAAGGCTTTACCAAAGACGGCGCTATTCTGAACGACCCGGCCGGCGGCCGGCGCGTCTGCGATTGGGAAGATTTCGATCGCGCGTACACCGGCGTCTGTTTGACGTTCTCTCCAGGGCCCGAGTTCGTTAAAAGCAACGAAATGCCGGCGACGACAAGCATTTTGCGCGCGCAGCTTTCGAATTCGTGGGGCGCGGTCATCTTCATCGTTCTCGCGGGCTTGGCGATCGTCGTTCCATCAGTCGCGTTGCCGGCGTTCACTAAAACGTTTATCGACGAAGTGCTGGTCGGCAAATCCGGATGGACCGGGTGGCTGGTCGCCGGGATGATCGCGAGCATTGCGTTGCAGCTGGTCCTGCTCGAACTGCAGCAGCACGCCATTCTCAAGCTGCAGGCAAAACTCGCGCTCGCGAACGCAAGCCGCATGCTCTGGCACGTGCTGCATTTGCCGATGACGTTCTTCGCGCAGCGATCGCCTGCGGAGATCGGCAATCGCGTGGCCATCTGCGATCGCATCGCGGAACTGCTCTCGAGCCGGCTTGCGGCGAGCGCCGTCGGTGTGATCGCGGCGCTCTTCTACCTTACGCTCATGGCGTGGTACGACATCTTTCTCGCCATCGTTTCGCTCGCAATCGCCGTTCTGAACATCCTCGCGCTGCGCATTGTCGCGCACCACCGCTCCGACGCAAATGCCGCGCTTCTGCAAGAGGAAGCGATGCTGCTCGGCACGTCGGTCTCCGGACTCGAACGCATCGAAACGTTGAAAGCGGGCGGCGCGGAGAGCACGTTCTTTATGAAGTGGCTCGGCCGCCAAGCGCGCGTGACAAATGCGCGGCAGCGCTTTGCCGTTCCCTCGCAGCTGCTCAACGCTGTACCGCGGCTGCTTACGACGATTAATATTGCGGCAATCTTGACGCTCGGCGGACTGCGCGTCATCGACGGCGCGATTTCGATCGGTACGCTCTTCGCCTACGTGCTGTTGATGGAACTCTTCATCGCGCCGTTCACGACGTTCGTGCAACTCGGCGCGGAAGTGCAAGAAATGGACGGCGACGTGCGCCGGATCGAAGACGTGCTGCGCTATCCGCCCGAACCGCCGCCCCTTGTTCCACGCGTCGAACGCGTGCGGCTCGCCGGCTCGCTGGAACTGCGCGACGTCTCCTTCGGATACAACAAACACGCAGCGCCCGCCGTGCGCGATATTTCGTTCGTGATTGCACCGGGGCGCCGCGTCGCGCTCGTGGGACCGTCGGGCAGCGGAAAATCGACGATTGCCAAAATCGTTTCGGGACTCTTTAAGCCGTGGTCCGGAACGGTGTTATTCGACGGCATCGAACGCGATGCGATCGATCCGGCGTTGCTCGCAACCGACGTGGCATTTGTCGATCAAGAAATTTCGCTCTATCCCGGAAGCGTGCGCAGCAATCTTACGCTGTGGGATCCGGCCGTTGCGGAGAGCGCGATTGAACGTGCCGCACGCGACGCGTGCATTCACACCGACATTGCGTCGCGCCCCGAAGGCTACGAGGCGGCTATGGCGGAGGGCGGCATCAATTTCAGCGGCGGTCAACGCCAGCGCTTGGAAATTGCGCGTGCGCTCGTTCGCGATCCGGCGTTGGTGGTGCTGGATGAAGCGACCAGCGCGCTCGATCCGCTCACCGAGTTTTTAATCGACGAGAGCCTGCGCCGGCGCGGTTGCGCGTGCCTGTTCGTCGCGCACCGCTTGAGTACGATTCGCGATGCCGATGAAATCCTGGTGCTCGACAACGGCACGATTGCCGAGCGCGGAACGCACGACGAACTCGTGAGCGCCAACGGACGCTATCTCTCGCTGGTGAGGTCGCAATAATGCGCGCCGAGGATGTGCGGCGCATCGCCGGCGACGATATTCTGATCCTGACCTCGCCTACGCATGCGTATCGCGTGCGTTCCGGCGAAGCGGCGCTTTTCGTCGTCGAATTAGACTCATCGGGAAAACCGGCCGGCCGTCGATCGTTTCTCGGTGGAACGCGGCCCGGTGACGTCATCATCGGAACCTCGTTTACGTCGAACGGCACGACGTTTACGTTGATCGCCGTCGGCGTCGTCCCAACGATTGTCGAACCGTGGGACCTCGCAGAGATCGAACCGGCACATCGCGACGAAGCTTTGCGTAGGTATCTTGCAACGCTCGTCGGCGGCGATGCGATCGAGTTGGATCCGCACCTTGCCCGTCCGCTCGCCCATCCGGAACCGCTGGAGCTGCACCCCGGGCAACACGCGCACTCGCCGCGCCGCCTCACCTATGTTCGCATTACGCGCGGTATGGCACGGCTGCTCGATACGCACGAATGCGATGCAGAAACGGGCATTGTGCCGGTCAGCGGCCATATCACGCTGCGCGCGCACGATATCGTGCGCATCGAACCGCTCAACGCTCCCGATCTTCATCCCAATCAAATCATCAATGGCATCAATACGGCGCATACCGCATTTTGGAAGCGTTGGGAAGCCCAAACGGCCGAAGAGGATCAGAACCGCGCGAAGATGCGGGAAGCGACGCAAGCCTACGATGCGCGAGCGCTGCGCGGCGGCTTGGAAGAAGCCACGCATTTGTTCGAACGGTGGCAACTTGCAAAAGAGCCGGGCGACGATCCGATTGTTGCCGCTGCGCGGATCGTTGCGCAAGCCGACGGCATCGACATCGTGTGTCCGCGCGAGCTGCACACGGAACCGAACGCCGCGGCGCAAGCCATCGCTATAGAATCGCACATATCGATCCGCCGCGTACGTTTGCGCGCCGGCTGGTACAAACGCGAGCATGGACCGCTGCTTGCATTTCGGGGCCCAAATCACGAGCCCGTTGCGCTTCTTCCGCAGCGAGGCACACACCGGTATCTCCTGATCGATCCGGCGCGAGATTGCGAGACGGCGCACGTCGACGCCCGCATTGCTTCGGAAATGGACGGCTTCGCGTACGCGTTTTTGCGGCCGCTACCGCAGCGTCCCATTGGGCCGTGGGATCTCTTGCGTTACGGGTTGCGGCATAGCGGTGCCGATGCTACGCAGCTTGTAGTGCTAGGCCTCACCGGCGGCGTGCTGGCGAGCATGATTCCAATTGCGACGGCGATTTTGTACGGAACGATCATACCGGCTGCGATGCGGCCGCAACTGCTGACGATGGGGTTCGCATTACTTGCCGTTGCCGTCTCAGCCGCCGCGACAGAAATCGTGCGCGGCCTGACGATCGTGCGCGTGCAAGCGCGCGCGGGCAGCACCGTGCAATCCGCGGTCATGGAACGTCTGCTGGCCTTGCCCGCGTCATTCTTCCGTCGTTACGAAACCGGCGATCTTGCAGACCGTCTCATGGGTATCGATCGCATCGATCAGTATGTGAGCGACATCACCATTTCAGCCGCGCTCAGCGGCATATTTTCAATTGTAAGTTTTGTGCTGCTGTTGATTTACGATCCCGGACTCGCGCTCGTATGCGGTATCTTGGCAGCGATCGCCATTGGCGCAGCGGTTCTACAAGCGGTATGGACGGTGCCGCTACGGCAACAGGTCTACGATCGCAACGGCAGCATCGCCGGCTTTGTCCTACAGGTTTTCAACGGCGTTGCGAAGCTTCGCGTCGCCCGGGCGGAGACACGCGCCTTCGTCGGCTGGCTGCACCGCTTCATTGCGATGCGCCGCATCATCACGCGCTGGGGCACGATCGAGTACCGCTTCCTGATGTTCAGTCAGATTTGGCCCGCTGCGTCGATCTTGGCCATCATTTGGTATATCTTCATTTTCCGGCACGGCGATTTTCCGGCCGCGACGTTCATCGCCGCGCTTGCCGCGTTCAGCCAATTATTGACCGGGCTGCTCGGCCTGGGCGACGCGGTTGTCGAAATGGCCGGCGTCGTTCCGATCTATGCGCGTGCACGCCCGCTGCTTCAAGAACTTCCGGAAATTTTGGAGGCGCACGGCGATCCCGGCACGTTGACCGGCGCAATTCAATTACGCAACTTGAGTTTTCGCTACGAGAATGCGCCTTCGCTTACGCTGGATCGTTTGGATCTCAAAATCGAACCGGGTTCGTTCGTTGCAATTGTTGGGCCGTCGGGATCCGGCAAATCCACGTTGTTCCGACTGCTGCTCGGATTTGAAAAGCCGAGTCATGGTTCGATTCTGTATGACACCCACGACTTGGCATCGGTCGATCTCGCGGCCGTACGAAGACAGATTGGCTGCGTGCTGCAATCGACGGGCGCGCTCCAAGGCACAATTTTCGAAAACATCGCGGGCGCACGGTACATTTCGCACGATCAGGCGTGGGACGCCGTTCGCCGCGTGGGCATCGCCGACGA
>CAZHGH010000129.1:0-2016 GCA_964531205.1 uncultured bacterium
ACTCCCGTAGCCCCCGCCAAAGACTCCCGCGCGTCATACTCCGTAGCAACCGCATCGACTTGCGCGAGCGTAAGTCCAATCGCCTTGCCGATGTCGCGAATCGCCGAGCGCGTATGATACGTCACAACCTCGGCCGCCATCGCTGCGTGCGTGCGCCCGTAACGATCGTAGACGTATTGAATGACCTTCTCGCGATCCTGATGTGCGAAATCAACGTCGATATCCGGAATCTCTTGCCGCCCTTCCGACATGAACCGCTCGAACAGCAGATTCATGCCGATCGGATCGACGGCAGTAATCCCAAGCGCGTAACAGACCGCGGAATTTGCCGCCGATCCGCGCCCTTGGCAAAGCACGCTCATCTCGTTGGCCGCGCGTACGATATCCCAGACGATCAGAAAATACCCGGCCAGATCCATCTTCGCGATCATGCCGAGTTCGTATTCCAATTGCCGTTCGACGTTCGACTCGAGCGGCGTACCGTATCGCTGCGCGGCGCCGCGATAGACGAGTTCGCGCAAATAACTCTGGCGCGTATAACCCTCGGGAACCGGAAAGAGCGGAAATTGCCCGACAAGGCGCTCCAACCGGAACGCGCACCGTTCCGCAATGACGAGCGTATTGCGAATCGCCTGCGGATAGCCGGCGAAGATCTGCGCCATCATGCGCGGCGACTTGAGATGATACTCGGCGTTCGGCCGCAGCAGCGCCTCTTCGCGCGCTTGTGCGAGCGTCGTTTTATTTTTAACGCAGAACAGCACGTCGGCCAGCCGCGCATGTTCTTTGACGGCGTACATCACGCCGTTCGTCGCAACGTACGGCACGTGCAGTTTTGCGGCAATGTCTAATAGGTCGCGGCATCTGCGCGCATCGGCGGCATGCAGATGATGCTGCAATTCGAGATATAAGCGTTCGTCAAAATGTTCGCGCAGCATCTGCACGTGCGCGGCATCCGGAACGCCGCACAGTGCAATGAGTCCGCCGGTTCGTCCGTCGAGATCGCCGTACTGTAAGCGCGGCTCCATCTTGCTGCCGCGCAGCTGTCCGGTCGAAATCAGTTCGCAAAGATTCGCGTAGCCGCGTTCGTCTTCTACGAGCGCAACGAGCGAGCGCCCATCCTCGAAACGCAGTTCGCTTCCCGCGATTGCCGGAAGTTTGCGTTCGGCTGCGGCCTTTGAGAAACGAACGCTCCCATACAAACCATCGCGGTCGGTGAGCGCAAGTGCTGCTAAGCCGAGTTCGACCGCGGTGTCGACCAACTCTTCGGGATGCGAGCCGCCTTCGAGAAACGTGAAATTCGAATGTGCGTGCAGTTCGGCGTACTTCAAAGAAGGAGGCTAACGCGCCAGCCACGTCCCCAGCATCCGCAGGTCGAGCCGCGCATTGAGTTGCCGGCACGATTGCGAGCACACGTGAATCTCGCGAATCTTCTCACGCATCCGCTCGCGCGAGGTGCGAAAGTACTCATCGATAATCGGGTGCGCATAGAACAATTCGTTCTTGATCCGCAGACTGGCGAACCGCCGGTGCGCAAAGCGTTCCGCCTGCGGATCGCCGACGAAACACGCGCGCAAGCGTAGACGTCCCGTATACTGCGGCTGCAGTTCGCGCAGCCGGCGCATCGGATGCTCCGAAAAGCCGATCTTGACGCATTGCGCGTCGACGGTCAGCAAATAGATGAAGCCGTAGTTGAAGCCCGCAAGCTCTTCAATCGGCGAGAGCATGTGCGCCGTACGCGTAATCTCACCGCTTTGCAGCCAATCCCATGCAATGCGTTGAAAGCGCCCGCACTGCGTCTCCTGCACTGCACTAATCATACGCGCCTCGCAGATACCAGTGCTCGCCCTGACGATAGATGCGGCACAGCATACCATCATCGAGCAGCACGTCATATTCATCGCGCACGACCGGCGTCTCAAACCATCCGTCGTCGACGCGCCACGGTCCCGCGCAATTCATAACCTTGCGCGCATCTACATGCACCGGCTTATTGCCGCGCATCTTCACCGCGATTTC
>CAZHGH010000129.1:2116-6842 GCA_964531205.1 uncultured bacterium
CCTTGCGCGCATCTACATGCACCGGCTTATTGCCGCGCATCTTCACCGCGATTTCCTTTACACTTAATAGGCGGAGTTGCGGAACTGAATTGTCATGGTGAGGTATCGAACCACCCTGAGGTAAGCGCTCGACCTGTGTCGAGCGCGCAATTCGAAGGGCGGCCGGAACGGCCGCAAAATCATCATAACCAAACCGCCCCTCCAAACACGCCGCCGGACGCACCCGCGCACGATGCGGAACCTCACCCGTCGCGGCTTGCAGACGCGCGAGCGCAACGGCAATCGCTTGCGGATCCGGTTCGTTCTGTCCGAAAAGTGATGCGACGGCACCGCATTCTTCCAAGCGCATCACCTGCATGCGCAATCCGACGATCGGCGAGTCGAACGTCATGCCTTCGAGCTTCGCGCGCATGACGTCGAGCATCGTGCGCGGATCGCCGGTCGCTTGTGCAAAGCCCGTTTCGAGGTCGCGCAGATCGCCGTTATCGCATTCGAACGTGACTTGCACCAGCGTCGTCGCTTTGCCGGCGCGGGCCAAATCGTGACAAACGCGATCAGCAAGAACACGTAGCGCAAAATACACTTGTTCTTCTTGCTCCGCGCTGCCCTCGCCAAACGCGCTGGCTTCAATTTGCAGTTCGTGTGCGCGCGGACGGAACGGCGTCGGATCGATGCCGCGCGCCCGATCGTGCCATGCCGCGGCCGCTTTGCCGAACCGCCGCACGAACGGCCCATGCGGCAATTTCGCCAGTTCGCCCAACGTGCGAATCCCGAGCAAATGCAAACGCTCCACCGCACGCGGCTCGAGTTCGAGCACCTCGATCGGCAATGGTTCGATGCGTCCGTCGCTTGCGTACGTGAGCGCACGCGACACAAATTTATTGGAAGCGATCGCCGCGCGTACGGGAAGATCGAAGCCGAGCAGGGCGCGATGCACGCGCGCGATCCACTCCTGTTGCGTGCCGTCGATGCCGCGCATGTCGAGATACGCCGTGCCCTCACCGCTGTCGTCGATAAGCGGCGTAACGGCATCGAGCGCATCGAGCATATCTTGCCACACCGCATGCGTGCGCGCGGCATCGTGAACGAGCACGTGCACGCCGCCCGCCGCTGCGCGTGCCTGCAATACCGTTTGGCCGATGCGCGCACCAAGATCGTGCGCCTGCACATCGAGTTCGATAACACGTCCGCGATCGGGTTTATCGGAGAGCACCGCCGGTTCGTTCGCCGGAACGTCGTTGCGATCGCGGCGCGCAACGGCGAGCCGGAACATCGGAACGTGCACGCAGAGTAACATTTTTAATCCAACCCCCAATGTGCGCAGCAGCACACTCGATTACACTGCAATAAAGCACCGTAACGCTCTCTCATCTCAACATTAAAAACAAAGGAGTTTCGATGTATAAGCCGCTGTTTGCCGCACTCTGCGCTATCACGATCGTCGCCCCGCTGAGCGCACAGGCGGGCGAAGTCAGCCACCGCGAAGCGCATCAGCAGTATCGCATTTATCAAGGCGTGAAAAACGGATCCATCAGCCCGGCCGAGTACGCGCGTCTTCAGAATCAGGAAGCGCGTTTGAATGCGCAACGTCTTCACGATCTGCACGACGGCGACGGACGCGATGGTTTGAATCGTCAGCAGTACCGGCAGTTGAATCGTCAAGAGAACCGTCTGTCGCGCGAAATTTACCGTACCAAGCACGATATCGGCCATCCCTAACTCACCGCCTCTTCCAACCTCTGCAGCGGCTTGGGCGTGACGCCGATTCCCAATCGTGCCGTCGCGCCCGGCGCCGCACGCCGGTGTTTGAGAACGTGAATGAGCACTTCGTAACCTTGCAGCTCGCACAGCACGCCTGTACCTGACCACACCACCCGGTCGATCGCGCAGCGCACGCGCGTCGATGCAAAATACGCCAGTTCCGTATTTGCGTGCACGCCCAGCGGCAGTAAAACCGCACCGGCTTTTTGCGCGAGGCCCGCAAGACGTGACCACACCGTCGCACGCAACGTCGCCGCCGGCATCGCCACCACGCCGAATGCCCGCGAACGTAAAAGAATATCCGCGCTGCGCGCGATCGCCACGGGCGTCTGGGCCTTCACAACCAGCAGCCGCTCGAGCCGAACGCCGGCGCGTTCCAGATCCGGCGGATACAGGGTGCCGTCGTCAACCACTGCCGCCAGTCCACCACGCGTCGCCTGCGACAAGATGCTCGCCAAAATGGCGGTACGTCCCGAACTGGGCGGACCTTCCAAGGTCGCGATGGTGCCTCGCGGAAACCCGCCCGCCAAGGCGCGGTCGAACTCCGCAAATCCCGTGGGCAGAGCGTCGACGCAGACTGAAACGATACGCCCGCCCGCACGCACATCGAGGCCTGCTTTGAGGCTCTCGAACACACCTTTGTCATCGAGTCGAAGGGCATTCTCAGCGGCTGCGGTACTCATGGGAGAACGATCCTAATCGAACATGTGTTCGATGTCAATAAGCCCAGCAGGCGGGCACTCCACTATTCGTGGGGCGCGCAGAACGGGGGTTTACCCTGCTGGAAACGCTGGTCGCAGTCGCGATCAGTGTGGTCATCGGCTACCTGTTGATTTTGGCCGCTTCGTCGGTCTTGCACTGGAGTGCAATCCAAGCACAGCGCGATGCCGAGCACGCCGCGATCGGAGAACTTGTCGACCGGTGGACCGCCGAGGAAGATTCGGCGTGGGCCATCTTCACGCCGCCGGCAGACGTCTTCGGCACCGCAAATGCCGATGGCCACGAAATCGACTTCTTCACGCGCGACGGCAAAAATCAATCGTACTTCTGGGCGTACGACTACGATGCTCAAACGCACACACTAACGCGCTATATCTACAATGCTCCGGGCGCGACGCCGGTTAAAGACATTGCGTACACCGGAATCACGAAATTTCTGGCGCACACGTATCCCGTCACCGCGCTGCAAGATGCAAGCACACCTATCCACTCCGCGCTCTACGACAACGCGGCATTGCACAGCGGCATCGTGCATTTCTATCCCAGTAAACCTTGGATCGCCGGCGGCAATAACATCACATATTTGCGCGTTGAAGGCACAACGATGGTGCGCGAGATGCAACTCGTCACGCAAACCGCTCCAACGGGCTTTACGGTCGTGCTTCGCTATACACCGGCGCCGGCCGCAACGCCAACGCCGGGCGCTTTGCAAGCATGGCCGCAATTCGTTGAATTGCCTATCGGCGGACAGGCGCTGCAGACGGCTTATGTGCAACCTCGGCACGATTTCGGATTTTATCTCAATCAGTTTTTCGGCGGCGCCGTTGCCGACGCACTTTCGCCGTGTGGCGTAAATCAAGGCCGCGCTTTTCAGGACGCATTTGTAACGCCATTAGCAAATGCCAGCGCACCTGCCGGCGCAATGCCTAGCGGCGTCACCGCTTACACTGACGGCAGCGGCTGCATTACGATTAATGATGGAAATGGCAGTAATGTTGAGCTGTATGAGCCGGGAAATACGTCTGCTCTATCTAATTATAGTCTAACTTGTGGAAGCAACGTTATTATAGCCAGTGCTTCACCCGCGTCTTATAGCGCGGCTCACGTGGGACTACGAATGCAAGGAGGCCCAAATCCTCAAGCCGCGTGTTCCAGTTCGTGGAAGGACGCGTATAACACAACCGCTTCAATTAAATTCCAGGTGAGTGGGTGCAGCGGTTCTGATCCAACATACACCGCCGTTGGCATCGGTGTTCAGTGCTTGATTTCTTATAGCTTCTTAGACGACGGCGGAGCGGGATGCGATCCGTCAACTGGTGCAACATCCAGTGGTTATACGGGAAATGGAATAACCAAATTTAGCGGTCCGGGCACGTGGGATGGAACCACATTTACTCGAACGGGAACCGGAACGGCGACGATAATTGTACAATCTCAGTATCAGCGAGCGACTGCAACGCTGGGAAGATCTGGCGGTTATCGGTGCTCAATAAGCAATTCGTATGTCACCACGGACACAATAACAATCAACGATTAGATCGGCGTAGAAAAAGTAAGACGTCGCATTTCGCACATTTCGTGTCGATGTGTGAAATCTACGGCCACGCTACAGCGCTGGGATCGGTGTAAATGCGTGGGTCGTAAGGGAATTCATTGATACCGTACGCGCTGTAAGTACCACCCTGATATGGTAAGTATGCGCCGGCAAACCATACCGAGCCAGGATTCAAAGCGTAAGCATCTCCGTGGGTGAAAGTGTAGTCAATAACGCCTTTGCAGTCCGTGCCGCCCTGAACCTTTGCGTTTGCACTGGTAAGGAAGCCGTATGGATTATTGGGTGACACTTGTCCAATGAAAGACGTTTGTGATTGCGTCTGCGCCGCACGCGCATTCTCCGTTAGCCATTGATCGACCACAGGCAGCGGTAAAGAATGCGATGTGCGCTGCGCATCCCATTCCTGAATGCAAGGCAGCTCTTTCGCCGGATCGATATTTGCCAGACGATAATTCCCACTCGTCTCAACGGCAGGCGGCGTAACACCGGGAAACGGCGGCATGGTAGGAGCCGTCAAAACCGTTTGGCCGTTCAACACAATTTTGTCGTGAATCGTAGGCCGTGTCGTATCCGTGTTGCTATCCGATCCGATCACCAAAAGATATGCGCCGTTCTTTGCGCTGATCGAGAAGTGGCCGCTCGGATCCGTAGTCGTCGTCGCAATCGGTGTCGGCGTTGGGCCCGGCGTCG
>CAZHGH010000130.1:0-4019 GCA_964531205.1 uncultured bacterium
AGGTGGTCGCCGTAGATGTCGTCATAGACGACGAGCATCGTTATCCGCGCTTAGATTTTTTGCTGCCGGTTGGCTTCGACAGATCCGCGATCTGCGTTTGGATCTGCTTGTAGACCTTGGTTCCGGGCTTAAGCAGCTTCAACAGGCGCTTGTAGGAATCGACGGCCTTCGAATTCTGCTTCGTCTTCGAATATGAATCGCCGGCCATGTAGAGCAACTGCGGATTGCGATCCATGTAGCCTTTGACTTGCGTGTTGAGCACATCGAAGATCTGCGCGGCTTCTTTGTAGTTCTTCAAGTCATAGTCGGAGCCGGCGATGCATCCCAGCGTATCGGGCGTCTGGCTCAGCTGGAACGAGCGCGCGCAGGCGTCTTTAGCCTTCTTGTAGTCGTGCAGCGAGACGTAGGCCTGTCCGAGCAGCGCGAACGATTGCGGATTCGGAGCGATGTCCGTGAGCTGTTTGAGGTAGCTCGCCGCGTCGATCGTCCGGCCCTGTGCCTGTTTGAGTTGCGCCATGTCGAAGAGCGCGCTTACGTCGTTCTTATCCGCCGCAATCGCGAGTTGGAATTGCTGTTCGGCACGGCGCTGGTCGCGCTGCGAGACGAAGTATTCACCATAGGCCGTGTGCAGCGAAGAGATCTTCGGATACTGCTGAATCGCCGCGTTGAAGACGCCTTCTGCCTGCGAACGCTGCCCTGCAGCAGAGTACATCAGCGCCTTCCGCACCATGACCGACGCTTTCTCAGCATCAGTCGTAGCCGCAGCTGCAGCATCGTCGAATGCCGATGAAGAGCGCGCATAATCGCGTTGCTTGGCGTACAGATCTGCGCGGAACAGCAGCACTTGCACGTTCTTCGGATCTGCGGCAATTGCGCGATCTACCGTCGCGAGCGCGTTCGGAATCGTATTCTGCGCGACCCAGGTTTGCGCGACTTGCATGAGCGGCGTGACGTTCTTCGGATCGAGCGTGTACGCTTGTTCGAATTGCTGACGCGCGAGATCCCACTTTTGCTCCGCGGCGTAGACCAATCCCAACACTACGAACGCTTGCGGCTCGGTCTTGTTAAATGTCACCGCGCGGTTCGCGACGCGTTCCGCATCCTGCAACCGGTTCGTCTTCACGTAGATGTCCGCAAGCGCACCGAGGACCGAAAGATTCGTCGGTTCCAACGTAGAGGCGGCTTCAAAATCGGCAATTGCGGCGCCCGCGTTGTTCGCAGCCTCCTGAGCGGAGCCGTCGAGATAATACACTTGCGCGGTCTTGGTGCCGAGCTGCAGCAACCGTTGCGTGATCGGCAACGCGGCCTCGGGATGATTGATGCCGATGAACTGAGCCGCCAGTTCAACCATCGCTTGCCGATCGTTTGGATTCGCCTTGAGTTTCTGTTCAAGGCGCGGAATCGCGATGTTCGGCGGCTCCGGCGTTGCCGTCGGCAACGGCGCGGGCGTCGACGATGGGGTCGGACTTGGAGCGGGTTTGCCGCCGAAAAGCCCGGCGCTGCTTGCCGGTGAGGGGGAAAGCGCCGCGGCGGTGCACACTGCAGCGAGAAGCGAGGCGACCAACAGGATACGTTTCAAGATCGTTTGTCCTTACTGAAATCTAGGCTAATAACGCCTGGCAGGCGCCAAGTGTCACGCGTGCGTTTTGGCTCCCTGAACCATTTTCGTGAGTTCGGGGACGATTTGGAAGGCGTCGCCGACGACCAGCAGGTCAGCGAATTCGCCGATCGGTACGGTGCCATCGCGGTTGATCGCGACAATCGTTCCGGAGGTTTGCATACCAACCTTATGCTGGATGGCGCCCGAGATGCCGACGGCAATGTAGAGCTGCGGACTCACGATCTTGCCGGTCTGTCCGATTTGCAGGCTGTACGGCACCCAGCCCGCATCCGCGGCTGCGCGCGAGGCTCCCACTGCGCCTCCCAATGCGTCTGCTAAGGGTTTCAGGAGCGTCACAAACGGTTCCGGGCCACCCAGGCCGCGGCCGCCGCTCACGACCACTGGAGCCTCTTCCAAACCGAGTTCTCCGGACGCTTCTTCAACCTCGTTCTCGATCACCATGGCGTACGATTTGCCGGCTGGTTTCTCGAGCGTCGCAATCTGCGCGCCACCGCCGCCGGCCTCCGCCGCGAACGCGTTCGGGCGCACGGTCACAACGCCATAGTCGGTATTTTTGAAGGCGCAACCTGTAATCGTCGAGCCTTGCAACTTCGGTGCAACGCTGACGACTTTGCCGCCGTCGAAAGTAAACTCCGTGACGTCGGACGTCAGGCCGGCGTTCAAGCGTGCGGCGATACGTCCGGCGACGTCGCGGCCTTGCATCGTGTTCGGAACGAGCACGATAGACGGACCGGCGGATTTTGCGACCGCTTCGAGATAATCGACGATCGGGTCGAGCAGAAACGCATCGACGTCGCGATCTTCCGCCACGTGAATGACGTCGAGCGGATATTTTTTGAGCTGCTCCGCGAGCGCGGCTGCGCCGGCGCCTAATACGACCGCGTGCGCTTTACCGCCGAGCGCGTCGGCAATTTTGCGCGCTTCGGATGCGAGCTCAAACGTAACCTTGCGCGTTTGCCCGGATTTGTGTTCGACAAAAACGATGACGTTCTGCATTAGATGAGTTTTTTCTCTCGCAGGAATTCAAAGATCGCTTGCGCGCCGGATGCGCCGTCGGCCGCTTCGACGATGCGCGCTTTTTCACGCGGCTTCGGTGCGGAGATCTCGACGACTTCAGTTTTTGCACCGTCAGTGCCCACAGCGCGATCCAGCCCGAGATCGGCAAGCGATAACGGTGAAATCGTCTTTTTCTTCGCGCCCATGATGCCTTTGAGCGAAGCGTAACGCGGTTCGCCGACGGCCATCGTTACGGTAATCAGCGCGGGAAGCGGACCCGTTACGACTTGATAACCGCTGTCGGTTTCACGCTGTGTTTTGATCTTACCGTTCGCGGCTTCTTCGATCTTGCGAACGTTCGTCAATCCGGGAACGCCCAAATATTCCGCGAGTGCGCCGGGCACGCCGCCGGTGTTACCGTCGTCTGCAAGCGCGCCGGAGATAATGAGATCGAACCCGACTTTCTTGAGCGCCTGCGCCATCGCGTACGAGCTGCCTGCGACATCGCTGCCCTCCAACGCCGCATCGCTTAAAACTACGGCGTCATCAGCACCCATTGCGAGCGCTTTGCGCAGCGTTTCTTTTGCGCTCTCAGGTGCCATCGTGAAGATGGTGACGGTGGTATCGCCGCCGAGCTTCTCCTTTAATTGAAGCGCAGCTTCGATCGCATATTCGTCAAACGGATTGATCACGGTTTCAAGTCCCGTGCGCACGAGACGTTTGGTCGCCGGATCGATGCGCTTGGCGGCATTCGTATCGGGAACCAGTTTTACGGTCACCACGATTTTCACGTGTGGATTTGGACCTCCAAACAAAAGGCGCCCCACGGGTGCTTAGCACCGTGGGCGCTGGAACAACCCGGCTTCATTGGGCCAGGCGCAGGGATGGCCCTGCCGCCAAGCCGCAAAGCGGGCCGAATTTTTGGCAGGGCGACAGCCGGTTAGGTTAGGTTAGGGGACGTCCTCTTGGTCGGCGTGATGCACGCTTACTTGATCTTCACGGTTCGGATCGATGTCGGTATCGCCGTAAATTGCACTTGCGCGCTCCGGCGGCGGATACGGATCGACGTTCCGAATCACGTCTGGCCCGGAACGCCGCTCGATTTCGGTCTCCTCGTCGGGTTCCGGTGACTCCGTGTTCTCTTCGATTTCTCGCTCTACGAGATCTTCGTCGCTGTACCGCTCGCGTTCCATGAAAGCCCGATACCCAGAAAATGCGCGTGCCGCGCGGATTACCGCGCAGCCATCGAAATCCTAAGTTGAACGCGGCACCGTTAGGTGTCGGTCTTCTTCTGCTCGTTTACTCCAAAGCGGTTTTCCGCCATCGCGCTGTCCGCTTCTTGCGAATCGATATCCGGATCCATTCGCAAGGTCGCCTCGGCGTCGTCGCGCTTCTCACCGCG
>CAZHGH010000130.1:4119-6727 GCA_964531205.1 uncultured bacterium
CGATATCCGGATCCATTCGCAAGGTCGCCTCGGCGTCGTCGCGCTTCTCACCGCGCGCCTTGGTTTCGTTCTCGGTCAGGTCGTCCTGAAAGATCTCGCCGGACCGGTCCCTGATGAACTTGTCCATTGAATGCTTGTACCCGCTCTATTGCTGAAACAGGCCGATCGTATTCCCTTCGACATCCATAATCCACGTGAACCGGCCCGATGGAAGCGCCAATATTGGGAACAGCGTCTTTCCGCCGAGCGCTTCAGCCTTCAATACTGTTTCTTCGATGTCGTCGACCGCGACGTAAAAAATCGTGTAGTTGTACGGCTCGCTTTCGCGCGAGTTGATGTGTCCGCCGATACCGTTCGACGCACGCGTGTCGATGCTGACGCTGTCCCCTTCGTCCGTTACCGACCAGTCGAAGAGCTCGCGGTAAAACCGGCTCGCCGCCTTTGCATCGCGGCAACCAATTTCAAAGTGCGCGACTCGTGCGCCCATGTTTCAACTCCCCTCCGGGCCCGTTGTTCCCACCATTTCGGCGTAGGTCGAAAGGCGGGGGTTGCTTGGTAAACGTGACCATTGCGCAAGCGGGCGTGCTGTAGGCACCATGAGCGTGTGAGCGGGCCCCTTCCTGAGGTGACGGTTCTTATCCGCACCAAGGCTGTTGCCGATCGAGCCGCGCTGATTCGACGCGCGGTAAATTCTGCGCTCGTGCAAGAGGGCGTGCACGTTTCATGCGTCGTCATCGTCAATGGTAACGATGCAAACAGCACGGTGTTGCGCAATCTGCAAGCGGATTCACGCATTCAATGCATCGTCGAGCCTGCAGCCGACAAGGCGCAAGCAACACTAATTGCGCGCAAACTCGTGCAAACGGAGTTCTTCGCCTATTTAGACGACGACGATGAGCTGCTACCGCGCGGGCTCGAACCTGGCGTACGACATTTGCTCGAACATGGCGAATTGGCATGCGTTGCGACCAACGGCGAATATGTAACGGGGAACGTCGTTAGGCCGGTATTTTCCGACATGGAGCACGTGCGCAAAGACTTTGCCCATGCGGTGCTGCGCAGCCGGAATTGGCTTGCTGCCGGAGGCGCAGTCTTTCGTTCCAGCGCCGTCGGTGAAGAATACTTCGACGCGTTGCCTCCACACCGGGAGTGGACGCTCATCGCCTTTCGTATCGCGAGCAGGTTGAAGGTGGCCTTTCTCGACGTCTATACCTATCGCATTCACAGCACTCCATATTCACAATCGAAAACGTGCACGTATGTCGAGGCCGGAGCCGAAATTCCGCGTCTGATGCTGCGGTGGAGCCGGCGATGGAACCATGTGCTGTCCATTCAGCAGCGCGAAAACGACGCGTATCGCTTGGCATGCTCGTACCACCGGATCAACGGCAATAGTCAGCGCGCCTGGCATTTCTATCGTAAGGCGATTTGCAGCCCGTTCGGCATCTCATTTGTGCCATACGCAGCGCTGCTGATCGCGAAGGAGCGCAGGCCCGTGGAAGACATCCTCGCCGGATTACGCAAGGTGTTCAGCGCGTCGTGAGTGCCGTGAACACCGCGCTGTATTTTGCGTATAGAGCCGCGCGCAATCCCACGAAATATTTCAATCGCGAGTTTTTGAAAACGAATGGCAAGGAAGCTCTGACGCGGTCACGCATGGGAAGATTGTACGGCGTACCGTATATTATAAAATCGGCGCGCACCCGAAAATCGCGGCGCGTTGCGTTCTTCCCCTCGCCAATCAATGTGTTCTATCCGGGGTACCTGTACGTCGCGTGGAAAACGCTGATGATGTGCGGCGCGCAGATCTGCAATGCCGACTGCACGAACAGCGATCTTGCCATCGCGTGGCATCCCAGCGCGCGTTATGACCTCGATCCCGACACGCTTCGCAGATTTCAGTCCCGCCACGCCGTGTTGAACGCCCGGTGCACGGACATTCGAAAAACCGTCGTCGACCGCACGTTTTATGACGTTTTTGGCTATGCGCTAAACGTCGATCCACGCACGTACAAGGGCACGATCCTACGAAAATCCGACCTCAACGGGTTGCATCATATCACTCTGATGGACGGCCCGCTCGAAACCATCGAGGACGGCTTTGTCTATCAGCGTTTAGTCGGCTCTGAAACGTCGAACGGAATCGGCGAATACCGGGTCAACATTGTCGCCGGCAAAGTCGCCGCCGTGTACGTGAATTACCGCCCCGCGTCAAACCGTTTTCAAACGCTCGCGTCGCATAGCGAATACTGTAGCGTTGCTGATGCTTTTAGCGACAACGAACGTGAACAAATTCAGGAGTTCACGCGGCGAATGGGCCTCGACTTCGGCGGACTTGACGTGCTGCGCGATAGCGACGGACGAATCTACATCTGCGATTGCAACAACACGCCGACGGGTCCGGGAAAGAAGCTCGCCACTGCAGACCAAGTGCGGGTTATTCGGGAAACAGCGGAAGCATTCGAAGCGGCGTACTTTTTGTAGTACTGTAGGCGCTCAAAAGACTCTACCATTTTCGAGTTTTGAACGATGCAAGTGCCGTTCTGGTGCTTCCGCTAAACCACGGGCCGGGAATATTTTGCGTGAACCACACGTTGCGCTGTTCGTC
>CAZHGH010000131.1:0-6552 GCA_964531205.1 uncultured bacterium
CGTCGCGATAGCGATAACCCTGTGCGGTGAGTTCGATCAGATCGTGATCCGCAAGCCGCGTTCGCACTCGATGAACGTAGGTCTGAACTGCGCGCAGCCCGGCCGGTTCATCCAGATCGGGCCACAGCATCTCGGCGAGTTGAATCGCCGGCGTCGGTTCCACGCGGCGCGCGATAGCCAAAGCCAACGCCATCTCGCGCTCGGACAGTTGTAACGGCTCCGTACCGCGCATAATCGCGCATGAAGCAAAATGAATTGAAACCTGCCGCCGCCGGTCGGCGTTGTGTTTTTCGAAACGTTCGAGGAACGGCGTAAGCATCGTCGTTCCACCATCGCCCAGAACAAGGGAGTCCATCGCCTGCCGCAGCGGCGCCGAGTGAATCGATTCTGCCATTTGAACGGGCTCTGCGAGTGTTTCGACAGAAGCTGCGCCACCGCACTGGGTTTGAGCTACTGCAGCAAGAACGGCCGGCAGCGGCTCATGAGCGAGCGTTGCCGCGGCCCCGGCCCGTTCCGCGCAGCGTCGTGCAGCTGCCGCGTCCGGCGCGTTACAAGCCTGGACCAAAAAGGCGAACGCTAAAGTGTGCGCCGATTCAATCCCGCGTGGCTGTGGGAACTCGCCGCTTAGGCTCAAAGCGAGGTGCTCTAGGGCATTTGCATGCTCGCGATCGACGCGCGTGCGAAGCTCCGCCGCGGAGACTCGCGCCGCCGCGTCGTCGCCGGCTAGCCATGCGTTTATCGCCAGCTCGGCGAGCGACCAAAGCGCCATGCGCGACTGCACCGCATCGAAGAGTTCCGTTGCGTGTCTGAGCAAGCCCGCCGCCTCACGAAAGCGACCGAAGCTCGTATCGATGCATGAAGCGCGTATGACGGATTGCATCGCGGCGAGCTCATCGAGCGGCACGAAAAGATCGCTCGCCGCTTTTAGCTCCGCTTCGCATTCATCGAATCTTGCGGCCCGGCCGTTCGCCTGCGCCTGCACCAAATGCGCGAAGGCGGAGACTGCTGAAGGCAGGTTGGGTGAAACATTCAGCGTACGAGATTGATCCAATTCGCCCGCTGAAGCTTGCATCCACGAGATCCAGCACCGCACAAGAGCGTCGTCACGCCCCTCGATCACAATTTGGCCCTCACGTGCGCACGCGCGCGGGTCTTCCGAGTACAGGCGGGTGATCGCGCGTTTCAGCCATACGCGTGGACGGTGTAAGACTTCGTGCGATTCGAATTCACCGCAACGCGCCGCATACTGATCTGTTCGCAGCAGCGTCCGAAAATCGCCGTTGCGATAATGCGTTTCAAGTTGGTCGGCGGCGAGCTCGCGTTTTCCGGCTTCCCAGTAGAGCTCGAACGCCCGCCCGTACTGCAGCTTTTCTTTCCAAGCCGCGGCACAGCGAAGGAGCATTTCGTCGCGGCCGGCCCCCAGATGCCGCAACAACACCCGGCGAATCAACGGGTGAACCGCGTAAGTGCCGTTGCTCTGGCGCCGAATGAGCGCGGAACCCGATGCGACGTCCTGCACAACCTGCGCGCTCAGTTCATCGCCGGTCGCGCACACGACGTCTTCGTCGCTTGCATCTGGAATTACAGCGCACACGATCAACGCGGTACGATCGCGCTCCGGCACGGCCGCCAGCAATTGTTCTGCGAGGTAGTAGTGCAGCTCATCGTAAGTAACGTTGCCGACTGCCTCGAGCAGTTGCGATAAGCGCTGCGCATTGTCTGCGCGCGCTTGGATCATGTCGTAGGCGCTCTCCGCCGAGGCGCCGAGTTTGGCGATAGAAGAGCGCTCCGAGGGATCGATTTGCGTTCCATTGCTGTGAGGCCCATAGAGCGCGATCGCGGTCAGGACCCCGCGCTGGAAAATCGGCAGCGCCTGGTCTGCGTCATTGGTTCTCGCGCGCAGATACGATTCCGGAAACGCGGTTTCGCTCAATGATAACGAACTGTGCTTTGCCTGCAGATGCAAAACCAAGGGATCGTCGCGCTCTAGCGATGCGTTATCGTCGTCGGACCATCCTATTGCTGCCGAACGTTCGAACCGGCCATCGCTGCGCCGGTGAAATACGGCGCCGCTTGTTAGATTCAGCGCGGTCACCGGCTCCGACGCCAACGTGGCTTCGAGCGCCTGCGCGGATTCCGTTGACGGCAGCATCGCCGCTACACGCGCGAGGTGCTCTTGCGCCGCGTGCACCGACTTAAAGAACCAACGGTTTACCGACGACTCGATGCGTCTGTAGGCTTGCTGCAGCGAAATGCCGATAATGATGACCGCCGCAAGCTGCGCGAATGCAGCAAGGCGCGTTTGCTGCAGTAACAGACCAATTACCCAATAGCTCGACGCTAGAAGCACGACTAAAAGTGTCGTCATGATCGCGTAGACCACCGCGCGATTGATGACGAAGCGCACGTCGATGACGCGATGCCTGAGGATGGCGTAGCCCAATCCTAATGGTGCGAAAGCGGACAGCGACTGCGTAGCGATGCAAAACAAAAGCGTATCGCCGTTGAGCAGCCCAAAACTGGCAAGAACTTCACGCATAAGTACGACAGAATAGCTTACGACCGTGCCGGCGACCACCCAGCTTAAGCGATGCTTATCCTGCAGCGATGAGCTGCGATACGTGCCGACCAGTGAAGCGACGGCAACGACAACGCAAAACAGCGATATTGCCGGGAAAAGGTACGGAGTGTTCTGTGGTGCGCCCGGATCCTGGTGGTAGAATTGCGAAAACCAACCATGGTAATCAAAAGCCAGGTATAAGACAAAGATTAACGGTAGCGTGCGTTCGACGCGAGCTCGCCATCCGCCGGAACGCGTATTGGGAAAGCGCAACGCGAAATACAGGAACGCGATGTAACCGGTTATGAGAAGTGTGGTGCGGATCACGTTGAGTATGAAACCTGCCGGCATCGGCAAACTCGACAGCAAATCGACGGCGCCAAAATATTTTGACGTCGGATTTCCAACGCAGAAAAGAAAGAACATCCATGTGAGCGGAGTGGGGCGAAGCAACACGAGCAGCGTCCCGACGGCTACAAATGGAAGAAACGACAGTACGCCGATCACGTACTCGAGGAGCTCGGTCGAATTCGGCGGCGAAGGCGTGCTTCGATTTATCGCATGCAGCGTTATCGTTCGTACCGAGCCATCGCGAACGACTCTGAACCTATAGGTTTGCCCACGTGCCGGATGAATGGGCCATCCGATGCGCTCGCGGTCGAAGAACGACATCTTCGGGTCGAGCCGATCGCCGACGCGTAGCCCCGACTTCGCAGCCGGCGATCCTTCGGGAACGCTGTCTATGACGTCGCCGTTAAGAGAAACGCCGGTATCTTCGTACGGAACCCAATAGAATATAAGCGTTGATAATGCCAACGCAACGGCGAAACCCGTAAGCGACAGAACGGAGAAGATGCGCACGAACGAACGGATGCGCGAAGTGCTCCGGATCCGGCCCTGGATGCCCATAGGCCGCCTCCTTAATGTTAGACTAAACCTTTTGAGCGAGCGCCACAACACTGAGGGCGGCCAAGCGGGGCAGCGTTATCTCGCTGCTCCGCTTGACGCCTGTAAGCGGCTAGTACACGATCTGATATAAGTAGCGGCCTGCGATCGCGGCACAGTTCCGAATTTCCGGAGAGAATTTCGTCGTGCGCGCTGAGAGCAGCGTGGCCATATCTAGATCCCAGCTCCCGCTCGACTCAACGAGGTCGGTGGAAGTGACGCGGCCGGTTGACGAAAGTCCGATGACCACGCCGGACGTTCCACTGACGCCGCCGGCCTCATCGATAAGGGAATCTTCGAAGAACGGAGTACCGGCGATCCGGGCATCCTTTTGCGGCGTGTGACAGGCTCCAACGACGCTGACGCTCGAAACTATCACGGGTGTTAGCGGTTGCAGCGACACGGTAGCGGCATTGGCGGATGAGGCGAACGCGGCCGCGAGGACTACGGCTGCCGCGAAGGCTGCGGGTTTAATGAATTGTTTCATGGGTCTCACTTTCGTATGGAATGAGGTGTGACCAAAGCGTACGCATGAGCACTCACAAGTCGCTTGACGCCGGAATATGAAAAGCCGACGGTATACCGCCGGCTTCTTCTTGGCGCTTTCATACTGCTTACTCGCAAAGAACGATAGCGAAAGCCCATCGACCGGTGCATCGGGCCCGGACCAGATATCCGTCTGCGGTGCGATCGTAGACTTCGAAGCCGTTCTTGAAAGCTTCGCGTAGGCTGCTAAAGACGACGATGCCCATTTTTATCTCCTTTTTGCCGGATTCAGCGATCGAATTAGAGTTTGGGGCCCCAGCCTGGAAATAGACCGGAACCGATGGTGCCTGCACGATGGACCAGGTGGCTTTGCGGCGCTTCCCGCTCTGCATGGTGTGGGTTGCGCGGTTCTTCGCGGTTCATTGACACGTTCATGATGTCTCCTCTTACGGTGAAGACATCGTACGCAGCGATCGTCACAAGTCGCTTGACCAGACGACGCAGGTGGCCCGGGCTGGCATCGGCCGACGCTCAGGCACTTTCAGATCGCTATACGCCGCCCAAACGGCGCCTCCGGTTCTTTTTTGTGGCTACGGCAGGAACATTGGAGCTCGACGCCGCTCAGTCGATCGAATGCGGCTGAGCCCCTTCATGGGCCTGGGTTTTCGCTTACCGAGTACCGGCAAAAGCCGTCATGGCCCTATGAGGTTGGCAGAACGATGGATACTCGGTGCCAACTCGTGCTTTCTCAAGTATAAGTGTATTCTCACGCTTAAGTGGTCTTTCTCAATATTAAGTGGATCTTACGTGAAAAGCGCACAGACTGCTTTTGAAAAATCAGGCCTTGAACTCGAACGGGAACCGATGCCGGGATTAGACCCAGTTCCGAGACCCCGATAACAGAGAACCTGACGACGACGATACCGACGACGAATAACAGGCCGCCCGAACGTAACGATATATTCAAAGCGGATCGTTAGATCGCGAGATAGTCGCCGCTGGATTTATCCGGGCGCGCGTGCAGATAACGCCCCGTCGTGGAAATCGAATCATGCCCCAAAGTATCGCGTACGGTGGCCAGATCCGCTCCCCGACGCAAGGCGTGCGTCCCATGCGAATGCCGCAAGAAGTGCGGAGAAACTGGCAAATCCTTGATCCCGGCGAGATTTGCAGCGCGCTTCACGCGCTTCCACGCGTTACAAGCGCTCATCGGAAATACGCGATCGTCGCTGAGCGCCTCTTTGGTTCGCAACCCTTGCACCTCTTGCCATGTCCCACGTGAGAGCCGAACGACACGCGTCTTGCCGCCTTTGCCCGTAACATTCGCAACGCCATCAATGAGATTACGCCAGCGCAGACCAACAAGTTCGGAGACGCGCAGCCCGCCATTGTACAGCAACCGGATCAGGGCATGATCGCGCGCGTTGTCTTCGACCGCCTCGAGCAGCGCAAACACTTGGCGTTCACTAAGGATCCGTTCCGCGAGTTTCTCTTCGACTTTTGGTCCGCGAATCGCGGCACCCACGTTGAACGGCATGTAGCCGAGGCGGGCGGCGAAGGAGAGCAGCGATTTGAGTGCTTTGAGCCGACGCGCTCGCGTCGCCGGCGCCCCTTGCAATGAGTGAGCGTACCGTTGCAGATCGGAGAGGTACGTTGCGCGCAACGACTTGCCGCTGAAGAGGCGGAAACGCGCAACATCGGCGCGATAGGCGTCCATGGTGTGGTCGCTCTTGCCATGCAGCCAGAGCTCGATGAGATCGTCGTCGGTCGTGTACGGCGGAAAAGGCAGTGCGGCGATCTCGGGCTCTGCACCCGTGTCTGCGACGGCGATTACCGCCGGAGCACTTTCAGATTCCATGGTGGTTAATATACCGGCGGTTATGTTAACCCCTGGACGACCGGCCAAAATCCTGTTAGCGTCTGAAACAATATGACCCCGAAAATCGCCCGCTGCGCGCGCGGGAAATGCCGGCGCCGGCCGCGTGAAAATGGCCGCTACTGCGCGCTTTGCCACGCCGCCGCCAATCGGCGATCGCATCGCAAGCATCGAAAGGAGCGTAACGCCCGCCGACGGGACCGCGCGAAAAACCGCGACGAAGTGGCTCGAGCGCGGGATTCCGCGCGGGCGAAACTCTACGTGGCTATTGCGCGCGGCACGGTAATCAAAGGCGTCTGCCGAGTGTGCCATCGGCACGCGAACGTGGTCGCCCACATTGCGGACACGGCGTGCTGGCGGGACGCGGTCTGGTTCTGCCGGGAGCACCGATACAGCGCACGAGAGACGAATGCAACGCGACCTGTTTCTAAGGCCCCGACGTGGATAAATGAGCGGGATGCCGCGTTGGCCGCGATCGCGCTGCTATCTAAAGAAGAGCGGGCGGCACTTTATGAGATTGCCGCGGTCGGTCCAGCCGGCGTGCGGCTTGACCCGGCGGCGCCGCTTTTTTCTATTCAACTCGTCCGCGCCTATCGAAGGCGGCGAAGATCTGGAGCCGGCCCATGACGTCACTCGGTTTTCCGTGGTCGCGGAAACACGCATTAAATCGACTTAGCGGGGTTTA
>CAZHGH010000132.1:0-6458 GCA_964531205.1 uncultured bacterium
TGTGCGTGCTCCTCGAGATACTCGGCGTTGATGCCGAGGTGCCGTAACCGGTACGTAAAGTCACGCCAGCCGTGGTTGAGCAATACTTTCTTCGGCTGCGCCATTTCGATATACCGCAGTAACGCCGGATAATCGGCGTGATCCGAAAGCGCGAATCCGCGATCGACGCCGTAGCGAAACGGCGCGCTGCGATCCATCGTCCACCCTGTGAGCATTGCCGTTCGCACGGACTTGCCTTGCAGCGCTTTCGGTAAGGCGCGTCCTGACGGAGGCCACACGACGACGCTTTCCTTATTAAACAGATGCGCGTCGTATCGGACATAGTTGGGCAGCCTCACGCCGCATTCTTCATACACTTTGCACAGAGAGTGAATCGCGCCGTGCACGGTTACGGAAAGACCGGCGCTGCCGAGAATAGCGACGGCTTCTTGCGCTTTTCCCAGTGAATACGCAAAGAAGACCGGGATGGCGCCCGCGTTTAGTGCATCGCGCGCAAAGGCAGTCATTTCGCCGGCCACTTCGTCGCGCGGCGGAAACGCGTAATGTGGACGGCCGTACGTGCACTCCATCAGCAAAACATCGCACCGTTTTACTTCCGGCGGTTCGCTTGTCAACGATGTATCCAGTTTGAAATCACCGGTGTACACGAAGCGGCCATGCTCGCCTTCAATTAAGATCTGCGAACTGCCTAAGACGTGTCCGGCAGGGAATAGCGTAAGTCGATGCTCGCCATCGCTCCATGGCGTGTTGAACTCGTGTTCTTCGAAGCAACTCGGCGCCCGCGGAGCTTTAACGGGCTCCAGCAGTGAGGTTTGCACCGCGTACGTCTCGCGCCGCGCGAAGCGGGCGCGGCAAATCTTTGCAGTATTGGGCGTCGCAACGATGACGTCGTGCTCGCGCGCGTGGTCGGAGTGGCCGTGCGAAACGTAACAGCGCTCGCGGGAACGCATCGAGTCGATCCACAGGTCGATCGCTTCGACGTATAAGGACTTTTCGGCCAACGAGAACACGGTCGAAAGTATGTTCGGGCGGTTCCCGGGTGCAGCCTTTACGCAGGCATTTCGGTTATGATGCGTACTATGGCACGCATCTATGAAAATTTGGCCGACACGTTCGGCAACACGCCGCTGGTCAAGCTGAACCGCCTCGGAAAAGGCCTTCCCGGCACGGTCTTGGTCAAGATGGAGTCATTCAACCCCGCGGGCTCCGTCAAAGATCGCATCGGTGTTTCGATGATCGAGGCGGCCGAGCGCGAAGGGCGCCTGCGTCCCGACACGGTCATCCTCGAGCCGACGAGTGGAAACACCGGCATCGCGCTCGCTTTTGTCGCTGCTGCAAAAGGGTATCCCGTAATTCTCGTGATGCCCGACACGATGACGATCGAACGGCGTAATTTGCTTAAAGCCTACGGTTCGCAAGTCGTTCTTACGCCCGGCGCCGACGGTATGAAAGGCGCAATCGCAAAAGCGAACGAGATCTTTCAAAGCAATCCCGGAAAATATTTCATTCCTCAGCAGTTCGAGAATCCGGCGAATCCCGAAATTCACCGGCGTACTACAGCTGAAGAGATTTGGCGCGACACCGACGGCATGGTCGACATTGTCGTGGCGATGGTCGGTACGGGCGGCACGATCACCGGCGTGGGTGAAGTGTTGAAAGAACGCAAACCTAGCGTCAAGATTATTGCGGGTGAGCCGGATGCGTCGCCGGTGCTTTCGGGCGGTCAAGCCGGACCGCACAAAATTCAAGGAACGGGCACGGGCTTTGTTCCCAAAGTGCTCAACACGAGTATTTACGATGAAGTCATCCGCGTGACAGATGCAGATGCCATTGCGATGGCGCGCCGTGCGACGCGCGAAGAAGGCATGCTCGTCGGCATTTCATCGGGTGCCAACATCTGGGCGGCATTGCAAGTGGCTGCGCGTCCTGAGTCGAAAGGCAAACTGATTGTGACGATTGGAGCGGATACCGGCGAGCGGTACCTGTCCAATCCAGTCTTTGCCGAACAGGAAGCCAATATTGTCGAATCCGCCCTGGTATAACAACGAGCATCAACTTCAAGGCGAACCTTTCGTAGAAGTCACGCGCGGCGATCTGGTGGAGTCGATCCACCACATCGCCGCTTGCGTGATGGACAGCGCGCGAAACGTTACGTTCTCGCTTGGAGACATCGACGCGCCCGTCTATCTGCGCTCTACTGCTAAACCGTTTATCGCGGCTGCTGCAATAGCGGCCGGCGTTCACAAGCGTTTCGGTCTAGAGCCTTGCGAGATCGCCGTGATGGCTGCATCACACACAGGTCAGCCGTTCCACGTTGAAGCCGTGCAATCGATTTTGCGCAAGATCGGTTTGGATGAATCGTGGCTGCAATGCGGCGTCCACGCACCCTACAATGCCGAATCGGCGCGTGCGCTCGAAGAAGCGCACGTGAAGCCGACTTCGCTGCATAATAATTGCTCCGGTAAACACGCGGGCATCCTCGCGCTGTGCAAAGCGATTGGCGCGGATCCGGCAACGTACATGGAGCTTTCGAATCCCGCGCAGCAACGCATTCTCGAATTATGCGCGCGTATGTCGGATCAACGCGTGGAAAATTTTGCGCTGGGCGTCGACGGCTGCGGTATTCCGGTGTATGCAACACCGTTGCGAAATGCCGCGCTGTCCTTCATGCGTTTTGCTACGCTGGAGGGGATCGATGAAAGCGATGCTGCTGCGCTGCGAATCGTGCGAGACGCGATGATCCAATATCCGGAATATGTCTCGGGAACCGGCGAATTCGACGCTCGCCTTATGCAGGCGGGTGAAGGAGCAGTTGCTTGTAAGGGCGGAGCGGAAGGGGTTCACGGCGCCGCGCTCTTAGATGCCGGCACGGGCATGGCGGTCAAGGTTATCGATGGCGCCTCGCGCGGCCGCGCTCCGGCGGTGCTCGCCATTTTGCGGCGCCAAGGCCTTCTTTCGGAGCAGGCGTTGACCAAACTGGCCGACCTGGAGCGGCCAATCGTGTATAATCGAGCCGGGCGCGTCGTGGGCGAAGTGCGCGCCGCTGGTACCTTCGCCGTCTCCAAAGCGAGTACGAGATAACAATTGGCTAACTACCTAGAACTGCTCCGAGAGCGCGTGCTGCTCTTCGACGGGGCCATGGGCACGCAGCTCATGGATCTCGAGCTTTCCGCTGAAGATTTCGGCGGCACACAATATCATGGGTGCAACGAGGCGCTGGTACTCAGCAGGCCCGATCTCATCCAGCGCATTCATGAATCGTATCTCGAAGCCGGCGCCGATGTCCTCGAAACCGACACTTTTACCGCGTCGCGTCTGAAGCTCGATGAGTACGGCTTAGGCGATCGCGTCGCGGAAGTCAATCGTAACGCCGCGCAGATCGCACGGGTCGCGTGCGAGAAATACAGCGCGCCGGAACGGCCGCGATTTGTCGCCGGCTCGATGGGACCGACGGGCATGCTGATCTCATCGTCCGATCCGACGCTTTCGAAGATCACGTTCCAGGAACTCGCAGACATTTACGGCGAGCAGGCGCGCCATCTCGTTGAAGGCGGCGTCGATTTGCTTTTGCTGGAGACGATGCAAGATCTGCTCGAGCTCAAGGCGGCGATCGCGGGCATCACGCGCGAGTTTGCAAAGGGCATGCGGCGCGTACCGATTCAAGCACAGCCCACGCTCATTACTGAAGGCCGCATGCTGCTGGGTACGGACATTCGCGCGATTTGCGCGACGCTCGGCGCATTGCCGGTGGATGTGATCGGTTTGAACTGCTCGACCGGCCCTTCGCAAATGCGCGATCCGGTGCGCTACCTCACCGAGATGTCGGATCGGTTCATCAGCGTCATTCCGAACGCCGGTCTGCCCATCATGGGGCCGAAGGGCGAGACGATCTATCCGGAAACGCCGCAAGAACTTGCATCCGAACTCGCGGACTTTGTGCGCGAATTCGGCGTGAACGTGGTCGGCGGATGTTGCGGTACCACGCCGGCACATATTAGCGCGCTTCGCGCGGCACTCGATACGCATGCGGTTCGGCCGCGTATCCCCGTGGCGAAGCCAAAACAATTTGTCGCATCGGCGATGACGGCGATCGCGCTCGAACAAGAACCGCGTCCGATGCTCGTCGGAGAACGGATCAACGCGCAGGGCTCTCGCAAACTCAAAAGGCTTCTCTTAGAAGAAGCGTACGACGACATCGCGCTCCTTGCCCGCGAGCAGGTGGAAGGCGGCGCGCATACGCTGGACATTTGTTGCGCGCTGACCGAACGTACCGATGAAGACGAGCAGATGCGCGTCGTCGTGCGCAAACTGGCGCAATCGGTTGAAGCGCCGCTCATGATCGACTCCACCGAGCCGCGCGTTATTCAGCGCGCGCTGGAGAATTATCCGGGCCGCGCCATCATCAACTCGGTGCATCTCGAAAGCGGCCGGGCGAAGATCGACTCCGTTCTGCCGATGGCGCTCGAACACGGCGCGGCCGTCGTTGCGCTGACGATCGATGAGACCGGCATGGCGAAAACCGCCGCGCGCAAACTCGAGGTCGCAAAACGCATTTACGACATCGTCGTAACTGAGTATGGCTTGCCCGCCGGCGCCCTGATATTCGACGATCTGACATTCACGCTCGCGACGGGCGACGCCGAATATATCGAATCCGCGATCGAAACGATTGAGGGCATTCGTGCGATCAAGGCGGCCCTGCCGGGCGTGTTGACCTCGCTCGGCGTTAGCAACGTGTCCTTCGGTCTGAAACCGCACGCGCGCGCGGCGCTCAACTCGGTGTTTCTGCACCATTGCGTCGAAGCCGGACTCGATCTCGCGTTGGTCAATCCGAAAGAGATTACGCCGTACGCGGAACTCGACGCGACGGAGCGCGAACTTTGTGACGATCTCGTATTCAACCGCCGCTCCGATGCCCTGCAACGGCTCATCGAGCATTATGAGAGCACGGTGGGCACGGCACAAGGCTCCGGTCCTGCAAAAGACGACGACGCGGACGCACCGCCGGAAGTGCGCATTCACAATGCGATTCTTCGCCGGCGCAAAGACGGCATCGAAGCGAAGCTCGACGACGCACTGAAAACACGCGACGCCGTTGCTGTTCTCAACGACATTCTCTTGCCGGCAATGAAGGAAGTCGGCGACAAATTCGGCGCCGGCGAACTGATTCTGCCGTTCGTTCTGCAGTCGGCTGAAGTGATGAAGAAGGCCGTCGCACATCTCGAGCAATTTCTCGAGAAGAAGGAAGGCGTCACCAAAGGCAAGGTCGTGCTTGCAACGGTGTTCGGCGACGTGCACGACATCGGCAAAAACCTTGTAAATACAATTCTTTCGAACAATGGCTATACGGTGTTCGATCTCGGCAAGCAAGTGCCGATGAATACGATTCTCGAGAAAGCGCAAGAAGTGCAGGCGGATGCAATCGGCCTTTCTGCATTGCTCGTCTCCACGAGCAAACAGATGCCGGTGTGCGTGCAAGAACAAGATTCGCGCGGACTGCAATTCCCCGTGTTGGTCGGCGGTGCGGCGATTAACCGCGATTTCGGGCGCCGGATCTCACTGCTCGACGATGGCCGGCGTTTCTTCGATCCGGGCCTCTTTTACGCAAAAGACGCGTTTGAAGGCTTGCAGATTATGGAGTCTCTCACGGGCGATCCGAAGGAGCGCGAAGCGTTGCTCGAACGCGCCAAACAAGAAGCGTTTAAACTTCGCGATTCGCAGCGCGCGGCGGTTCCATCGGGCAACGGCCAGATCCGGTATTCTGCCATTAAAACGGAAGTGGCCGACGTTCCGAAACCGCCGTTCTGGGGAGCGCGTACTGTTCGTGAAATCGATGCGAAACAACTGTGGTCGTGTTTCGATCTGCGTAGTTTGTACCGCTTATCGTGGGGCGCGGCGAACACGAAAGGCGACGCCTTCGAAAAACTCGTTCGTGAGGATTTCGAACCGCGTCTGCACCGGTATGAGGAGATGGCGATTCGCGACGGGTTGCTCGAACCGCGTTTCGTCTACGGTTATTTCCCCGCTGCCGGCGTAGGCAATGACGTCGTCATTTACGATCCAGCGGATCCGTCAAAAGAAATCGGGCGTTTCACGTTCGCACGTCAACCCGGCGGCGAGCATCTCTCGCTTGCCGATTACGTCCGCGAGCCGGACAACGGGCGCGGCGTCGACGTTGTAGCGCTGCAAGTCGTCACGGTCGGCACGCGCGCTGCGGAACGCATCGAACAATTACATCAAAGCGGCGAATACACGGAATCGTATTTCTTGCACGGCTTTTCGGTGCAAAGCGCGGAAGCGCTCGCGGAATACGCGCATCGCACGATTCGGCAAGAACTGGGACTTGCGAACGAACGCGGTAAGCGTTACTCGTGGGGTTACGGCGCGTGCCCCGATCTATCGCAACACGAGATCGCGTTCAAACTGCTCGACGCAACGAGTGCAATCGGCGTTTCACT
>CAZHGH010000133.1:0-6290 GCA_964531205.1 uncultured bacterium
GGCGACATAAAATAGTTTTTTTAAGAGTCGATAATCTAGATACGCAGCAGACACTTTATGTGATACTGTTGCGTTTAAGTAACTGTGGCGGTTTTTGCCATGGAGGAATTACGCGTGGAGACTCCGCGGGATATCAATGCGGTTTTAAAACATTTGCTAAGTGAAGGCAAGGAAGCCGGAGCACCGTCTGTGTTAGCACCAGAAGATGAAGCCTATCTCAATAAGCTGATTGCTGCTGTGCGCGCAGGCAAGCGAGCTGTGCTCATCGTCGAAGATTCGGACGACAAGCTGAAATATATGTTCAGCAATGCGTCGCGAGCCGAAGCGGTGAGCATGTTGGGCAAGGTTATCGAGGCAACGGGCCGGCGTCTCGCCAACGGCGACGACTAAGGCGCGAAAAGCAACCCGTCGATTTTGCCGTCCGGTGTAAGCGCAAATTCATAGCGCATGACACCTCGGGCAAATTTGGCATCGAAAACGTAAACCGTATCCCCTGAACGCTGGAAGCTCTCGGTGGGCACCATCGATTGCAACGGCCCAAGCCCCTTGAGATCGGCTCGTATAACGACCTGGTCGGTTAGATATTGACTGAACTGGTTCGTGAGCTGCGTTCGGTCGATGTCTAGCCGTTGTAAGCGGCCCAGCCATTCCGTCGCGCGCTGCATGATCACGTTCCCGAAATGCGCCGGCGGCAGGGGCGCCACGACGTCAAGTATCCGGCTAGCCAGACGCTCCGGTGAAACGGTCGTCTGCGAATGCAGCGAGTCAGCGTTGCTCATCACGATCACGGCGACATGCTGTTCGGGTAGAATCGAGTTCATCGTATGATACCCCGCGAGCTCGCCGTTGTGCCATAGATAGCGCTGACCGCCGCGCTGATCGATGACCCATCCCATGCCGTACGCCAATCCGCCCGGAGCGCCGCTTGCGCTCCACATCGCGCGTACGGAATCGACATTGAGCACCAACGGCAAACCAACGTCCCACTTCGCGAGATCGGCGACATTCGATATGAGATCGCCGGCGCCGTAAAGCCAGCCCGGATCCCACGGCTTGACCGGTTTGAACCGGCCGTTGACGCGAGTATAGCCGACGGCGTGGTCGGAAGATATGCCTTGATCTCCGGCAAGGATGGTCGAGGTCATAATCAGCGGTTCAAAGATGCGTGTCTGTAAAAACACCGAGAGCGGCTCACCACTCACGCGCGCAGCGATAAGGCCCGCAATCATATAATTCAAGTTGTTGTATTGAAACTGGGCGCCAGGTGCGGAAACGGGCTTCATCCGATCGACGGCCTTGATGAGATCGTCGAGTTTAGTCGGCTTTACCGGATCGTGGTTTACGCCCGGCGCTTGCGTGTAATCCGGTAATCCGGACGTCTGCTGCAACAGCTGTGCAACGGTGACGTCTTTGGCGATGGTGAGTTCGGGGACGTACTTGCCAACTTTATCGCTCAGCGCAAGTTTCTTGTCTTGAACGAGCAGCAGAATCGCTGCCGCGGTAAACTGCTTGCTGACGGATCCCGCATAAAATTGCGTCGTCGCGGTGACGCGCCGGTGCTTCGAGACGTCGGAAAAACCGAAGCCGCGCGAATACACCAGCAGGCCGTCCTCAACGACGCCCACGGCAAGGCCTGGAGTGCTGCCCGAGTGTAACTCGGCGAGCGCGATTGCGTCGATTGCGTGCGCCGTCGATGCGTTAAACGGCACGGGCGTCGGAATCGCTTGCGGCGGCGGCGAACTTTGTGCCGCCGCGCCAATTGGCAGCAACGCAAAAGCTAAGGCAATGCAAACAGCGCTGAGTCGCATAGTGTTCGCACTTCGCGTGGTTGATGACGGGAGCCTCCGGCTGCTTGTTGGTTAATACACCAGATGCGCAGCCGCGACCACGGTTTTGCCTTGCAGCAACGCGAGTTCTTCCATTTTGTGATTGACCGGCAAATAGAGCGTTCCGGCCTCGCCGTGCATTGCCACGCGGCCCAGCATCTCCATGTGATGGTCGTGCACGTACGCCACTTGCATGCCCGGCCGCGGATGCATCACGACGACGTAATACCAATCGCCGCGCGGGCCGTAGAGGACTTTCGCGTCCATCGGCTGGTTTTGCGGCGAGATGAAGACCGCACGATTGAACGACGGCGCGCTTGCAATGCGAGCGAGCGCATGCTCATCCTGAAGCATCGCCTGTGAGACCGTGCGCGTCCGATCCACGGCTACCCACGTAGGAATGAACGCGATCGCGAGTGCGGCGGCAAACGCGAGACCGGCCAATCCCCATTGAAAACGGACGCGCGCCCCTGCCGGTGCCATCGATCGATGCAAGCGCGCCGCAAGAAAAGATGACGGCTCGTACTGCGGTTGTCCACCCGCGACCTCGGCAATTGCTAATTCCGCTTCATGCAATCGCTCCGCGCAAATTTCGCAGGTCGCAGCATGCGCTTCGACATGCGCGCGATCCGCCTCGTCGAGCGAGCCGAGCGCGTAGAGTTCAGCGAGTTCGTCGATGTGATCGATCATGTGCGAATTCCTGAAAGCGCGGCGCCGAGTTTGCGAAGTCCAAGCGAAATGCGGCTTTTTATCGTCCCGAGCGGCTGGTCGAGGGCTTTGGCGATCTCCACGTGTGTTTTGCCGCCGAAATATGCGAGCGTTACCGCCTTACGCTGATCTTCGGGGAGCTGCGCGAGCGCTTCGCGCACCCTTGTCTGTTCTACGAAATCGTCGATCTCAATCTCTTCGGTTGCTTCGGCTTCATGGCCGATGCGCTCAGAAAGCCGCGCGCGCCGTGCTGCGGAGCGTTGCCGTGATATTGCATCGTTGCGAATGCACACGACCAGAAACCCGCGCACGGATCCGCGCTCGACGGCAAAGGCTTGCGGATTCTTCCAAATGCGCACGAGCACGTCATGTACGCAGTCCTCGGCGTCTTCGGCACTGTGAAGAACGTTGAGCGCTACCGAAAAAAGCAACGACCCGTAGCGCCGGTAGGCTTCGTCAAATGCCCATCGTTCGCGTCGGGCAAATGCCTGCGCCAACGTCGCTTCCTCAGGTCCCTGGAGGGACGTAGCGGCCCTCGCCATGCTTGCCGACTTCGATCACGCACGATGTACGCCTGCGCGGCGCCTCGGGATGATATACTCATCTCCAAAGGTGCTCTATGGACATTGTCGAGCTCGTTGCACTGCATAAAATCCAAGCCGCCATCGAAGAAGGGCAGTTCGATAACCTGCCCGCGCGCGGAGAGATCGATTGTTCCGTGCGAGGCGAAGCGTTTTTGATCTGGTGGTTTCGCGCGCACTTCATTGCGGCGGCGGAGAACCTGAACAAGGGCGGCGATTAAAGCAATCGCATGACCAGCACGGCGACGTCGTCGCGCTGTTTTCCGTCGAGAACGGCGTCGATGATCGCTTGCGCCGGTTGTTCACCTTCCAAGAAGAACCGGTCGCGAACCGCGTTTTGCAATCGCTGCAGCGCTTCCAAAGCGTCGCGCGCATATTCGACCAAGCCGTCGGTGTAGAATACGACCGCGGCGCCTCGCGGCAAGATGATATTGTGTTCTTTCACCAGCGAGGTATCAAAGACTTCACCTAACGGTACACCGCTTCCGGGCAATTCGGTAAGCGTGCCGTTTTCATCGACGAGCAGCGGCTCGGGATGGCCGGCGATGCTGTATGAGAATTCGCGAGTTTTCGTATCGTAAACGCCGAAAAGTGCGGTAATCATTTGCGAGCGCTGCTCGAGCTTTACCAGCGTGTCTGCGCTCGCGAGGACGTTGCGCGGACTGCGTCCGTCGATGGCGGCGGCGCGGATCGCTTGACGCACGATGCCCATCGTAACGGCCGCGTCCACGCCGTGTCCGGCGACATCGCCCATCGAGATCGCGATACGCGTATCGTCGAGCGCAAACGCATCATACCAATCGCCGCCCACCGCTTCGCCTTGCGCGGAAGCGGCTGAAGCGTATGCGGAATCGAAGCGCACGCGTTCCATCTGTGGCAGCTTCGCAGGGAGCAACGCGCGCTGCAACGTGCTGGCGACACGATGCTCGCGTGCGAACGACTGCGCGTTGTCGAGCGCGATGGCGCCGCGCCGGCCGAGCTCAAGCGCGGTTGCGACATCGAAATCCGTGTACAAACGCGTCGGGTCGTCGGAAGCGATCCCGAGTACGCCCAACACGCGATTGCGTATGCGAAGCGGCACCATGAGTCCACAAGAATATCCGACGCGGCGGTAGACGTCGCGGTACTTCGCGTCAGGAATGACGTATTCGACCGCTTTTTCATCGACGTGCGCCAGCAACTGCGGCTTGAGGTTTGCGAAAACCGCCGGCGGCCCGAGCTCGGCGCTGTCGTTGTAGATGTGATGATTGACGAGTTGCTCGAGGAGATGTTCGTCGTCGGAATCCTGATGAGCGACGACGGCCACGCGCAACCGTCCGCTCGGATCCGGAATATCGATTTGACACCACGTGCAGAGCGACGCAACCGCAAGCCGCGCGATGCGATCGAGCGTGCTCGCCACGTCGAGCGTTGATCCCAGCACGTCGCTGGCGAGCGCGAAAAACGCTTGCTGCGCTTCCGCCCGCTTTTGTTTGTCGATGTCGGTGGCGGTACCGATCCAACTTGCGATAGCGCCGCTTTCGTCGCGTACGGGGATTGAACGAAAAAGGAACCACCGGTATTTTCCGTCGCGTCCGCGATACCGGCATTCACCCTCGTACGGCTCTCCGGTTCGCAGAGTTCGTTCGCGCTCCGATTCCAAGCGTTTGAGATCGTCCGGATGCACGACGCGCTCCCACCCGAAGCCCTCATTTTCTTCTTCACTGAGGCCCGTATAATCGAGCCATCGTTTATTGGAATAGATCGCGCTTCCGTCTGCGGAGTCCAGCCACACGAATTCAGGAATCGCTTCCGTTATGAGGCGGTAGCGCCGTTCCGATTCTGCAAGCGCCTGCATCGCCTGCTGCGCCCGCTCCTCGGCTTCTCCGCCGTGCCTCATGCCGGCAACCGTTCTGGAACAGCTAATAGCCCGAGGACATAAGTCTCGAACGAACCCGTCTGCATCGGACTCTTTTTCTTCGTCGTACCGCGCAAAAAGCCCGGCGGTGCACCGGGCTTTTCACATTCCTGGAACAACCTTAACTGGTTATTGAACCGCCAGGACGGGGACTTTCCCCTTGACGATGGAGACCTTGATCGTGTCGCTGGCCTTCACCTTGCTGAACGATGCGCCACCCGTTGCCAAGAGAACGGTTTCGATGCCGTTGTTCATCATCACGGTGGCGTGCTGCGCGTCCTCGACCTTCTCCACCTTTACGACGTACGTGCCGTCGGGGATCAACGTCGCGTCAACCGTAGCGGCCGTCGCGATTGCGGGTGCGAGAGTCCAGAGCAGGCCTAAGAGTACGCTGCGTTTGTTCATATTTAGCGAGTGTATCGTCTCGATATGTGGGGCTTTACGACGAAAGGGGTACTTGTCTAGCCGGACGGGTAAGAGCTTCGTAAAGACTTGGGTAGAGTAGGCGCATGCCCTATCTACGCATTACTGCGCGAACCATTCCCATTGACGTCCGCCGGCAGCTCGTGAACGAGCTCACAGCTGCAACGCTGCGTCTGATGCCGTCGGAGCACGCGTCGCTCACCAGCGTGCATTTTACCGATATCGATCCGGAGCGTTTTGCGACCGAGTCGCGTTTGATCGTCGATGGACAAACGCCGAACGTGCAGCTCGAGTTTATTGCGCCGCATATTCCGGAACGCACGCGCCATCATCTCATCGATCGACTCACCGGTATTCTCATGAACGCATACAAAATGCATGGTGAGGACATTTACCACGTCTACATCAAATTCACGTCGTATGACGCCGCGCGTGATTTTGCAATTGGCGGCCGATTTGCAGGCCGTTTCATTTCATTTCGATCGCGTGTATCGAAAAGCGCGCCGGCGGCAATCGGCGCGCTTGCCGTAATTGGTGCAGCTGCGTATTTTGCAATGCGCTTCTTGCGAGAAACGTTACCTTCGCCACGAACTCACGTCGGCGAGATACGAGAAGCGAATCGGTACGATCGGGATTCCCAACTTCCGCAGGCCATATTGGAAGACTAGCGCGCTGTCTTATGAAAGCGCTAACGAAATACAAAAAGCCCGGCAGCGAGCCGGGCTTTTTGTACTTCTGCTACGCGCTATTTTCCGACGGCTTGTTTGGCCGCGTTGAGTAGCGAACGGAATGCCGCTGCGTCGGAAACCGCCAGCTCCGCCAGCGCTTTACGGTTGAGCGTAACACCTGATTTCT
>CAZHGH010000134.1:0-6171 GCA_964531205.1 uncultured bacterium
ATGAAGTTTAGTACCAAAGCCATTCACGTCGGACAGGAAGCCGATCCCACAACGGGCGCGACAATCGTTCCCGTTTATCAAACCTCGACGTACACGCAAGAAGCGGTCGGCGAGCACAAGGGCTTCGATTACAGCCGCACGGTGAATCCGACGCGCGTCGCGCTGGAGAAACAACTAGCGTCGTTGGAAAACGCGGAATATGGCAGCGCCTTTGCGAGCGGCATGGCGGCAACGTCGGCGGTACTGAATCTGCTCTCGAGCGGCGATCATGTCGTGGTGACGGACGATTTGTACGGCGGCACCTACCGTTTGTTTTCGAAAGTGCTCGAACGCTACGGCTTACAATTCACCTACGTCGACATGGCGAATCTCGACGCAGTTCGTGCAGCCATCAAGCCGAACACGAAAATGTTCTGGATCGAGACGCCGACGAATCCGCTGCTGAAACTGATCGATATTCGTGCGGTCGCCGCTATGCGTAAGAACGGCCAATACGTCGTCGTCGATAACACGTTCGCCTCACCGTATTTTCAGCAGCCGCTTTCGCTGGGTGCCGACGTCGTCGTCCATTCAACGACGAAGTATATCGGCGGTCACAGTGACGTCATCGGCGGCGTCGCGATAACGAACAACAAAGATATCTACGACGTCATCAAGTTCCATCAGAATGCCGTCGGCGGCGTTCCCGGCCCTTATGACGCGTGGCTGACGATGCGCGGCGCAAAGACGCTAGCGCTACGCATGCGAGAGCATGCGAAAAATGCGCAGGCCGTAGCGGAGTTTTTAGAGGCGCACGACGAGGTCGACCGCGTCTACTATCCGGGTCTTCCGTCGCATCCGCAGCACGAACTCGCGAAGCGTCAAATGAGCGGCTTCGGCGGCATGGTTTCCTTCACGCTCAAAGGGCCCGAACAACGCGCGATTGATTTCGCGAACCGCATGAAATACTTTAGTTTAGCTGAGAGCTTGGGCGGTGTCGAATCGCTCATCTGCCATCCGGCGCGCATGACGCACGGATCGATTCCAAAGGAAGAGCGCGAAAAACGCGGCGTGACCGACGGTCTGCTGCGTCTCTCGGTTGGAATCGAGGATATCGACGATCTGCTCGAGGATCTAAGAAGCGCGCTCGAAGCGACCGCGCTCAGCGCATCTCGAGTTTAATACCGGTATTTCGGAAACGCGACAGCGCTGACGTTCTGCAGGATCTTCAGCGCTTGATCGTTTGAAATATCACCGTACCGGCCCATTACGGCAAGCTGCACGCCTCGAACGCCGTCGGCCCATACGTATTGGTAGCGCTTGACTTCATTGAAGCCGTTGCCGATCGTAATCTCTTGCCAGTACGCGGGCATGCCGTTCGGCAGCTTTGTCGGATTCTTTTTGATGAAGACGCCGTCGGCCGAATTGCGTAAGTTATTCTCGGTTACCTGATCGTAGCCGTCGACGTTGCCTTCGAAGTTCTCCATCGTAATCGTGATGGTTAAGAGTCCCGCTTTCCCGTAGTTTTTCACGAACGCCGCAACAACGGTCGGCTTGTCGAATTGCGTCGGATCGCCTTGCTGCATGGGCACTTTTGCAAAATCGGACGGGGCGGTAAACGACATCGCCGGATCGTTGAACGAGTTTGAGGGCGTTGCAGCGGGCGCGGGTGCGTCAGCGGCCTGCGTCTGCGCAAGCAGAGTAGCCGGCGCGAAAATTGCGCAGAGCGCAAAAGCGACGGCGGCGATGCGGTTCATTCACTCTCCAGAACGCCGGCTAGCGCCGGCAGTGAGACTTCGTAGCGGTATCCGACGTTTCGATGGTCGTCGTCAAATTCTTCGTGCCGGACCTCAAGGCCCATCTCGCGCATCTGTTTTGCCAGCAGACGCGCCCCGACGTCCAACGCATATTCGTCCCGGCGGCCGCAATCGAGGTAACCCAGTCGCAGGCGGGCGAGTTCCGCTTGCTTGCGCCGGCTCATCTCGACCGGATCGAACTCGAGCCAGCGCGCGAATACGTCCTCGCGCAAAGCGCCGGTGTCGCGGTCGAACGGAAGCTCCAAGTCGAATGCGGTTGCGCTCTTCGGCGTGTAAGCGGCGGTATAGCCCAGCATCTCCATCGTTACGTACTCGGCCTGCGGGCGCTTCGGCTTCTTCTCAAATTGCTCGACGAATTCTTCGATGTCCCAGTTGAATTTCTCGAGCGTCCGCTGCGCATCCACAAAGCCGCGCGGCTGCGCATACGGAAAGTACGAATCGCCGCTGTGCGACGCAAACGCAGCAAACGTGCCGGGATACTGCATGCTCAAATACATCGAACCGAAGCCGCCGGACGATTTTCCGAGAACCGCTCGTCCGGCTTCTCGCGCGACGGTGCGATAGTTCTCGTCGACATGTCCGATCACGTCGCGAATGACGTAGGTTGCATAATCGCCGTTATGAATTGAATTCACGTACTGCGAGCCGCCTAGCCGCGTAAAGCCGTCGACGATAACGAGAATCGCCGGCTGCATTCGCTTCTCCGCAATGAGCCGATCGATCCATTGCACGACGTTTGTTTCCCACGGCCGCGCGCTGATGAGCGCAGCCGCATCGCCCGTGTACCCGTGCAGGCAATACATGACCGGATAACGCCGCGAACCTTGCGGATCGTAATCGGGCGGCACGTATATGACGACCGGCCGTTCTGAAGGGTCGCCTAACGCATTGCCGCGCAGGGCGGGGCTGTCGACGAAATCGATGCGCACGTCGCCTTGCAGCCGCAGCAATCGCGCGAGCGCGGAAGTATTTCCGGTCATGGCGCCCGTGTTCGCCGCCAGGTACGCGCTCCACTACACCGAATCGAACGCGCCATGATTCGGGGGATCAACACGCGGGGCGCGGTGGCGATCAACGTCATCACGATGATCGGCATCGGCCCGCTGATTACGATTCCGCTTGTCCTCGCGCAGCTTGCGGGTCCACTCGCGCTCGTGGGGTGGATCGCCGGCGCGCTAGTCGCATTGTGTGACGGATTGGTGTGGGCCGAACTGGGATCGAAGTACCCGGGTTCGGGCGGCACGTACGTGTATCTGCGCGAGATTTTCGGACGCGAAGGCTGGGGAAGGCTCTTCGCGTTTCTTTATAACTGGCAGTTCTTTTTGTCCGCGTCGCTGATTCTTTCGACGGGGTATATCGGCTTTGCGAACTACTCCGGTTATCTGTTTCCGAACGTTGCCGCATCCCCTATGCTTTCGCATTTCGTCGCATTCGGCATCGGTTTGGTTACGATAATCGCGGTGTATCGCCGCATCACCGCAGCCGCATCTTTCGGCATCTTCCTTGCAGTCATCGCAATTGCAACGCTCGTCATCGTCGGCATCGCCGGATACGCGCACGCCGATTTTCATCGAGCGTTTACACTGAGCGGTCCCGTTCAATTCGGATGGGGGTTTCTCGCCGGATTAGGCGGTGCGCTCTACATTACACTGTACGATTACTTGGGATACAGCCAAATCGCCTTGGTTGGCGAAGAGGTCCGCGAACCGCAGCGCACATTGCCCATGGCGATCGTCGTTTCAATTTTGCTGGTAATGGTGCTGTATGTCTTCTTGCAAATTGGCGTCCTGAGTGCAGTTCCATGGCAAACGCTGGTCGGGCATAACGGCGGACCTGCTCCGGTGCAAGCGCAATTCGTCGCTTCAACCGTCGTTGAGAATTCGTGGGGATCGTGGCCGGCGCGCGTAGTTACGGTCTTGATTCTCATTACGGCATTCGCTTCGGTGTTCGGTGGACTGTTGGGAAGCGCTCGCGTGCCATTTGCTGCAGCGCGTGACGGTGCGTTCTTGCGCATCTTTGCGAAACTGCATCCCACGGGGCACTTTCCGTATGTCTCGCTTTTGATGATGGGCGCGATTTCACTGGTCGCGTGCTTTTTCGACCTAGGCTTTGTTATCGCCGTTATCGGCACCGCCGGCATTCTCATCGGATCGGTCGCACAAATACTTGCACTTTTCGTGATGCACGCCCGCGGTGAACGCACGCCCTTTCGCATGTGGCTCTATCCGATTCCGCCGCTCGTCGCGCTTGCCGGTTGGATACTCGCGTTCGCAAATACGGGCACGATGGCAATTTTGCTCGGCGTCGGTTGGCTTATCGTTGGAATCGTTGTGTATCTTTTCGTCGCACGGGCCGAGCGGGTCTGGCCGTTCGCGGTTGCAATGCTGCTTCTAGCAATCGTTGCGGCACCAGCGCGCGCCTCCACGGAGACGCGGCACTTCATCTACGGCGCGACGTTTTTCTACGAACGTGTCCCGCGCGCGCAATGGGCGCAGGCGCTTTCGGACTACAAGCGCATGGGCATCAATACCATCGACTTGTACGTCATGTGGAATTGGCACGAGTTGCATGACGGCGACTTCGATTTTACGGGGCGCACGAATGACCGCCGCGACCTCCGCGGATTGCTGAAGCTGATTCACGACGACGGATTTCGGATCGTTCTGCGGCCGGGACCCGTGATTCGCAACGAATGGCGCAACGGCGGATATCCGGCGTGGTTGTTGCAGCGTCCCGAGTACAACATGCCGCTTCGCGACGTTCTCGAAGGGCGGTATCCCGCAACTGCCACACTGCAAAATACGCAGTCGGATGCGGCCGCCGCTGAATGGATGCGAAACGCAACGCATATGCATTACGCGACCCGCTGGCTGCAGCGGGTTTTTCACGTCGCAGCGCCCTGGAAGCGCGATATCGCCGCCGTCGCATTGGATGACGATCAAGGCGCCTACATCGACAACGATACTTGGCCAGGCACGCACTTTCACCGCTACATGCAGTATCTCGCATCCGTGGTGTACGGCAGCCTTGGACAAACCATGCCGGTCTTCATCAATACCTATCAAATGAAGGTAACGGCTTCTTCACCCGTTTGGGCGTGGGGTAATTGGTACCAAAGCGATGCGTACAGCATAGGCGAACACGACCGCACGCAGTTGGAATTTTCCACCGGCTTGCTGCAAACGCAGCACAGGCCGATTATGATTAGCGAGTTCCAAGCCGGTTGGCTACAAGGCGCCGACGAGCCGTATCCGCGGCCTGCGGATCCCACGAACACAACGCTTGCTCTGCATACGCTATTGCAAATGGGCGCGCACGGCATCGTGAATTTCCCAGTGCAAGATACGCTGAACCCCGCGGGTTGGGAGGCGCCCTGGACCAATGCGTTTTATTCGTGGGACGCAGCGCTGGCGGTTCAGCTTACACCGCAAAGCCGCTACGGACCGACGGCACAATTCGGCGCACTCATCGCACAGTTCGGCGATAAGCTTTTGCGCACGCATCCGGTCGCTGACGCGGCAATCGCATATACCGCAAGTGCTTACGATCCCGCGCGTCTCTCAAACGACCGCGTGTACAAAATCGCGCAGGCGACGATGGACGCGCAAAGGGGCTGTCGGCTGATGCGCATTACGTGCGCGATCGTCGACTTGCGCTTCGATTCGCTCGCGCAGCTCTCACGATACGGAACGCTGATTATCCCACCCAACAGTGAACCGTTCATCACCAGCGTAGAATCGAAACTCGCGGCATTCCGTGCGCACGGCGGCCACATCGTCCAAAGCGCCCGATACGCCCGCATCGCGCATCCGGCCGCAGGCGGGATTCCCAATGCGGTGCTACTCGTTAGCGACGACGAGCGCTACGGCTTTCTCGATATCGTCAACTACGATCGCACGGCAATTCGTATGAAAACGGCGCAGCTGCATTTTGGACAAGTTTTTGCAGGCCTTAAAGCGCTGAACGTGCCGCCGCGTAGCGCCTTTCTTATACCCGTTGCTCCAGTTCCGCGAGGCAAATGGGTTGAAGCCGCAGCGACACCCACGGTAACGCAGCCCGAATCGGCATTGCCGCTACGCCCGCGCAGCTGGATAACGGAATCACGAGATTCGCAGCCGCATTCAGGTGTATATCGCGACGATGTGTACCACGACGGTTATCCCGCCGTCATCTTTGAGAATGGCAATCTTCGTCTCGTTGTTTCGCCGTGCGCCGGCGCACGCGTATTCGTTTTCGAAGATAAGGCGACAGACCGCAACGTGTTTACGACCATCGGGGGCTTGCGAGACGCGTGGTCGCACACGTTGCCGCCGTCATCGCGCGACTACATCGCAAAGTATACGCATCCCATCGCGACAGGCACGTTCAATCGATG
>CAZHGH010000135.1:0-6058 GCA_964531205.1 uncultured bacterium
AGCGGAATCGGAACGCCGCCGCCATAGATAGGCATAATCCCCGGATAGGCGTTGAAAATGTTATCGCCAGAGAGCTGCAACGCCATGTGTTCGTTGATGGGATAGCGCAGCGTTGCATAGGCGATCCGGAACGCAGGCTCGTTCAGCGAATTGTTGTTACCATAATACGTTTCGCCGAATGATGCATACATACCATTTCTAAACGAATAGTACAGTTCGGCATTGCCTTGCGAGTACGGAATGCGCATATTGCCGTTGTAGCTGAAACCCTTGCCGGGAATGAAAATACCTACGCCGTTCGTATTCTGACCCGCGATGATGTTCAAGTTTTGATCCGGCGTACAACCCGGTCCGGGCACGGAACAATAGAAGAACGGCGGAAGATTATAATAATAGCCCTTTTGCAATGCGCCCGACAGCGTATAGCCGAAGCCGACCGTGGGGCTGCGGTGGACGGTCAGCTCCAGCCCTTCAAACCGTGCATTGCTAATGTTGCTATTTGTTTGATTGAGGATCGGAATCGTCTGACCGGGCGGAATCGGTTGCCCCGCACAAGGCGTCGCAACGCTACACGCTAATCCCGTTCCGACCGTCTGCGAAAAGAACCGGTTGAAAAGATTCGTGAAATACACGTCCGCCGAAGCGATCGTTAAACGATCCTTCATCCGCACGTCCGCACCCAGATCCCATCCGAACGCGGTCTCGGGCCTTAAGTTCGTGTTGGGCTCCGATTCGAGCGCGAAGCCGCCGCCATTATACGTCGGCGCCGAGGGTACCGAGCTCAGCAGACCGAGGAACGGCGGGGCGATCGAACTTCCGGCCGAAAAACGAATCGCCGTATCCGGGTTGGCGCGGTACGCAAGTGCGATGCGAGGATCGTCATGCGTCAGGCGCGACGTATTAAACGTGACGCCGACTCCGTTCACTGCCGGATCGAAGGTGTTGCAATCGGTCGCGCAACCAGCCGGATAAATGAATTTGTACGTATTCAAATAGTTGCTGAGCGTCAAATCCAACCGGCGGCCGACAAAGAAGTGTCCGCGCAACAGATACGTCGTAAGCGTTTGTCCCGTGCCGGGAGGCAGATTGAACGAATAGAATGGTCCGGAAAAGACCGAATAGTCCGAACTTGCCGAAACGGTGCGGTCTACCGAGAACGTGAGGTCGCCGCTGTTAAATGGATGCTGGTATTGCAGCGATCCGCCGGAGAGTTTATCTAACTCCGGCTCCTGATAGTAATCGTTGTAGCCCAGATTCTGAACTTCGCCGTTGAACGTCGCCGCTATTCCTCCGTTCGCACTCGACGACGTGCCGTAGAGTGTTCCGAGCATGTAATCCGGATTGTTCGTGGCGCCCTGGAATTGATAGCGCAGGATCGACGCGTGATAATAGCGCGCCAAGAGCGTATCGTTATGGATGGTCGTCGACATTTCGGCTTGGAAAATCGGCTCGAGATTATGCTCGCCGTTGTACGCGCCGGGGAAGAAATTCGACGCACCGCTAGCGACTAAATAGGATCCTGGTTTTAAGGAACCTGTATATCCGGGTCCGGGAACGAACTGCGCTTGGATCAGCGAAGCCGTGTTGCCGGTTTGGTCGCTGTCGGTTTGACTATCGAGATAGCTTACGGTAAGCGACGTAGCGGGCGATACTCGGTACCGAGCTTTGAGCAGTTCCGCGGTTTGATCGTAGTTGCCAAGGAGCGTGTAGCAGCAGGCAAGTAATGGAAATTGCGTTGGAATGCTCGTTGCCGTGTTCCCTATCTGCGTGGACGTCGGATTTGCATCGACGAAGCTGCCGTTGAGCTGTCCGCCCGTCGGATCGTAGTAGATTTGCTTGCCGTTGAGCGCCGACGGGTTGTTATCCGTCGCGAAATCCATAACAAAACCGAAACGTCCGACGGTATCCGAAAAGCTGAAGTTGCTCAGCGTACCGCCGCGATTGTCGACTCCAAAGAGTAACTCGGCCAACGGCGTCGGCGTCGGATCTTTCGTCCGGAAGTTCGTCGTGCCGCCGATGGCGTTGTTCACCACAGGCGACTCCGCACCGGGGCCCTTAATCACTTCAACGCCCCCGAACATAAAGCTGTTCAAGAACGAGGTCACGTTGTCGCCATATTGGCCCACGGAAATCGGGTGGCCGTCGATCAGCGAAGCAGTTTCGTATGCTGTGGCGGCGCGGATGTTTGGAACAGTAATAGATCCCGGCGATGCGCCGTTCGTGGAATTCGACGGAAGTGAAATCTGAATGCCGGGAATCTGGTTCAGAACCCGCGTCACTTGCGGTTGCGCCTGATTTACGAACGTCTGCGTTGTAACGACGCTCACGGAAGCAGGTGACGTGTTGATGCTTCCACGGCCGGCAGCGCGCACGTCTGCAATCGTGCGAAGCGAAGAGAACGTCAAGCGATCGATGTGAACCGTTAGCGTCTGCGTCTGCCCCGCAAGAGCGACGATATCGCTTTGAACTGCGGTATTGTATCCCGCCTTGCCGACCGAAAGCGTATAGACGCCTTGCACGATGTTCGAAAACGAAAATGAACCTTTGTCATCAGTCGTCGCATCGTAGGTCTTTGGTCCACGCAGTGCCACGCTTGCGCCTGCGACGGGCGCCCCCGAAGACTCGCTAACGATTCCCGACACAGTGATCGGCGCGCTTTGCTGCGCGAGCACGGGAGACGTCGCCGAGAAAACGAGAGCGATGAGAACGCCTGCGATTGCGATGCGACTTAGAAGCCGTTCGGCCATCACAATATCTCCACAGAAGAGCCAGAATTGCGCTTACGTTTCAGCGCCGTACGAGCTGGTCCCCGTTTACGTCGCAAATCAATGCCGGATGGGCGGCATCCAATCGCGAACCGTAATCTAGCATGCCAAAACGTCTGCGGGTCGTGAGTCTATTGCCGAGCGCCACGGAAATACTCTTCGGAATCGGTGCGGGAGAGGAGGTGGTGGGCGTTACGCACGAGTGCGATTTTCCGGAAGAAGCAAAAGAGCTGCCTCAACTAACGTCTTCGGCCCTTCCGCATGCAGGCAGTCCGGGTGAGATCGATCGACACGTTCGCAAGAGCCTGCATGAGGGCTCGAGCCTCTACTACTTAAATAGCGAATTGCTGGAAGAACTGGCACCGGACCTCATTATCACGCAAGAGTTGTGCGCTGTATGCGCCGTTTCTTATAGCATCGTCGATCGCGCGGCGCGAAGACTCTCAAGCGATCCGCGTATCGTTTCGCTCGAACCGTCGTCGCTTGAGGACGTTTACGCGAATATCGAAACGGTAGGTCGCTTAACGGGTCGCGAAAGCGGCGCGCAAAAGCTCGTGAAATCGCTCCAGGCACGCATCGCTGCGCTAAAAACACACGTCGCGGGATTACCGCAAGGTCGCGTTCTGGTTTTGGAGTGGACCGAACCGCCGATGAGCGGCGGTCACTGGGCGCCGCAGCTCGTAGAGATTGCGGGCGGTGTCCCTGTTCTGGGCAATCCCGGCGGCAATTCACAGGTGCTGTCGTGGGAACAGATTGCCGAAGCGGATCCTGACGTTATTATTGTCGCACCATGCGGATTCGATTTAGAAAAGTCGCATGAAGCCGTCGAACGATTGCGATCCGTCAACGAATGGAACGCTCTGCGAGCAGTTCGCTCGGGAAACGTTGCACTCGTTGACGGAAACGCTTATCTCAACCGCCCGGGTCCGCGGTTGGTCGATACCGCGGAGATTTTCGCCGGCATTCTGCATCCGGCAGTCGCTACGTCGTAACGAGCAGACCGACTTCCTCACCCACCGCTTTGAACGCGGCCAGCGCGCGATCCATCTCGTCTTTCGTAAGCGCGGCACTCATCTGCACGCGAATGCGGGCGGTGCCTTCGGGCACGACCGGATAGCCGAAGCCCGTTACAAACACGCCGCGCTTTAGCAGTTTGTCGCTCATCGCGATTGCGAACGCCGTGTCGCCGACGATGATCGGAATGATCGCGCTCTCACCTTCGAGCGGCTTGAATCCAAGGCGCGTGAGGCCTGCGCGGAAGTACGCGATGTTCTCGCGCAGTTTGTCCATGAGGTCCGGATGCGCATCGAGATAATTGATTGCCTCGAGCGCGCTGCATGCAACAGTCGCGGGCAAGGCATTGGAAAACAGCTGCGGGCGCGACTTCTGCACGAGCGTATCGATCAGCGCGCGGCTACCCGCAACGAAGCCGCCCGCCGCACCGCCGAGCGCTTTGCCTAGCGTTCCGGTAATGATATCGACTTGGCCTTCCAAACCGAAATGCTCGATTGTTCCGCGTCCGGTTTTGCCCATGACACCCGTGCCATGCGAATCGTCGACAACCGTTACCGCATTGTACTTCTTCGCGAGTTCGACAATCTCAGGAAGCTTCGCAAGGCTGCCTTCCATCGAAAAGACGCCGTCGGTCACGATGACGATCGGAGCGCTGCCTTGAACCGCCTTCAGCTTCTCCTCGAGATCCTTCATATCGCCGTGCTTGTAGCGCTCGCGCTTCGCTTTGCTTGCCAGGCGCGTGCCGTCGATGATCGATGCGTGATTCAGTTCGTCTGAGAGAATGGCGGAGCCGGCGTCGCAAATTGTCGGAAACAAGCCGGTGTTCGCGTTCCAGCATGATACGTACGATAGGGCCGCTTCCGTGTCGAGAAACTCCGCGATCCGGTCTTCCAGCGTGCGGTGAACGTCGAATGTACCGCAAATAAAGCGCACAGATGCGGTGCCGGCGCCGTATTTGTCGAGACCGCGCTTACCCGCCTCTATTACGGACGGTTCATCCGAAAGCCCCAAATAGTTGTTGCTGGAGAGCACGATGACGTCGCCCGCTTCTTCCATGTGCACTTCAGGCGCCATCGGCGTCGTGAGATGGCGCAGCGTCTTATACGTACCCGCAGCTTTCAGCTGCTCGATGTCGGACTTCAACTTTTGCTCGAAGATCTGGTTCACTTCGCACGATCTCCCTTTAGATCTAAAACGATTTTTGCAGCTTCGCCGGTGCGCATCAATTCGAACGCACGATCGAATTGCTCGAACGGAAGCACGTGCGTAATGATGGGACGCAAATCGACGCGGCCGCTGCGCACGAGCGCTTGCGTTTGATACCACGTCTCAAACATGCGCCGCCCGTTAATTCCCAATACGGTGAGGCCCTTGAAAATGATGCGCTCCGCAAGATTAATGTTGATGTTGTCACTCGGAATGCCCAGTAGCGCAGCGCGTCCGCCATTACGTACCATGCGCAAGCCGTTGTCGATCGCCGAACCGCTCCCGGACATTTCCAATAGCACGTCGGCACCATCGCCGTTCGTGCGTTGCAAAATCGCGTTGACGAGGTTCGGATCGGTCGCGGAAAAGGTTTCGTCGGCGCCAAGTTTTTTGGCCAGTTCCAGTTTCGCCGGATTGACGTCAATAGCGTACACCGCAGTTGCACCTGCCGCGCGCGCGACCGGAATCGCCATCAAACCGATCGATCCGACGCCGGTGATAACGACTGATTTGACGCTTACGCCTGCAGCCATCACGGTATGAACAGCATTGCCGAGCGGATCGAAAACGGCGGCGAATTCATCGGGGATCGCCGGATCGAGTTTCCACACGTTCACTTCGGGCATTGCGATGTAATCGGCAAACGCACCGTCGCGATCGACGCCGATGATCTTCACGTTCGCGCAGATGTGCGCTTCGCCGGTGCGACAAAGGAAGCAGGTGCCGTCGGCAATGTGTCCTTCTGCGGAAACGCGGTCGCCGACGGCAACCATACGCACTGCGGGTCCGACGGCCGCAACCGTGCCCATGAATTCGTGGCCGATGGTAAGCGGTGGATGAATGCGATTCTGGGCCCATTTGTCCCAGGAATAAATATGTGCGTCCGTGCCGCAAACACCGGCTTTTTCTACGCGAATGAGAACGTCCGACGGACCGAGTTGGGGAACCGGCGCTTCTTCCAAAACGAACCCCGGCTCGGGCTTCGTCTTGCGCAGCGCTCGCATCGTCTTAGGAAGCATGACGGGCCCGTCTATTCGCGACGGGCCCGTCTTGCTCTTGCGCCAGGAGAAAAC
>CAZHGH010000136.1:0-3523 GCA_964531205.1 uncultured bacterium
TCCGCCGCGATCGCGTTGTGTTGCATTTTCCAACGCTTGACGAGAATCTCGTCGTCCGGCGGATCTTCGCGGTAGTGAGCTGCAATATCGTCGCGTCCGAGGATCGGCCCGCGTTCGGGAATGCCTTCGAAGTCGAGCGCGGCGTCATCGGTAAAAAACTCCACGACGTGTGAGAAATCACCGGTTCGCACGCCGGTGTTGAAAGCCGCGACGAACTTTTTCAAGAGTTGCTCTGCCTGGCCGGTAGTGTACGAGACCATCGCTTTCAGTGTACCCGCAGGCCTGCTTCCGGCAATGGGCGTAACGGACTGAGCGCATGCACTCGATGATCCTCGCATTCGCGCTTACGCTGCAAGCGACACCTCCACCGACGCCCCCACCACTCGTGACACCCGCGCCCTCGCCTACCGCACAGCCATCGGCTGCGCCTTCACCAACGCCGCTCGCCTCACCGTCGCCGCTTGCCGCATCGGCTGCCGCTGTAAACCTGCAGCCCGGACAATCGCAAACGGTCACGATCGCAAACAGCAACGGAACGCTAACTGCAACCGTCGATACGCCGATCGTCGCCGTAACGGTAGACCAAGCAGCCCGTACGATCGCCCTTTCGGCGTCGCAACAAACCGGACGTGCCACGCTGACCGTGACCGATCAAAGCGGCGCGTCGATTCAAATTCCGGTGCGTGTTGCTTATCCCGCGGCGACAGTGCCTGCGAACATTACGTTACGCGTGACGGGGAATGCGGTCGATCAAGCCTGGCTGCAGAAGCAATTGCAGAATGCGCTGGTAAAGGCCATACAATTGCAGCCGGGCATTCTTGCGCAGAGCGTGCAAGTCGGATCGTATAGTTTGCCGCCGTCGCTTGGACCAGGTGCCAGTGCAGCCATACCATTGCAAGTGCACGTTTCCGGCGGCGATCAGTTTTTCGACGTCGACGCGCCGGTGAGCGTATCGCTGGAAAACGTGGCGCTCGATCCATTCTCGCCCCCGCTGCTCCATTACGATGACGACCCGGAGAAGATCGCGCAGAACGGCGTGCTGTACCGCGCGCAGGTAAATCCCGGAACGCCGGCGCGGTTGTATTACTACCATCAGAATACGGCGGATGCGCGCCGGTTGTTGGTGGTCCTCAGCGCAGCGGGCACTCAACCCTCAACGGTGCAGCTCATCGACGCATCCGCCGGTCCGAACATCGACGTCATGAGCGTCGGTCACGCCGTTTCGCGGGACTTTTTGACGTACAAGCCGCTCAATCAAGGTGTTGTCGTCGATGTTCCAGCGGGACAGCCGTACGTTGCCGATGATTTTCAGCAAATGAAACCGCTCGACGGAGCGGCGGGGAGCATCGGCATCCGGGTAGTGAGGGGCGGGCCGGTGATTGCAACGGTACTTGCGGTGCCGGTCAGCGCTACGTCTGCCGACATCGCATCCTACATGAACGGTCCGCAGTTGCCCGGTGACGGCCATCATCGCACCGGGGTCTTCGACGTGAGCAAGTTCGGTACCGAAACGATCGCGTACACGCTCGGTGGACCCGATGCCCAAATCCAATATGGCGCAGCAACGCCTCCGGCCGCGGATCCGGGCAGCACCGGGCACGATTACGGCGAGTACGGCGTGCTTCGAACGATCACGTTCGATATTGAGAATCCCGGAACGGCACCTGCGACAGTGTATTTGTACGAGCGTCCGATGGGGGGCGTGGTTCGCAGCAGTTTTCTCGTGAACGGCGCCCTGGTGCAAGTTGGCTGTGCGCGGGTTTCCGAACGATATCAAATCGGACAACCGTTCGCCGTTAATCCGGGCAAGGCGCAAATCACCGTCCAAACGATGACCGACGGCGGCTCAAACTATCCGCTCGAGGTCGGCTTGACCGCGACGCCTCCGCTCCCGGCGACGCCGGCGATCACCGCGCCCGACGGGTGTTTTCCAAAGCCGCAAGGTGCCCCATCGCCGTCACCGGCCCCGGAGCCGACGGGGCAGAATGTCAATTTGAAGTCATTTTGATGGCCGTGCAGCCACGCAAGTGGCACAATTAGGCCTAAGGAATTAACGCCTTTTGCACGGAGATCACGACCATCGAACGCACAAATGAACCAAAGATCGTTCTCCTCGTCCGGCTGCTGAACGCTATAGACGAGGGGCGATTTTCTTTCGAGCAACTGAAAGACCGCATCTCGGAGGGCGAGCACCGTCCGAGCACGCGGAGTTTACGCCGGTATTTGGCAGTACTCGCGGACGCCGGGTTCCCGTGGTACTTCGACCGGGCGACGAATACGTACCGGTTCACGGAAGGCTACAGCCTCAAGCGTATGGAGCTGAGCAACAGCGAGTTGTTCGGCCTTGTTGCGCTGCGTGCCATTAGCGCGAGCCTTGGCGGCGCGATCGGAACCTATGTCGACGAGGTAACCGCGAAGATCGTCGGTTCGACCGGACGCGGGGTGAAGGAGCGCATGCAGTCGCCCTCGCCGGTAACGTTCCGCCTGAGCGAAATTCAACTCGACGAGAATGGCGAGCGCATCTTCGGGCTGCTGTCATCTGCGGAACGCAGCTCGCGCAGCGTGAGTTTCACGTACCAAGACAAGGAAGGCAACCGTTCGAAACGCGTCGCCGACCCGTACGGCTTTATCGTCGGCGGCGGCCGGGTCTACTGCGTCGCGTACGATCACGATCGCCGCGATAAGCGTACCTTTGCGGTCGACAACGTCTCGGAGCTGACCGTGCTCGCGCAGACCTATACCAAACCCACGAACTTTAGCATCGAGGACTTCGCCTCGAGTTCGATCAGCGGCGTGCTGCACAGCGACCAGACCACCGAAGTGCGCGTTCGCTTTGCGTCACGGGTGGCGAAGGCCGCGATCGCAGCGCGCATCGTTGCGGAGCGCAACATCAACCGCCTCGCCGACGGTTCGGTCGAGATCTCGTACAACGTCGCGGATGTGGATGAGATCATCCGCTGGGTTCTGGGTTGGGGGGCACAGGCGGAAATCATCGAACCGTCAAGCGCGCGCGACCGGCTGCGAATGCTCGTGGCGGAGATTGCGGCGAAATACGAACTGCCGGTCTCGAAATAAAAAACGAAAGCCCTGGACGCTTCCAGGGCTTTCGCATGTATTGCGCCACCGCCGTCTACGAATCGCATCGCGCATCAGCGCTTACTCACCGCCGTGCCCGGTAACGCTTTTTCGTAGTATAGCAGAACCGGGCGGATAAAATTCGAAAGCCCCGGATCTCTCCAGGGCTTTCTCGTATCTTGGTTGCTTTCGCCCGTTTGGCTCCCGTGAGAGAACCCGACTGACTTTAACTTCCAATTCGTTCGCTTCACTCAGTACGCCGGCTCATCACCTGCGCCGTCAACATGTTTCGATCGCGACTCTACGTTTGCCGCACTTCGTATTTCCTCGAAGTGTTTGCATGGTAGCAGCTCTCGATTGTTTGAAACAAGAGGGCAAGCGCCTTTTTTGCTACTTATTCACAGAAATCTTCACTTATTCACATTCCCACTTTGCTTCTTGCTTTCCG
>CAZHGH010000136.1:3623-5991 GCA_964531205.1 uncultured bacterium
CGTGCCACGCCACGAAAAGCAAAAGCCTCGATTATCCATCGAGGCTTTTGTCGCGTATTTGCCGATTCAGTTGCGCCTGTTTGACTCCGGTTAAAGAGACCTACTGACGCTTTCTGATGGCTTCGACCGTTCCACTCGGATCGTCGACGTTGCGACTGCATCGTCAACATGGACCGGGCGCGTCCGATACGTTCGGCGCACTTCGTTTACCGAAGTGTTTGCATGGTATCACTACGCAAAAGTCGTATCAAGAGGGTGAAAGCCCCAACTCACAACGTTTCCACAAAAAAGTTTCGTTTCTCCACACGCAATATTGGGTTATCCACACCGAAGGGGAGTTCGTGAAACGGAAAATTGCCGGCGTTATAGCTGCAACGGTCTTTTTTGTTGCCGCATCGGTCCGCGTACACGTGCCCGCAGCTGCGCAGACAATATTCAGCGGGCTCGCGATCGACGGCATAAGCTGCGATACGATGGAAGGCGCCGTGGAGCATATTCACGCGCATCTGCAAATCTTCAACCGCGGCAAGGCGGTGCCGGTACCGGCGCAGATCGGGATCGTGGGTAATGGCGGCTGCCTGTATTGGTTGCACACGCATACCGCAGACGGCATCATTCACATCGAAGCGCCGGTGAAGCGCACGTTCACGGTTGGTCAGTTCTTCGATATTTGGGGGCGGCCCATTCCGCGCGGCAAGTCGCTGCGCGTGACGGTGAACGGCAAAAGGTGGAGTGGCAATCCCGAAAACATCCCGCTGCGCGACCACGAGGAGATCGTGATGCAAAGTGGACCGCCGTGGGGTAGGGCGCATTCCGCCGATTGGTCGAACCTGTGATAGATGACCACTGCTGCCCCGCCTACCATTGACCTCGACGGGAAACACCTTTCACTCGAAGCCATTCGCGCGATCGCCGAAGAGGGCGCGCTCGTTCGCGTCATCGATGAAGCACGCCACCGCGTAAGCGCGGCCCGGCGGCTCGTCGACGAAAAGTTTGGAATCGGCGATGCCATTTATGGTGTGACAACCGGCTTCGGACGCCTTGCAAACATTCCGGTCGAGCCAAAAGACGCGGCGCAGCTGCAGCTTAATCTCGTACGCAGCCACGCCGCGGGAACGGGCGAGCCGCTTGCTCCGGAATTTGTTCGCGCCGCCGGAGTACTGCGCGTGAGTTCGCTGGCCGCCGGTCATTCGGGAATTCGCGAGAGCACGCTCGACTTGCTGATCGAGCTGTTGAACCGCAACGTAACGCCGGTTGTACCGCGGCAAGGTTCGGTCGGCGCAAGCGGCGATCTCGCGCCGCTCGCACATATGACGCTTACGCTCATCGGCGAAGGCGAAGCGTTTTACAACGGAGAGCGCATGCCCAGTGCGCGCGCGTTGCAGCTCGCGGGCCTCGAGCCGATCGAACTCGGTGCGAAAGAAGGTCTAGCGCTGGTCAACGGCACCGAAGTGATGACGGGCATCGCCGCTTTATGTTTATTGCGAGCCGAACGGTTGCTCGCGTCCGCCGATATCATCGGCGCGATGTCGCTCGAAGCGTTCCTGGGAACGGATCGCGTCTTCGATAGGCGCATCAACGCACTGCGTCCGCATCCCGGACAAGCTCGCGTTGCCGACAACTTGCGTGCATTGCTCGCCGGTTCGGAAATCATCGAATCGCATCGCGAGTGCGGGCGCGTTCAAGATCCGTATTCGTATCGGTGCATCCCCGTCGTGCACGGGGCCGTGCGCGATGCGGCCGTGCACGCTCGACGCGTGATCGAAATCGAGGCCATTTCGGTAACGGACAATCCGCTCGTCTTTCCGGATGACGGCGAGTTTTTAACCGGCGGAAACTTTCACGGCCAACCAATCGCACTCGTCTCCGATTTGCTCAAATTCTCGCTTGCGGAACTTGCCGGCATCAGCGAGCGGCGCTTGTATTTGCTGCTCAACGCAGAGGAGCGAGGATTGCCGTTGTTTCTCACCGGCCGCTCGGGTTTGCAATCGGGATTGATGATCGTGCAGTACACGTCGGCTGCGATGGTTTCTGAGAACAAAGGCCTCGCGTGGCCGAACAGCGTCGATTCGATCCCGACTTCGGCGGGACAAGAAGATCATGTCAGCATGGGCATGACCGCTGCGGTGCATCTGGATCGTGTGCTTGAAAATGTAGAAGGCTCGCTTGCATGCGAGCTGCTCGGCGCGCTGGTTGCAACGGATTTTCGCCGTCCGCTCAAGTCAGGGGTTGGAACGCAGGCCGCATACGATGTCGCACGCGAACGCATCGCGCCGTGGACGGACGATCGCGTCCCAGCGCCGGACATCGCCGCCGCGCGTGAACTCATTAGGAGCGGCGCACTGGTAAATGCGGCTGAGAGCGCCAT
>CAZHGH010000137.1:0-5983 GCA_964531205.1 uncultured bacterium
CAGTTCGGCAACCCGATCGCCGGGGCTGCCATATCGGCACTTGGTGTGAAGACCACGACGGATGCGAACGGCACGTTTGCTCTAGAAGTCAACGGAGCGCAGAACGTGACAATCACGTGCCGCTTCTGCAAACGGACGCAAGTCCCAGTACCTTCCAACGGACCGATTGTTGCAATCGTACAGCGTTACATAGCGCTCTCGTCGTTTACGCCGGCCGATCGCGACATCGTGTCGCTGCCGTACGCACAAGCCGCTTCGATCGTCTCCTTACGGCCGTTTACGCTATTGAACAACAGCTCGGCGGTGCTGCCCGGTCCGCGCGTCTCGACGTATGGTGCATCCGCATTCGGAGGCTTGCTTATCGACGGCGGAATTCCGCAGTACGACATTGCCGGCGGGACCAGCGCATGGCGCGTGTTTCCGGCGTTCGACGTACGAAACGTCGACGTGCGCGATCAGCGCGATGCATTCCGCTATGGAGATATCGCGGGTGGTGGGACGTTGCCGGTTGAGACGCAGACGTCGGAAAGCGGATCGGGTGTGCTGCTCGGTGGAAATGAAAACGCGTTCAATATCAGTCAAACGATCGGATCGGGCGCGTACAATATTGCTTCTTCCGCCGACGAAGACGAACAATCTCAGCGGTTTGACGCAAGTGCGCATGTGCCCGTCGGTGATGGAGAAACGTTCACGATCGGCGGAATGCTCGCGCACGATCGGCTCTTTCCGCAGACAGGCGGCGGCATCAACAATGGCGCAGGCGGGCTTCGCGCCCATTTTGAAAGCGATCGCGCGAACCGCGTGTTCGCAGACGCCATTGTCGATCGCGCGGGTTACGATACCACCAACGCGTACGGCGCACTTGTCTCCGGACTTTGGACCGACGTTACAACGCAAGCGGGCTTCGTCACCAATACGCCGGTTCAACTTTTTGCCGCGCTCTCCGGACGCTGGTCTACCGGTTATTACAATGCATCCGCCATCGGCACTCCGCGCGTTTCGGGCGCCGTAACGCAAGCGCAAGCGCTCATCGGTGCGCAGCAGTCCACGGAGAAATATTCGTTCGAAGGCGGCGTGGGTGTTTTTTCTGTAAGTTATACCGGCGGAACGCGCGGTGTCTCGAATCCGCTTTCTTCAACGATCCTGACACCGTCTTTTAGCGGAACGTACAACCTCGACGATCGTTGGAACGTACACGTTTCGGCAAGCACAGCATTTAGATTGCCTTCGCTGCTCGAAGCGTATGGCAGCGGAGCTTTTGAGTACGCACTTCCGTACGCCCGGTACGGTTCGCTTCTCGAATCGGTTGGATACACGGATGGACAACGCGTGCGCGCATCGCTGTTCGCAATGAATGAAACCGTTTCGAATCTCGACGAGGGCGTCGTCAGCAGCACCGGTGCTGAGGTTTCTTGGCAAATCGCACCGGCGATTTCGCTGCGCGCCTGGGAAATGCACGTGAATGACACGTCTCGCTCCGATTATCCGCTCGTTAGATTCGCGCGCACGCCGATGCCGGCTACGGTTGGATCGGCGTGGCTCACGTACGATCTTCCGGGAGGTTTGCGAATCGACGCAATTTACCGGCGGGACGTAATCGATTACGTAGCGGATCCGCATTTCGACGCGTCGGTATCCGCACCGGTTACTACATCGTTGCGTTGGTTTACGTCGACGGAACGCCGGCACGGCGAACGGTATGTTAGCGCGGGTTTGCGGTGGGACTTACCTTAAGTGCTTGTCATCGTGACTAGTAGCCGGCGGCGAGACCTGCAGAATGGCGCCGATCGGTTCCGCCGTACCGCACGCCTGTGCGCGGATCGATTACTACCGCTTGCGCCGAACCCCACGAGCTCACTTCCTTGAACGAATAGCCCATTTTTTGAAGCGCTGCCATCGCTTCATCGCTCAGCGCACCCGGTTCGTACTGAACTTGATCCGGAAGCCATTGCATGTGCAAGCGCGGCGCGTTGACCGCCTGCTGCACGTTCATGCCGTAATCGATAACGTTTTGCAGCGTCGAGAGCGTGATCGTGATGATGCGCGATCCGCCCGGGCTGCCGGTCACCATAAAGAGTTTACCGTTTTTCGTCACTATCGTCGGTGTCATCGATGAGAGCGGGCGTTTTCCCGGCTGAATATCGTTGCGTATGCCTTGCACGAGGCCGAACATATTCGGCACTCCGGGTTTGCTCGTGAAATCGTCCATTTCGTCGTTCAAAAAGAACCCGGTGTTGCCGGCGATGACGCCTGCACCGAACCAATCGTTAATCGTGTACGTGACCGCGACGGCGTTGCCCCAGCGATCTACGATCGAGAAATGCGTGGTTTCGCCGTTCTCGTGCGCGACGGGTCCGAGTCCCGGACGCACGTCGACGGAAGGCGTTGCCTTGTCCGCAGCAATTGTAGCTCGCAATTTAGCTGCGTACTGCGGCGAGAGCAACTCCGCAACGGGATTGCGGACGAAGTGCGGATCGCCTAAATACGCGTTGCGATCGGCATAAGCGCGCCGCTCCGCCTCCGCAATGAAATGCACGCTTTCAATTGAGTGCCATCCCCACGAGCCGAGCGGATACGCCGATGCCACGCCGAGAATTTCGCAGAGCGTCGTTCCGCCGGAACTCGGCGGCGGGGCTGAGATGATATTGTATCCCCGATACGTGCAGTGAATCGGAGCTGCTTCGTCTACGTTGTAAGACGCAAAATCGCGCAGCGTGAGAAGGCCGCCGTTGCGGTTACTCGCCGCTACAACTGCACGCGCAATCCGTCCAAAGTAAAACGCGCGCGCGCCATCACGCGAGATCAGTTGCAGCGTCTGCGCAAGCTCCGGCTGCCGTAACACGTCGCCGGCTTGAGGTAAACGCCCGTCTCGCATGAAAATCGCGCGAATATTCGGTTGGTTCGCAAACGTGTACGCTCCGCTGTACCCCTCTTGTTGCGAGCCGCTGAAGATCGCGACATCTCCCGGCGCAACGCGATAGCCGTTTTTCGCAAGCGTAATTGCAGGCGCCATCAACTTCGCGCGCGGCATTGTGCCGAACTCGCTTCGCGCGCGCTCCATGCCCATGACCGTGCCCGGGACGCCAACCGCAAGATAGCCTTTAGTGCTTGCATGCGGAATAACGTTGCCGTCCTTGTCCAAGTACATGCGCGGATTTGCGCGCAGCGGCGCTTTCTCACGAAAATCGATGAAGCGCTCGCGGCCATCGTGCATGCGGACCAGCATAAATCCGCCGCCGCCGATGTTTCCGCAGCACGGGTCGACCACGGCTAACGCGTACGCTACGGCAATCGCCGCATCGACCGCGTTTCCGCCCTCACGCAAGATGGTGACGCCGGCTTGGGTTGCATAGTGTTGTTCCGTTGCGACCATAGCGTGAGCGCCGGCCGGCGGGGTGGCGTCGCGCCATGAGGCCGAAGAAACGGGTGCGGCAGCAAGGAGCGCGGCCGTGCATAAGACGGCGAGAACGCGAACGATCATCCGTGCTCTTTCGCGCTTAAGCCAAGCGGATCACTTCCGGAACAGAGCGTTAAGCGGCGCTCGGTCCCCAGGGCATTGCCTATGGCGGCCCGAATCGGGCACGGTTCATATTAAGAGCAAAAAGAAAAACTAGGAGAAACTGTGCCTGAGTCCGTCTCATTAGAGATCGGCGGGCGCACGATGACCATCGAAACCGGCGAACTCGCGAAGCAAGCAAACGGCTCCGCGCTCGTCCGCTATGGCGATCAAAATGTCGTGCTCTGCGCCGTCACCGCCTCCGAGAAACCTCGTGAAGGCATCGACTTCTTTCCACTCACCTGCGATTTTGAAGAGAAAATGTATGCCGCCGGCAAGATTCCGGGCGGCTACATCAAGCGCGAGGGGCGTCCGCCGGAACACGCGGTCCTAAGCTCGCGCCAAATCGATCGTCCGATCCGTCCGCTGTTCCCCGAGGGCTTCCGTAACGACGTGCAAGTCATTGCGACAGTGCTCTCGATCGATCCGGAACTTGACGCGGACGTGCTCGGCGTGTGCGCCGCCGGTGCCGCGCTGGCTGTTTCCGATATTCCGTTCGATAAAACCGTTGCTGCCGTGCGCGTTGGACGCGACGAGAACGGTAAGTACATTACCAATCCGACGCTGCCGCAATACAAAACCGGCGGCATGGACATCGTCATCGCTGGAACGGCTGATGCCGTGATGATGGTTGAAGGCGGCGGACAAGAAATCAGCGAGGAAGATTTCCTCGGCGCGGTCGAGTTCGCGCACAACGAGATCAAGAAGATCGTCGCATCGATCAACGAGCTGGCAAAGAAAGCCGGTAAGGCGAAGCGCGAATACCCGCTGCTGAAAGTCGATGCCGATCTCGACGCGTGGGTGCGAAAGACGTTCAAAAACGACGTCGCCAAAGGCATGCGCGTCGTCGAGAAGTTGGAACGCGAAGCGACGCTCGACAAAATCACCGTTGACGAAGCGATCGCACGCGCCAAAGATCCGAAGATCAAAGAAAAGCTCGAAGATCCGATCCTCTCCAAAGATTTCAACAAGATCATCAAGGCGATGGAAGAAGACGAGTTGCGAGTGATGGTCGTGGACGAAAAGATCCGTCCCGACGGCCGCAAGCCCGACGAAATCCGTCCGATTTGGTCCAAAGTGCACTACGTTCCGCGCGTACACGGATCCGGTGTCTTCACGCGCGGTCAAACGCAGGTCTTCACCGCCGCGACGCTCGGCTCGACCAGCGACGCACAGCGTCTCGACGGCATCGTCGCGCTCGAAGACAAGCGCTACATGCACTACTACAACTTCCCGCCGTACTCGACGGGCGAGACGCGTCCGATGCGCGGACCGGGCCGGCGCGAAATCGGCCACGGCCACCTTGCGGAGCGCGCCCTTGAGCCGCTGATTCCGCCGAAGGAAGAGTTCCCGTACACGCTGCGCCTCATCAGCGAAGTGCTCGAGTCGAACGGTTCGTCATCGATGGCGTCGGTGTGCGGCAGCACGCTCGCGCTGATGGATGCAGGCGTTCCGATCCGCGAGCATGTCGCGGGCGTTGCAATGGGCTTGGTGCTCAAAGGCGACAAGTACGCAATTCTCACCGACATCCAAGGCATGGAAGATGCACTCGGTGAGATGGACTTCAAGGTGGCCGGTACCAAGAAGGGCATCACTGCGATTCAGATGGACATCAAAGTCCAAGGGATCACGGTGCAGATCATGCGCGAGGCGATGGAAGAGGCGAAGAAATCGCGCTACTTCATCATCGACAAGCTCGCAGAGACTATTCCGGAGCCGCGCAAAGAACTCTCGAAGTTCGCGCCGCGGATGCTGGTCATTCAGATCAATCCGGACAAGATCAAAGACGTCATCGGCCCCGGCGGCAAGGTCATCAACAAGATCATCGAGGAGACCGGCGTCGAGAAGATCGACATCGAGGACGACGGCAAGGTGTTCATCACCGCGCTCGACGGCGATTCCGCCGAGAAAGCACGCGTCCAAGTCGAGGCGATCACCAAGGACGTCGAAGTCGGCCAAACCTACATGGGCGAAGTCACGCGCATCATCAACATCGGTGCGTTCGTGAAGATCCTGCCCGGCAAGGAAGGCCTCGTGCACATCAGTCAGCTCGCGCCGACGCGCGTCGAGAAGGTTGAAGACGTCGTCAAAGTCGGTGATGAGGTCATGGTCAAGGTTACCGAGATCGACGGCCAAGGCCGTATTAATCTCTCGCGCAAAGCCGTGCTCGCAGGCGCTTCAGGCAATGGCGCAACCGAACACGATGGCTCACACGCTCCATCGGGAGGCGGTGAAGGCCGTCGTCCGCGCCGTCCGCGCAGACGCGAATAATCGCGAACAACGAAAGGGCTCGCAGCAATGCGGGCCTTTTTTCTTTCGTCATGGTGAGGTATCGAACCACCCTGAGCAAAGCGGCTCGCAATGCGAGCGCGCCGTCGAAGGGCGAGCGCGAAGCGCTCGGAAGATATGCGCTACGGAGGTGATGGA
>CAZHGH010000138.1:0-5979 GCA_964531205.1 uncultured bacterium
GGAACGAGAAAGTTCGTAACGTAGGCTGTCCACGGCCACTGGCCGGCAGCAACAACGTAAAGCGCTTCGACGGAACCCGCGATAATGTGGCTCATCCCCGCCGCGCCGACGAGCCACGTGATAATGATGATGATCCACGCCCGCTGCGGATTTGCCGCGGGCAGCAGCCACACCATCAATGCGATAAGCCAACCGGCAAGTATCCCGCGCCAAACGATTTCGCCAAACGTCGGATGAATGGCGAGTAGGCCGACTTGTAAGAATGCGGCTTTGAATTCCGGCGTGAACATCGCGGTTTTCGCGGCTACCTCTGCAAAGATTGCAGCACCGATGAGATTCGTGACGAGCACGATCCCCCAAAGCCGCAGCATCTGCCAGAGTTTCTTCGGTTTGTCTTTATCGTCGAGAACCGGCAAAATCGCAGTAAGCGTATTTTCCGTGAAGAGTTGCTGACGTCCCAGCACGACGACCAGAAACCCGAGCGTATAGCCAAAGCTTTCGAGCAGCGTTCGCGTGGGCGTGGCCGGAAGGTACGCGTGCAATATGCCTGTGCCGACAAGGGAGAAGCCCATCGATAATCCGGCGGCGAGTCCCGAAAACGCGAGCGCGATAGCGGGACGGCCGATCTCCGTCTCGCCTTCGCGACGCACGGTTTCAAACACGACGGCGGCGCGCAAGCTGGAGCGCTTGCGTACTTCGCGTTCCTCATCCTTCGTGAGCTGAACGATGTTGCCCGTCGACTCTTGCGGTGGACTGGAACCATCTTGTTGCTGTTGTTGACCGTCTTGATCGCCTTGCGTCACGCTCCGGCTTGTACCCGGTGTCCTATAGCCGGTAACCGCGGGCACTACCTGAGGCATGCCCGCTCTAAAAGTGCTGGTCGCTGAAGACGATCCCGCAATTCGCGACTTGCTGACGCACCATTTACAGCGTGAAAGTTTCGATGTGTTGGCCGTCGGTGATGGAAACGCCGCGTTGCGAGCGGCGCGCGATCTCGCCGACATCATTGTCCTCGATGTCGGGCTTCCGGCGATCGACGGTTTTGAAGTCGCGCGTACGCTGCGCCGGGAAAAGCACGACGTACCGATTATCATGCTGACCGCGCGCACCGACGAAGTCGATCGCATCGTCGGCTTGGAGATTGGCGCGGACGACTACATCTGCAAGCCCTTTTCGCCGCGCGAAGTTATCGCGCGCATCAAATCGGTGATGCGCCGGTCGGGATGCAATCTGGAGCAGCGCCAAACGCTGCTGAGTTTCGGCCGGCTCGAAATCGACGAAGCTGCCCGCGAAGTCCGCGTCGATGGGGAAGACGTAAAGCTCAAGCCCCGCGAGTTTGCACTGCTCTTGACGCTTGCGAGCAATGCGGGCGTCGCGCTTTCGAGGCGAACACTGCTCGAGCGCGTCTGGGGCTTCGACTTCAACGGTGACGAGCGGACCGTCGACGTGCATATCCGGCGCGTGCGCCACAAGATCGAAGAAGAATGCTCGTTGCCCGCGATGTTGCAAACGGTGCATGGCTTCGGCTACAAATTCTCGCGTTCGTAAACGCCCGTTACGCATTACGGCTCTTTATGCGCCTGTAGCGGAGGCGCTCGCGCAAGGCCCTGTGCCGCTGTTGGTACTGCGTCTGCCGCAATTCGAGCGTATCGCCTGGCGCGACGGCAAGCGCGCTGCGAAGCGATTGGAGCGCGCGACGATCCTCGCGTTCGAAGCGGCAACGAAGAGCGTGTTGCGCGCCGGGGATCTCACCGCCCACGATCCGGGTTGCGACCGGTTCGTCATTGCGATGACGGCACCGTCGCGCGATTTTGGTGTACCGTCCACCGCGGGCTGCCGCGCGGTCTTGGAGCGTGTAGCGGTCGCGATGTCGTTGAGTTCCGACTTGCGCATCGAGACGGGCTGGACGCTCGTTCGGCAAGTACGCGCTAACGAAGGTTTGGAACGCGAGATCGAAGTTGCGTTGGAGCGCGGATCCCGCGAACGGGAGCGCTACGAATTCTTTGCGGCGATCGGCCACGAGCTACGAACGCCGCTCACCTCTATTCGCGGGTACCTTGAAACGCTGCTCGACGGCGGAGTCGATCCGGAACTGGCGCGACGCTTTCTGGAGACGTCGCGGCGGGAGGCCTTGCGGATGGGGCGTCTGCTCGAGGGCATGTTTGAGTTCTCGCTGCTGGACCTTTCCGCAGACGCGTTGCTGAACCGCAGCTGCGACGTAGCGCGGCAGATCGAACTCGCATGCGAGATCGTCCGGCCCGCGGCCGTTAGCCACAGCGTCACGGTCGAACGGCCGGCCTGCGCGCCGGCCATTGTCGCGCTCGAAGCCGACGCGTGTTTGCAGCTGCTGGTCAATCTTCTCGACAACGCAATCAAATACAGCGGCGACGGCGGGCGCGTCCGTATCGCCGCACATTCGAACGCAGGCGAAATCATCGTCACGGTAGACGATGACGGCCCCGGCATCGCCCCGCCGGAGCGCGATTCGATCTTCGGCTTACGCGTTCGCGGCGCAGATGCGGCAGCGCGTCCCGGCACCGGAATTGGTTTAGCCATTGTCAAGATGATCGCAGAGCGCGCCGGCGGCTTCGTCCGCGTCACGGAGTCGCCGTTCGGCGGTGCGCGATTCGAAGCATCGCTTCCGACAAAAGAAGAGTTGACGAAACAAGCGTCGTAGACTTGATTCCGTGGAAAAACACCCACGGTTTGCGCATAGCAGCGAAGAAGACTTCGCTCGACTTCTCGACTTCTACCAAGTCGAATGGCGCTACGAGCCGTGCACGTTCCCCATCGCGTGGGATTCGCGCGGCAACGTTACCGAATGGTTCACGCCCGACTTCTATCTCCCGGCATACGATCTTTACGTAGAAATGACGGTTCTCAGTCCGCGTCTGCAGACGCGTAAGAACCGCAAGATCCGTCTGCTTCGCCAGGCGTTCCCGGACATTTCGATCAAACTCTTCACGCGGCGCGACGTCGAGCGCGTCTTTTCGAATAGGCTGGCGCGCGCGTCTTGATCGCGGAGCGCTTGTTCGACGAGGCAACCATAGCGGCACGGGTCCGCAATTTAGGGGCCTCCATCTCCGCAGATTATGCGGGGAAAAATCCGATGATAGTAGGGGTGCTCACCAGCTCCGCCATATTTGTCGCCGACCTGACACGTGCGATCGACATTCCGTGCGAGTTCGATTTCATCGCGCTCTCCCGTTATGCCGATGCGGAAGGCATTCGTTTCATCAAAGACACGTCTGCGTCCGTCGAAGCCCGTCACGTTGTTCTCGTGGAGGACACGATCGACACGGGACTCACGCTGCAGTACGTGACGAGAACGCTGCGTCAACGGCAGCCGGCGTCGCTGGAGGTTTGCACGCTGCTGGATCGTCCTCACCGGCGCATTGCCGGTATCGACGTGAAGTATCGCGGATTTAAAATCCCCGACGTCTTTGTCGTCGGCTACGGTTTGGATTACATGGGGCGCTACCGCGAGCTGCCCGAGCTCTATGCCCACGGGAGTTGGCCACAATAATGCGATTCTTCGCCGCACTGATCGCGCTGCTGCTTGCCACGGCAGTCGCGGCACCTGCGCTCGAGCTGCAATCGATCGATCAAGCAGCCGCGGGATATCAAAATTCCAACCTGCATCTTCAGCAGATGTTCCGCGCCGCGCTGCTCGATACGAACAAGCTTGCAGAGATGGCGCCCGACGGAACGGCGTACGTAAAAACGGGCGACATTCCGGCAGAATGGCTGCGCGACTCGAGCGCGCAGGTGCGGCCGTATCTCTATTACGCGAAGCAGGATGCTCAGACGCGCGACCTGCTGCGCGCGATCATCGCACGCCAAGCGAAGTACCTTCAGATCGATCCGTACGCAAATGCGTTCACGCTCGACTATCACGTTTGGGAAGAGAAGTTCGAACTGGACTCTCTTGCATATCCGGTGACGCTAGCGTGGAGTTATTGGCGCGCGACCGGGGACACTTCGGTGTTTACGCAAGACGAAGCCAAAGCGTTCGACGCGATCCTTGCGACGATGGAGAAAGAGCAGGATCATCCGCGCAATTCGCGTTACGCGCATAAGGAATTGCAAGACGGACGAGGCCGCCCGGTTGCATATACCGGCATGATCTGGACCGGCTTCCGGCCGTCCGACGACGCGTGCTACTACAATTATTTGATCCCATCGGAGATGTTCGCAGTCGTCGCGCTCGGCGACATGGCGGAGATCGAACGCAAGGTCTACCACAATTTGATCAAGGCGCATGAAGCTCAGTCGCTGCGCGACGAGGTTCAAAGCGGCATTCAGCGCTTCGGCATGGTGCCGGTATCGAAGTACGGATACATCTATGCGTACGAAGTCGACGGTTTGGGACACGCGATTCTGACCGACGATGCGAACGTGCCAAGCCTGCTCTCAGCGCCTTACATCGGCTACATGCCGGCGAACGACCGCTATTATTTGAACACGCGGAACTTCTTGCTCTCGCAAGACAACCCGTCGTACTATACCGGAAACCTCGCGCGCGGCATCGGCAGCTATCACACGCCCGATCATTGGGTCTGGCCGCTCGCGCTGGTCATGCAAGGTCTCACGGCGTCTTCGCAGATGGAAAAGCAGAACGTGCTCAATCAGCTGCTTGCAAGCGATCCCGGCGATCATCTTTTGCACGAATCGTTCGACCCGAACGATCCCAAGCGGTTCACGCGTGAGGACTTCGGCTGGCCCAACGCACTTTTTAGCGAATTCGTTATGACGTCGTTTCAAGGCGTCGCGCAGATTCCGATGGGCGACACGTCCGATCTGGAGTTCGTGAATGAGTAGAGCTCACATTATCGTGGGCATCCAGTGGGGCGATGAAGGCAAAGGACGTATCGTCGATTATTACGCGGAGAATTACGACGTCGTAGCGCGTTTCGGCGGCGGAGACAACGCCGGGCATTCCATTCGCGTAGGCGAGACGAAGCTCGCGCTGCGGATCGTGCCGTCGGGCGTTTTACAGAAGAACACCGAGCTGTTCATCGGCGGCGGCACGGTGGTCAGTCTCGCGGGGCTCACGTCGGAGATCGATTCCCTCGCGAAAATCGGCGTCGACGTCTCCCGCATCCGCATTTCGGATAGAGCGCATGTCGTCTTTCCATACCATGCAGCAGCGGATAAAGCGAGTGAAGCCGCACGCGGATCGCAAGCCATTGGGACAACGGGCCGCGGCATCGGTCCTGCGTACGTCGATAAAGTGGCGCGCTCCGGCATTACGTTCGGCGATTTACTGCGCAGCGAAACCCTGGCGGAGAAGCTTCGTTTAAAGGGCGCCGAAGAATTGATCGGCGAGTCGCTGCAAGCCGCGGAGCGCATTCGTCCGCACATCGTCGACGGCGTCGAGTATATCCATAGTGCGCTCGAGGGCGGGCGCAAAGTTTTGATCGAGGGCGCGCAGGGCACGCTGCTCGACGTTGGCTACGGTACCTATCCGTACGTCACGAGCTCGCACACGATCGCCGGCGGCGCATGCATCGGCCTCGGCATCGGCCCGACGGCAATCGATCGCGTGATCGGCGTCGTCAAAGCCTACTGCACGCGCGTCGGCGGCGGACCGTTTCCATCGGAACTACTGGATGAAACCGGCGAGCGTTTGCGCCAGAAGGGCGGAGAGTTCGGCGTAGTGACGGGGCGTCCGCGACGTTGCGGCTGGTTCGATGCGGTCGCGGCACGCTATGGCTCGCGGGTGAACGGTTTGACATCCGCCGTTATAACGAAGCTCGACGTCTTAAGCGGATTCGAACGCATCGGCATTGTTACGGGATACCGCGTCGGCGGGAAACCTGCCGGCTTCGGCGCGGCCGGTGCGCCGGGCCTGGAACTCGACATCGAGTACGTCGAAGGCTGGAGTGAAGATATCTCGGGCGTTCGCAACATCAACGAACTTCCGCGTGCAGCGCTGGCGTACGTTCGCCGCATCGAGCAGATCCTCGGCGTTCCCAT
>CAZHGH010000139.1:0-5890 GCA_964531205.1 uncultured bacterium
AGCCGATAAACATCGAGATGGCTACTCTAGCGCTGCCGTTTGAAGCGCGGCGGCAACTTCGCAACGTTAATTGGATTCTGATCGCCGCCGCGATAGTGATGTCCGGCTTCGGCGTCATCACCATCCAGTCGGCAAATCTGCATACGTCCGAGGCCGCGTCCGAGTACCATAAACAGATTTTTTACGCAATCGTCGGCATCGGCGCGATGGCCCTCTTCTCGAGAATCGACTACCGCAATTTTCAGCGGTGGGCTCCGGGGCTGTACATCGCCAACCTGTTGCTGCTCGCGTTCGTGCTCAAGGGCGGTCATCACGCACTCGGCGCACAGCGCTGGATCTCGCTTGGTCCGCTCGGAACGTTTCAACCGTCCGAGCCCGCAAAGCTGATTTTGGCGATCTCGATTGCGTACGGATTATGCCGCTGGCCGTTCCGCCGTATCGAGGATTTGATGCGGCCGCTGGTTGCCGTCGGAATTCCGGCGCTCTTGGTTGTGAAGCAACCCGACCTTGGAACGACGCTCGTCTTTCTTGCGATTCTCTCGACGCAGCTATTCTTCGGCCTTGAGAAGCTCCAGTATTTCGTCGTCTATGCCGCCGGTGTAGTGGCTACTGCCGCGTTCACGGTCGGCACCAACTTCATCCTCAAGCCGTTTCAAAAGGCGCGCCTTCTCGTCTTCATCAATCCAAAGGCCGATCCGCAAGGCGCCGGCTACAATCTCAATCAGTCGAAGATCGCGGTCGGCAGCGGCGAGTGGTTTGGCCGCGGCTTGCATCACGGCACGCAGACGCAATTGAACTTCGTGCCGGAGCACTCGCGCGATTTCATCTTCACCGTCGTCGGCGAAGAACTCGGATTCCTCGGCGCGCTAACCCTCATCGCCGGCTACCTCGGCTTTTTGTACGGCGGCGTTCTTTCGATGTTGGCCGCGCGCGACCGTTTCGGATTTCTGCTCGCCAGCGGCATCGTTGGGATGTTCGCGTTTCACATCGTGGTGAACGTCGGCATGACGATCGGCATCATGCCGATTACCGGCATTCCTCTGCCGTTCATGTCCTACGGCGGATCGGCGATCATCACGAACTTCATTGCCGTCGGAATTCTTCTCAACATCTACGCGCAAAAAGATCGCGGGATGCTGGGCAACGCATAGATTACGCCGAACCCTAAATCTACTGTAAGTTCGTATCGCGGGTCGTCATCGAAGATCGTGCGATGGACCGGCGTGTGATACAGCACAAACGCGCGACCGCGCGCTTCGGTGGCCAAACGCTCTGCAAAACGTGCGACGCTCGCCTCGCCGAACGGATTGTACAAATACATTACGAGATCGCCGGCGGGAAAGCGGAAAGCCGACGCGTCGGAACGCACGATCCGCATATCTCGGCACGGCAGGGCCGGATGCTTACGGCGCCAGCGTACCACGTTATCGCGCGCGGTCTCGCACAAAGCGCCCGATACTTCAACGCCGATGATTTGATGAAAGGGCCGCGTGCTCGCGAGCAACACGACGCGCCCCAAGCCTGCGCCGATGTCCACAAACGTGAACGCGTCCGGCAGTTCCGGCAGCGCGTCAATCATCGCTTCGAATTGCGCGACGGGCGTCGGTTCGTAATGCGTCGCGTCCTCGATAGCGTCGCCGATTGCCTGCGGATCGAGTTCGCCCAAAAACAGCAACGCCTCAGTGACGACACCGTGTTCAGCGTCGAATCGTTGACCGCTGCGGCGTCCGCTTCTGCGGATCGAATTACTCAATGAAGCGCATTTACAAGATCGGTGATTGGTTCCGCGTGCCGCTTTTGGGTGCGCATGACGCGCTCGGCATCATTACGCACGCATGCCGCTCGCGGCTGTTTGGCTATTTCTTCCCCGTCGATGCCGCGCGTACTCCATCATTCCACGAGCTAAAAGCATTGCGTGCGGATGATGCTGTTGCGTGCGCGCTCTTCGGAGGCGCCGGTCTGGAGCAAGCGCGTTGGACGTTGGTTGCCACCTCACTGCCGTTCGACTCTACGGCTTGGCCCTTCCCCCAGTTCGCGTCGCGCGGCGTTTTCGCGCGCACGTGGCGGCGTGTCACATACGATCCGGAAACCATGAGCATCGTACGGCGCGAAACGCTGCTGCCGTCGCAAGCGGATGCGCTTCCCGACGCACGTTTCGCGTCGCCCGAAGAGGTGGAGACTTTGTTGCAGCTGCGCATCGCGGGCGAAGCGCCGGAGACGCCGCACGTAGTGTGCGAGGTCCGCTCGCCGCTCAACGTCGCGTTGTTCGAACCGTTGCTTTCGCGCGGCGGACGCGTGCAGTTCTCCGAGCCGCTCGATGATAATGATGTGCAACGCCTTGCTGCGTTCGTTAACGAGCATCCGCACGTTGAATTGCGGCTGCACGGGTTTTCCACATTCGACCTTCGTGCATTACGGGTATTTTCGGCGCTACGATCGTTGGTGCTCGATATCGGCGCGCTAAAGCATGCGGATGCGCTTGCTTCGTTGCTAAACCTTGAATCGTTGCGAATTGGAAGCCTCGATCGGCCCTCGACGTTAGACGTTCTGCAAGCGTTGCCGAAACTCAATCATCTCGAGGTTCGTGGACCGAATGCAGATATGCAAGGCGTTGCGCGGTTGCGTCACCTTGATTCGCTTGCGATCGTCGACACGCCGGCGACGGATTTTCTCGGGTTTGCAAGTGCACAACAGCTTCGCAGTCTCCTCATCGCACACGTGCACGGCGAAATCCGGAGTCTAGCGGATCTGCCTGCACTTGAACGTCTCGCACTACGCGATTTGCAGTTAACTGCACTGCCCGATCTTTCGCGCTCTACGCGATTGCACGCGATCGAATTGCGCAACGTTACCATGCTGCGCGACCTCCGCCCGCTCGCAGACGCGCCCGCCTTGCGGGAGCTGCGCATCGAAGGCATGCCGCAGCTGAACGTTACCGATTTTGAGCCGTTACGCGATCGTGGTCTGCAAAACGTCACGGTTGAGATCGGCAGCAAAACCAAGAGCCGCGAAGTGTACCGAATGCTTCTCGCGCGCGCTTAAGGACTGAAGATGCGCTTCAGTGTAGCAGCGGGATCCTCTAAGGCTTTCTTCCGCTCAAAGACGAGCTCGTCAAAACTATTCGTGGCGCTCTTCAGCGCGAGCGTATAAGCCGTTACGAGGGCGTCCGCAGCTTGTACGGGAGCGTCCGGCGTAATACCGGTGTGCTCCCAATTCGTCTTCGTGTACGGATTGTAGGCGCTTCCTGTTGGAATGAACACGGCGAAGTGATCGGTCAGCCGCCGGAAATCGCCCGGGTTCGCTCCGCCGCCCGTCGTTTCGCCCACGATCGTCGCGCGATGCAGTGCCTTCAAATCGTACGTAAATTGCTCGGCGCAAGAAAACGTGTGCGCGCTCGTCAACACGTAAATCGGCTTGAGATACCGGGCGCCGGAAACCTGTGCAGCGCTGAATTGGCGATCCACGTGCGGCTTGGGCGTCATCCAATGAATCGACGTCAGCTCGGTCGGCTTCGCAAAGAAGTATCCCATCCAATAATCCAAGGATGACGGATCGCCGCCGCCGTTCCGTCGCAAGTCGATAATCAGTGCATCGGTGTTTGCAATCGTCGCCATCGCAGCATCAATAGCATGGCGAACGTCTGTAGAATCGGAGGGAAAGCCGCCTATGCGAATGTAGCCCACATTCCCGGGAAGCCACTGGACTGCGAGTACGCCCGCATTGTGCAACTTCGTCGCTTCGCGATCGTGTAAAACTTCCGCAGGCGTCGGATCCGCGTCCGGAGCCAGCAAATCGGCAGAGTACACGAGATTCAAATGCGCGTCGTGGCCGCTGGCGTGTAACTCATCGCTCACTGCATGCGCGAATTTTTGCGGATCCCCGATTGCAACGAGCGCCGGTCGATTCGCTTCGAGAGTCTGTCGAATCTTCGCAGCCACATCCGGATAGATGTACGCGTTCAAATCTTGCGAGATACCGTTTAAAATCTGATTGCGCTGAGCGGCGTCAAACGTATCGGACGCGGCGTATGCAGGCGCCGCGCCCATCAGAAATACCGCGGCGATGGCCAGCGCGCGGACGTTGAAAAGATGCATTTCAACCAAGCTCCATCGATACGCGATCGACATGCGAAGTGACAAAGGCTATGTGGCGTGAGGCCTCGCGCCCGGTTTCGTCGCGCCAGGCGATGACGTGAGCCGCCACCGGCCTGGACGCGAATTGGAGCGCGACGTTGACACTAAACAAGGTAAGGCACACGAAGGCTAGAGCCGACCACATCGTTGAGGCGTCCTTTCTTAAAGAAATAGTAACACGGGATATGCCTCAGTTCACACGGAAATACTGCCGACATGGGTATTTCAACAGAGAAAATCTCGGCGCTCGACAGAATAGACCGAGATATACTCGCCGAACTGACCCGTGACGGTCGCCTTTCCTTCACGGACCTCGCTATTCGCGTCAATCTGAGTTCGAATGCCGTTGCCGAACGGGTGCGGCGGCTCGAGCGGTCCGGCGTTATCCGGGGTTACGCAGCGGAACTGGACCGGCGAGCGCTCGGGATGGGCCTGGAAGCGTACATCGACGTAAAATTGCGCGCGGATACGTCGGCGGAGCGCTTTGAAAGCGCGGTCGAGCGCATCCCCGGCATCGTGCAGATGATCCTAACGACCGGCAGCTCGGATTACACGCTGCGCGTGGCGTGCAGCGACCAAGCCGACTTGGTGCGGCTTGTCGAAGCCCTCCGCGCGGCCGTGCCCATTGCGGAGACCTACAGCCGCCTGGTTCTTCGCGAACGTAACCTGCCCGTTACGCGGGAGGGCAGGTTCGTCCGCGGGGGTGCGGGAACGTCAGGCTGACTCGACTACGGGCTGCGTAGCTATAGACCGTAGCCTCGAGCAAAGTGTTTTAAAGTTTTTGAGAGCGTGGGGACTCGCTAGCGTACCCGCTCGAGGACGACCGCAGGAAATCGCCGCACCGGCGATTGGATGCCGGGTCGTACTCGCGGAGGAGTTCAACAGACGAGCCCGGCGCCTCAACCTGAAAAGGTTAGGTACTATTTGTCGACCGAGATTCTTATCTCGAGCGACCCGTGGGAGAACCGGGTTGCCATCGTTGAGGACGGCGTCCTCTCCGAAATCTACATCGAGCGCGAAGAAAAAGTCATCGGCTCGATCTACAAAGGAAAAGTTCAAAACGTTCTGCCCGGCATGGGCGCCAGTTTCGTCGACATCGGACTCGGGCGCAACGCGTTTCTGTACGTCGACGACATCAACAAAACGCCGCTGAACATCGGCGACGTCGAGATCACGCAAGGGCGCAGCGGCTGGACCATCAGCGAAAAAGTGAACCGCGGCGACGACGTGCTCGTACAGATCGTCAAAGAACCGCGTGGACTCAAGGGCGCGCGCATCAGCACAAATATCTCGCTGCCCGGTCGCTATCTTATTCTCATGCCGACCGGCAAATACAGCGGCGTGTCGCGCAAAATCGAATCGGCGGAAGAACGGAACCGCCTGAAAGCGATCATGAAGCGGATTCGCCCCGAAGGCATGGCGACGGTCGTTCGCACCGCCGCTGCGGGAGTGAGCGAGGCCGAGCTGATCGCCGACCTGGGCGTGCTGATTCGCATGTGGCACGGGATCCTCGAGAGCTACAAGCGCGCTCCATCCCCCTCGCTGCTGCACAAGGACATGAACCTCGTGTTCAAAGCGGCGCGCGATTTTATCACCGCCGACGTCGATCGCGTGATGATCGACAACGAAGAAGAGTACAAAAAGATCTGCAGCTTCTTGCAGTTGCTTGGGCCGCAGTATCTCGATCGCATAGAATATTACAACTCGGGACGTTCGCTCTTCAAAGATTACAAGATCGACGACGAGCTGCAGAAGCT
>CAZHGH010000140.1:0-5857 GCA_964531205.1 uncultured bacterium
TCATCGACAACTCGAATGCCGGCGGCTATCCGACGCAGCCGTTGTGGAGCAACGCGTCTAGCAGCTGCGTACAGAGTTACTAACTGTAAGCTAACCGGATATTGCAAAAGAAATGCTGCCGTAAATTTACGGCAGCATTTTTGATTCGTTGTACAATTAGACCGATCCATCTTCCGTTCGAGGCACCGATTATGGCTATTTCCGTCTTTATGCGCTTCCACAGCACGCGGGACGCAATCATGCTATACGAAAGTACTATGAAAGAGATGGGCCGTAGCGGCGGCGTATTGCCTCCGGGCGAGGTCTACCACCTTGCCGCTCTCGCAGCCGACGGCATGTTCGTCGCAGATCTTTGGGAATCGCGAGAAATATTTACCGCTTACGCCATGGCTACATTGATACCGCTTACCGCAAAACGTGGGTTATTCTCGCCGGAAGTTGAGTTCTGCGACGTGCATAGAATCGCCGGCGGCGGTGCATCGTTCGCTGGGGGCAGCGTTACCGTTGCGCACTTGAACGGGAACGTTGAGGAACTAGCATCCAAGTACGACGAGTTGGAAACGAAGCTCGGTTTTCCAACTGTTCCGGAGGGTTTGGTATTTCATTGGTCGGCTAAACGCCCGGAAGGCATTTGCGTTACCACGCATTGGCGAAGCCGCGAGAACGCCGAACATTTCCTGAATGAAGCTTTTCCGAAAGCATTGCAATCCACGGGAATGCCACAGGCTCGTCTCGAGCATTATGATGTCTACAACGCCGTTGCTGGACCGACCGTACACGCATAGCTATGCCCATTTCAGTGATTCTGCGCTTTCGAACCGCTGAGAATCTACTGCCGATGTACGACCAAGTCGTCAGCGAGATGGGTTTGCGAGACGGCGCTGCACCTAAAGGTGCAATCTATCACTTTGCAGCGCGCACGCCCGAAGGGTTGCTCACAGCCGACGTTTGGGAAACCCGCGAATCGTTCGAGCAATTCACGCACGGGCAGTTCTTCCCGTCGACGCAAAAGCACGGGTTGCCAGTTCCCGAGATCGACTACGGCGAGATCGCTCACGTTATTGACGGCGGGATGTCGTCAAAGAGCGGTCTTGCTCTATTGGCAACGTTTGAAGGCGACGCCGATGAGATATGCCGGCTTATCAAAGAAGTCGACGAAAAAACGGGCTCAATAAAAAATCCGCCGGCCGGACTCGTCTACCACGCCGCTACGAAGCGGCCGAACGGGGTTCGCATCGTGGATCACTGGTGCAGCCGCGAGGAATTCGATCGCTTTATAAGCGACACGCTTGCACCGGCGTTATATTTAGCCGGCGCCGACACCTTACCCGATCCGCAATTAGAGTTTTACACGATTCACAACACTATTGACGCTCGGCAAGTGCGCACGTGACGTCGCACTAAAAAGCAAAAGCCCCGCACTATGGCGGGGCTTTCTTTCTGTCTTTGCGTCGTGTCTATGCGTGCGTCTTTACGCGGTTTGGATCGACTTTCACGCCCGGGCCCATTGTGCTCGTGAGCGTAATGCTCCTCAGATACGTGCCTTTCGCGGCCGCCGGTTTCGCACGAATGATCGCGTCGAGGAGCGTCGCGACGTTCTCCGCGAGTTGCTGTTCGCCGAAGCTGGCTTTTCCGACGATCGTATGAATGATGCCCGTCTTGTCCAAACGATACTCGACCTTACCGGCTTTGATGTCGCGAATCGCGCCGGCAATATTCGGTGAAACCGTACCCGCCTTCGGGTTCGGCATCTTCTGCGCGAGAATACGGCCGAGCTGCGAGCCGACGGCACCCATCATATCCGGCGTTGCAACGGCAACGTCGAAATCGGCGAAGCCGCCTTTGACTTTGTCGATGAGATCCTGTTCGCCGACGACGTCTGCACCGGCAGCCTCAGCAGCTTTCGCTGCGTCGCCCTTAGCGAATGCGATCACGCGAACCGTACGGCCTGTGCCGTGCGGCAACAGCACCGTGCCGCGAACGTTCTGATCGCTCTTCTTAGGATCGACGCCGAGACGAATATGCGCCTCGACCGTTTCGTCGAATTTCGCGTTCGCATTCTTCTTCACGATCGAAACCGCTTCGCTCGCGTCGAACAGCTGCTTATCGTCGTATTGCGAGAGCGCGTTACGGAAGCGCTTACCGTGGAAACGAGCCATTACGCCTCCACCTCCACGCCCATCGAGCGAGCCGTACCGGCGATGATCTTTTTCGCCGCGTCGATATCGTTCGCGTTGATGTCCGGCATCTTCACCTTGGCGATCTCTTCGAGCTGCGCGTTCGTGAGTTTGCCGACTTTGTTGCGGTTCGGTTCTTTCGAGCCGGACTCGATCTTCAGCGCTTGTTTGATCAGGAACGACGCGGGCGGCGTCTTCGTGATGAACGTGAACGTGCGATCTTCGTATACGGTGATCTCGACCGGAATGATCATGCCCGCCTGCGATGCAGTACGTTCGTTGTACTGTTTGCAGAAGTCCATGATATTTAAGCTGTACGGGCCCAGAGCGGGACCGACAGGCGGCGCGGGCGTTGCTTTCCCGGCCGGAAGCTGTAGGCCAATCTTGCCTACGACTCTCTTAGCCATTGGTAACCTTTCGTTCGTTAGAACTGCCCCTCAAAAAGTCACGCGGCCGGGGTCGTTCCGCGTGACAAAGCTGTTTTTACGGCATCATTTCGCGCGAGCCCACCGGTGGCGGACTGTGCAAGCCGATAAGATTGCCTTCCGAGTCTTTGAACATTGCCCACCCGCCGAAAAACTCGACGGACGGCTCCGTCGTGAACTCCACGCCGTTGCGCTTCAAGCGGTCCGAGTCTTCGAAAATATCCTCGACCTCAAGCACGATTCCCGTGTTGGCGCCCACTTTCTCGGGCGTCCAGTCGCCAAAACCTTTCGCCAACACAACGGCGGTCTGCGCACCCGGCGGCGCGACCGAACACCAGCGCATGTTTTCGCCCATCGGTGAATCATCTTGACAGTGCCATCCGAGCTTCTTCATATAGAAGTCTTTGGCGCGATCCTGATCGTTGACGTAGACCGTGACGATACCGATGTGCATCGAACGCTACACTTTCTCGATCTGGTAGAACTCGAGTTCGACCGGTGTTTCGCGCCCGAAGATCGAGATGAGCGCGCGGACCTTCTCCTTCTCCGGCTGAATCTCGTCGACGATACCGGTGAAGTCGAAGAACGGACCCGAGGTGACTTTGACGCGATCGCCCTTTTTGAAGTCGATCTTGAGCTTGGGCGTTTCGATGCCCATCTGCTTGAGGATCGTCTTCACTTCTTTGTCTTGCAGCGGAACCGGCTTCTCACCGGCGCCCGGGCTGCCGACGAATCCCGTTACGCCCGAGGTGTTACGCACGACGTACCACGACTGATCGTCCATGTCCATCTCGACGAGCACGTAGCCGGGGAACACTTTCTTCGGCGTGATCTTGCGCTTGCCGTCTTTGAACTCGACTTCGTCTTCCATCGGGACGAGCACGCGGAAAATCTTATCCTGCATGTTCATCGAGTGGATGCGGCGCTCGAGATTCGCTTTGACTTTGTTCTCGTAGCCTGAGTACGTGTGAATCACGTACCAGTGCTTGCGATCGTCCTTCGCGCCGCGTGGGCGCGCGGGAGCCTCTTCGCGCTCTTCGGTTTCGGCAACGGCGCCGGCTTCAGCCAACGACTCGCCGGCAGCCTCATCGAGCGCTTCGGCTTCGGACTCGTGCGTTTCTTGCGTGATCGCGACTTCGCCGCGATCCTGTTCAAATGGAAAATCGGTCATTGTTGAATCGGAGGATGCACCAAGTTGAAGACCCACCCGAAGAGCTGATCGGCGCCGAACGTGAAAAGTCCGATAGCGACGACGAGCACCACCGTAAGAACGGTTGCAGAAACCCATTCTTCACGCGTCGGCCACGTTACGCGGCGAAGCTCTAGCCAGACGCCACGCACAAAGTCTTGCGCGTTCATCTGAGCGAGGGCTCTTTTTTTGGCATCCGGCGTTCCACCGGGGGCCTTATTCATCACGAGGACACCTTCGTTTTTAGTTTAGGCATTGGCAGGGCGGACAGGACTCGAACCTGCAACCGGTGATTTTGGAGACCACTACTCTACCAATTGAGCTACCGCCCTAAGTTACGAGATTACTTGGTCTCGCGGTGCGCCCGATGGCAGCGGCAGAAGCGGCAATACTTGCTCAGTTCCAGGCGCTCCGAGGTCTTTTGTTTGTTTTTCTGCGTGTTGTAGTTCCGGCGCTTACACTCGGTGCACGCCAGTACGACCATCACGCGATTCTCTTTCTTCGCCACGTTCCTCTACCACGGTCACAACGTAAAGAAAACGGACCCGGGGTCCGTTCGACGCCACAGTATATCATAGCCGTTTTGCCGCCACAAGTGGCGGTGTCGCGCCGCCGGTGCAAGGGCTCAAGCCCAAAGGGGCGTAAGGTCCCCGTGCGCGCGCCCGTAGCTCAATAGGATAGAGCAAGGCACTCCTAAGGCCGAGGTTGGCGGTTCGATTCCGCCCGGGCGCGAGTCTTTTCCCCACCCTCCACGGATAAAATCGATGGATATTTCCTCCCCCGCCTCCCCCATAGTCGACTACGACCTGCTCGAGCGGCAGGCTGCCTCCCTGCTCGAAGACGAGAGCGACTTTCTCGCTAATGCCGCCAATTTCGCGGCATTCATGTACAGTGAGCTGCCGATCGTCAATTGGGCGGGATTCTACTTTCCGGGTGAGGGCGGGCTCGTGCTTGGGCCCTTCGGAGGCAAGCCGGCGTGCACGCGGCTTCCCGCCGGGCGAGGCGTCTGCGGTCGCGCTTTTGAATCCGCGCGAACCGTGATCGTCGACGACGTGAATGCCTTTGCCGATCACATCGTCTGCGATTCCGCATCGCAGTCGGAGATCGTCGTTCCATTGATCAAGGACGATGCGATTTACGGCGTGTTCGACATCGACAGTCCGATTCTCGCGCGATTCACTCCGGAAGATCGCGCCGGCATCGAACGTCTTGTCGCGCAGTTTTTAAAGCATACGCCGCTGCCGGAACGTTACGCCACCAAAGTTACGCCGTAATTTCAAACCGGCGGAGACACCGTTGATGGCGGCGTCGGCTGGCGCTCGTGCAGTAACGTCACCGACGCGTACGCACCGATCCACGATCCCAATGCAGCGAACAGCACGTACGTCCAATCTCGCGTGTAGTTAATTACGGCAAACGACGAGATCAAATACCATACGCTGCTCCACGTTGCCGCAGCTATTCGGCGGCGTCGGGAAACTGCTGCGGTAAACATGACGTAGACCGCGTCGGTTACTGCGGTACTTACAAGAACGCCGAGTGCGAGAAGCGGTTCGATGTGTTTGAAGTGCTCGAACATAGACGCGCGTTCGCGCTAGTGTCGTCGTTCCTCTTCTTTCGCTACGTCGATGTTGCCGATTTCAGCGCGAGGCGGAGGTCCATGGCGCTTGCGCGTGCGATAACGCCAACCCATCGCGGCAACGATGATGAACAAGAAGACTAAGATGACGGGCGCAATGGAAAGAAAGAACGCTACGAGCTGCGCGCCGTAGGGATGTGCGTTGGTTTTGACGACCGCAATCACTTCTTCAAGCACGACGCCAAAGTATACCGTAATTTGGAAGAAGTTCGGAAACAAAAAAGCCTCCGCTTGGAGGCTTTTGTTCGAATCTGGAGCCGTCGGCGGGGATTGAACCCGCGACCTTTTGCTTACCATGCAAATGCTCTACCACTGAGCTACGACGGCGTCATTCGCCCGATGCTGGTACTTCAATAAGGGCCGGGGTCCCTACCTCAACCAGCGCCGGATGGCCTCCCTTACCTAAAATATAATCGCGCGCCCACCT
>CAZHGH010000141.1:0-5802 GCA_964531205.1 uncultured bacterium
TGCGCAAACGCACGATCGAGAACATTCGCGACGTCGAGTTTACGCCCGAATGGGGTGAGAACCGGATGGAGCAAATGCTCGAAAATCATCCGGAGTGGTGCATCTCGCGCCAACGCACTTGGGGCACGCCGATTCCCGCGGTGATCTGCACGGCGTGCAACGAATCGATTCTCGATCCCGGCGTTGCGCGAATGGCGGCAAAACATTTCCGCGAACACGGCGGCGATTCGTGGTGGCGCGATCCGGTGCAGACGTTTCTGCCGCCCGGTTTTGCGTGTCCGCACTGCGGCGGTACCGATTTTGAAAAAGAGAAAAACATCGTCGACATCTGGTTCGAGTCGGGCGTCACGCATTTGGCGGTGCTCGGCAAGAACGGCATTCCGTGGCCTTCCGATTTGGTGCTCGAAGGTGGCGATCAATACCGCGGCTGGTTTCGCAGCTCGATCGTAACCGCGACCGCCGTTAAAGGCGCGGCGCCATACAAACACGTCGTCAAGAACGGCTGGGTCAACGACGAGCACGGCCGCCCGATGAGCAAGTCGCTCGGCACCGGCATCGACGCGAAAGATGCGATGCAGAAGTGGGGCGCGGATGTGCTGCGTCTTTGGGCTGCGTCGGTCGAGTTCGTCGACGACGTACGCTTCGGGCCGAACGTCGTCGATCAGGTGAGCCGCGTCTATCGCAACATTCGTAACCGCGTGCGCTTCATGCTGAGTAACGTCGACGATCTAGTGCCGCAGGAGATCGTCGCGCGTAAGGATCTCAACTGGTTCGACAAACTTGCGTGCGATGTTACGGATGATTGGGTAACTCGCGTTCACGCGTTGCTCAAAAGCTACCGGCTACACGATGCATATCTCGAGATCATCGGTTTTGAAGGTGACGACCTTTCAAGCTTTTACTTGGACGCACTGAAAGATCGGCTGTACACCAGTGCGCGCGATTCGCACGCACGCCGAAGCGCGCAAAGCGCGATCCTACACATCCTCACGCAGTTTTTGTCCGTGATCGCACCAATACTTTCGTTTACAGCGGAAGAGGCGTGGCAATCGCTTCCTGAGGCGTTGCGCGGCGATCGCGCGAGCGTGTTCGATCTTACCTTCGCCGGCTCGAAGCATGCGGCGACCGAATCGTCCTTGAGTTGGAACAAACTCAAAGAGCTTCGTTCGTGGGTCGCGGCCAGCGAAGGAAAGCGCGATTACGAGCTGCAGGCGTCACTCCAGTTGCCGCAAGCGTGGTACGACCGTTTCGAGCCGCATGAGGACGATGTGCGGGAAGCGCTCGTCGTTTCCGCAATTTCGCTGCGTGCGAATCCGTCGTTAAACGAGGATACAATCGAACGCTCGTTAAGCGAAGCGCAGGGTGAGAAGTGCCAACGCTGTTGGAAGTATTTGCCGCTCGGCACGCATCCAAATCACCCGACGTTATGCGCGGCATGTGCGGAAGTAGTGGAGCGGCTCGAGTAGCAAACGGTAAGCTTTCGTACAAAAGGGGCACAACCGTAACGTGGTGGGGCGGGAACACGACGGCAACGATACACAGCTTCTGAAGCAGACGCAACGCGCTTTGCAAGAGCGTGATGCGATTTTACGCGTCGCCGTCAGCGAAGCGCCGATGATGCTGCAAACGCGAGATCGCGATCTGCGCCTAACCTTCGTTGCCGGCGGCCTCGTTCGCGAACTCGAGGTCGACGCCGAACGCGCCGTTGGTACGAAATTCGAGCTGATTCCGGGAACTGACGACCCGGCCCATCCGATGATCGCAGCTCAGAAGACGGCTTTAAGCGGAAAACCATCGCCGTTGATTCGCTTCGAAGTGCAGCGGCATTTGATAGAAGCGCGCGTCGAGCCGCTGCACGATGAAGACGGCACCGTACGCGGTACCGTTTCCGTTTGGTTCGACGTGACGGAAACGCGGCGAGCAGAGCAAGCCGCCCGCGAACGGTACGATCAAGTCGAACTTGCAGCGAGCCATACGCCGAGTATTATGTGGGCCGTGAAGCGCGACGGCACGCTGACGATGGCGACGGGTTCGGCGATGTCGACGCTGGGATGGAATGCGGCCGATCTGGTCGGCCGTCGGCTGAAAGACGCATTGAAGATTCTCGGGGACGACGATCCGCAACGCGTAGAACGGCTCATGGCGCCGCTTTCCGGCAAGCCTTCGGAATACGAAACGTTATGGGGCGGCCGGTCATTTGTCGTGCACGGCAAACCGGTCCGCGATCCCGACGGATCGATCACCGGCGTCATCGGCATCGCGTACGATATCACCGAGCAGAAGAAGGCGCACGAACGCGCACGCTATCTGGCCTATTACGATTCGCTGACCGGGTTGCCCAATCGTGACAAACTGGTTGATTCGCTTGCCGAACATCTTGCGGTAAGCGCCGAGCATGGACGGCGTGCTGCAGTGGTCGCGATCGATATCGAAGGATTTAAGCGTGTAAACGACACGCTTGGTTTCGACGTCGGTGATAAATTGTTGATTGGAGTAGCGCAACGTTTGCGCGATGCGATGGACGGCACCGACACGGTGTCGCGCTCGAGCGGCGACGAATTCGTCGTCGTCCGCTCAAATTTGCAAGGCGGCTCGGAGGCATCGAAGGTCGCCGAAACGGTGCTTGACGCGTTCAATCGTCCGTTTAAAATCGGCGGCCGCGATTTATTCGTGCGTCCCAGCATCGGCGTGAGCGTGTATCCCGAGGACGGCGAAGAGCCCGAAGCGCTGCTCGCACGCGCGGATGCAGCGTTGCTCCAAGCGAAGCAACAAGGGCGCAATAGCGTTCAATTTTTCCGCCAGTCGCTGCAGCTCTCGGCAATGGACCGCATCGCGCTCGAAGCAGATCTCGCGCGCGCCGCCGAGCGGCAAGAGTTTACTTTGTGCTATCAGCCAATCGTGAACGTGCAGTCGCGTAAACTGATCGGCGCCGAAGCACTTCTGCGCTGGCAGCATCCGGTTCGGGGGTTGCTGCGTCCCGATGCGTTCATCGCAGTTGCCGAAGAGACGGGCATTATCGTTAGAATCGGCGAGTGGGTATTGCGTGAAGCCTGCGAACAAGCCGCACGGTGGAGACACGAAGGCGACGGATTTTTCGTTTCGGTCAACATTGCCGCCGCGCAGCTGGACAATGCGAATTTTGAGCCGGCGTTGCGCAGGACGCTCTCCGAGACCTCGCTCGATCCCACGTGCCTGGAGTTGGAATTCACCGAGCGCATGCTGATGAAAGACCCGCAGCGCGGCATCGAAGCGATGCGATCGCTACGTAAGGCGGGCGTTCGCATCGGCGTCGACGATTTTGGCACCGGCTACAGTTCCCTAGCGTATCTGAAGCAGTTGCCCGTCGATACGATGAAGATCGACCGTCTGTTCGTGCGAGACGTCGCCTCGGTCCCGTACGACGCCGCAATCGCGCGAGCGATTATCGCGCTGGCCGAAAGCATCAACTTGCGTGTCGTCGCCGAAGGTGTGGAAACAGTAGAACAGGCCGATTTGTTGGAAGCGCTGGGGTGCAGCATCATGCAAGGCTACTACTTCAGCAAACCGGTGCCGCGCGAAGATTTCGAGCGTTTCTTCGTGCATTCGCCGGTCTTTCCGCGAGCCTAGAGGATCGAATGATGATCGAATCCGTGCAAATCTCGTTCTCCGACGTTCCAAGGTCCGACGCGCTGGAGGCGCTGATCAATAAGGAGGCGCAGAAGCTCGAACGCTTCTTCGACGGGATAATCTTTTGCCGCGTTCGCGTCTTTCAAGCCTACAAACGGCAAGCGATGCCGTTCGGCGTGCATATCGAGATTGGCGTTCCGGGGGATACGATCGTCGTGCACGATGACCCAAACCCGCACACGGAACAGGAGCACCGCGACGCGCAGCGCGCTATTCGCGACGCGTTTCGCACTGCGGGACGCAGATTAGAAGAGTATGCCAAGCTTAAACGCGCACCGCGCGTTTAGGCTGAATACGCGACCGAGAAACGGCACTCGCTCTTCGAGGCCGTAACGAGACGCTTGCGCAGCCAGTGCAATGCCGAAGGCATGGACGTTGAATCCGAGCGCATGACAAGCACTGCCGGCACGGCGACGGGCCGGTGCTGCGCGGCTTTGAGGGCAACCGCGCCTTCTGCCCCAGGCGCGATTATCCCGATCGAAAGCGAGCGCAGCAGCCGCCGCGACCTAACCCAATCGATCAATGCGAGCATGTCCCCGAGCGAGAGCGGTTGCTCCGTGCGAATCTTAAGCGCGGCGAGCCCCGCATGGGCCAGATCGCCGATAAGCTTTTTTGTGTCGCGCTCTTCTCCCGGGTGCTCGATGATGAGACCGAGCGCGGCTGCGGTTCGCGGGATCGAGAGACTTCCAGGTATTGACGTCGCGGGGAGCGCGATGCTGACCGGCACCTGAAGATATACAGCAGAAGACGATGGCATAGCAGTCTCCGTCGCAAAGGGTCGGAGGCTAAGTATTGCAATCGCTCGTGCAGACCTAGCGAACGCCTTTTCCGGCTATCTTCTCCGGTTCTTCTTCAGTGGGCGATCGGCAGCGCGAATGACCGTAAGCTGTTTGCCGTCGATCTCAAAGAGGTTGAAGGCCTTAATGGCTGCATCGGCCGCGCGATCGTCGCTCACGTTGATGTACGCGTAACCCTTTTTTCGGCGGCTGCGCCGGTCGCGCGGAAACGTTACGTCTCCGTCATCCGCGCCGAACTGGCGGAACAGCTGCAAGAGGTCATCTTTAGTCGCTTCGCGCGGATAACCGGCAACAAATAAACGAATCATGCGGCTAGCAACACGCTATCGCGGAAATGCGTCCAAGTCCCTGCTTCGATCGCCGCTCTGGCGTCGCGCATGAGATCGTTGAGCACGTAGACGTTGTGATAAGAGAGCAGACGCGGCCCAAGCATCTCGCCTGCGCGAAACAGATGTGCTAAGTAGGCTCGTGTGAACGTTTTGCAGACAGAACAGTCGCACTTCGGATCGACGGGTGAGAAATCGCGGGTGTACGCCGCGTTGCGTATGCTGAATTCACCATCGCGCGTCATCGCGCGGCCGTTTCGCCCGCATCGCGTCGGGTATACGCAATCGAACATGTCGATGCCGCAATCTACGGCCATGAGGATATCGCGTACGGTTCCGACGCCCATGAGATACCGCGGTTTATCCTCAGGCAGAAGGTTTGCAGAAAAGCGCGCGAGCCTGTACATCTCTTCGCGGGTTTCGCCGACGGAGAGACCGCCGATTGCATAGCCGGGTAAGTTCAATTCGACGATCGCGCGCGCGCTTTGCTCGCGTGCGCGTTCGTCGAGGCCGCCCTGCATGATTGCAAAAAGCGCGGTCTCGCTGCGTCTGCGTGCTGCCGCGCTGCGCTTTGCCCACTCCGCGGAGAGGCGAACCGATTCTTCGATCGCTTTTGACGTCGCGGGCAATTTCACACAGACGTCGAGCTGCATGGCGACGTCGACGCCGATCGCTTCCTGAAATGCAACGACGTTCTCCGGTGTGAAGCGGTGGCGGCTGCCGTCGAGATGAGACGAAAATGTCACGCCGTCTTCATCGAGTTTGCGCCGCGACTCCAAACTGAAGACTTGAAAGCCGCCGCTGTCGGTGAGAATCGGCCCATTCCATTGCATGAATTCGTGCAAGCCGCCCGCTTCGACGAGCAGATCGAGTCCGGGACGCAGCCACAAGTGATACGTGTTTGCGAGCACGATTTGCGAGTGCGCGCTGCGCACTTCGTCGGGCGTAAGACCTTTCACCGTGCCTGCGGTGCCAACGGGCATGAACGTCGGCGTTTCTACGACGCCGTGCGC
>CAZHGH010000142.1:0-5793 GCA_964531205.1 uncultured bacterium
TGAGGATGGCCGCAAGGGCAAGTCTCCGACTCGATGCCGTTTTCATCGGCGTTTTTGCACGCAAGGCTGCAATAATCTTCGGTTTGAATTTCGGCCGTGATCATGCAATTGCACATATCGTGTGCACATTCAATCGTCTCTTGCATGCGGTTCGTTTCCCCGCTTTAGGGCGTATTTAGCACTTCGCCGCCCGCAATTTGCGCGGACGCCGGAGTGACTTGAAACCATCCCGGCGGCGGCACCCCTTGCCACGCGAAATCAAACGACGTTGTTGTATCGTAATTGTGGCTGGGTGGAATCGGTGGCACCCACGACGTGTCGGTCGGTCCGCTCGGACCCGGAGCGTCGATAACCTGGCCAGTCGCCGGGTTGACCGTGAACCAATTGATGAACCACGTGCCGCCGAACGGTTGCGGCGTTGGAGAGGCCGTGGGCGAGGCAGACGGCGACGCCGAAGGGCTCGCGCTCGCGCTCGGTGCGGCGCTGGGCGACGGAGTCGGGGTCGGAGTATTTCCCGAATTTACGAGACCGGCGAAGAGCGTGCGATTGATCGTTACGCAAAGCTGCGTTTGCGCGCCGTTGCAGTTCGGCGTGAATTGCAGCAACTGCGAAGCGTACGCGGTTATTGTGGTCGGCACTTTCACGGTGCCTCCGCCGACGCCGGGCTGACTGATGAACTGAATCAACTTGACCTGAGGAGCGGTTTGACCGGGAACTTGGTAAAGGACGATTTCGAAGGAGAAATCAGTCCAGTTCTGCTGCTGATTACCATTGATCGCATAGGGTTCGGCACCGGTCCCGCTCGTATTGAGCGCAATGACGTACCAGACGTTGGCGAAATCCATCGGCTGGTAGGTATTGAACTTGATCTGCATGTAGCCGGACGACAGGCCGGTTCCGGAGGTTCCGGTTCGATTCGGCGTAACCTGACGACCACACGAGCTTAACGTGACCGCCATAGCACAGACGACGAAGACTAGTTTACGTAACATCGGTACCTCCGCACGCGCGCTTGAACTGGCGGTAGCCATGCTTGGCGCGCTGGCGCTGGCTTTGGCGTTTCCGAAGACGCAAGCCGCATGGCTGGCGCCGTTCGGGGCGGCGGCGCTGTTCTGGGCATGGGAACGCCTCTCCTGGAAACGCGCGTTCTTTGCCGGGTGGTTCGCCGGCACGATTTTTTTCGCCATCAACTTTTCGTGGTTCACGTACACCGTCGGCGATTACGTGGGCTCTCTTGCTTTCGCCGTGGTGCTGATTCCCGCGCTCATCGAAGCGCTCGCATTCGCATGCACTGCCGCCAGCTTCCGTGTCGCCGTCGAAATCTCTCCGCCGTGGCTTGCGCCGGTTGCCGGCGCTGCTGCGTTCACGGCATTCGAATGGTTGCGTTCCATCGGCTACACCGGCGTGCCGTTCGCACAGATCGGTTACACGCAAACCAGCACGCCGCTTTCCGTGTTCGCCGCCTATATCGGATGTTACGGCGTCACGTTTATAACGATGCTTCTCGGCGCGTACATCGCGCACGCGATCGCTACGCGCCGGGCATTACCAGTTTCCATCGCACTCGCTGCAGTCTTCGCCGCATGGCTCGCGGCGTTTACGTTCTGGCCCGCGCGGCGCGCACTTCCTGCGACGGTACCGATCGCGGGCGTGCAAGGTAACATCGCGCAATCGATAAAGTGGAACCCATCCACGCTGCCGAACAGCGTCGGCGTATACACAAAACTCACGAAGATGTTGGGGCCGCTGCATCCGCAGCTCGTCGTTTGGCCCGAAACGGTCATTACGACCGATCTCAACGATACCGCGTCGAACTGGAATGCCGCGGCGCTAACGCCGGATGAGCGTCGCATTCTGCGCGCAAACTTAGAAACGAACGCATACCTCTTGCGCCGCTTCCGGGCCATAGCACGCTCGCTGCAAACGACGCTTGTGGTCGGAAGCGTTGACCGGCATGCGAACGAAGATGGATATCTCACGGAATACAACGCGCTGTATACGTTCGCGCCTTCCGGACGACTGATCGATATTTACGATAAGCGCCAACTCGTGCCGTTCGTGGAGAATTTGCCGGCCCGTTCGCTGTTTCAATGGCTGCCGGACGTCGATCTCATCGGCCGCTTCGGTGCAGGTCACACCGATACCGTCATCCCGTTCGATCACGGTTTGAAATTTGCGCCATTGATCTGCTGGGAGTCCGCATTCCCCGATCTGATTCACGCGCAGATTCAAAAAGGTGCGCAACTTCTGGTCATTGCAACCGACGACGCGTGGTTCGGAAAATCTTCCGGCACGTTCCAGCATGCGCAGATCGCGCAGATGCGCGCGATCGAGTTCGGAACCTGGGTTTTGCAATCGGCATCGACCGGTGTGAGCGGAATCATCGCGCCCACGGGACAGTGGATTGAAGCGACGCAACTCGATAAGGAAGCATTCGCGCTAGGCGACGTCGGCGTTCCGGCAGGCTCGCTCTTCGCCCGAATCGGACCGGATCCGGTTGCCTATGCAGCGATATTTCTGTACTTCGCCGTGCTGGGAATCGGCTGGTCACGTAAATGAAACGCGTAAACTGGCGAAGCATCGCGATCGTCGCAGCCGTCCTCATCGCCATATGGTTTACGATTGAAATTATTCTTGCGGGACGCGAAGCTGCGCCGCCGCCGCCGGGATCGCAGCCGCTTACGCTGCACGGCGGAGAGGTGCGCGGTAACCGCATCAGCTCGCGGTCCTGGACCTTCGATTACAAGAGCGCGCAAATGTCGCCCGATGGAACGATTGCGACTGTCGACGGCGTGCATCACGGCGTCTTGTACAAAAAAGGCAAACCCTATCTCGGGATTGCCGCCGAACACGTCAGTGTAAATACACAAACATTCGACTTCACGGCGCTCGGCGACGTGCACATCGAATACCTGCAGCCGAAGGATAACGTGAAGAAATCGTTCGATACGGATCTCGTGCAATGGATCAACGCCACGAAGCTGCTAACGCTGCAGCATCCCAGCATCGTCCGTACGGGCGATCAAACGCTAAAAGTCGCTTCTATCACCGTCGACTTCAACAAGAGCGAGATCCACTTCGGTAAAATCGAAGGCTCCGTTCAGGCGCCGAATCCGTGAAAGGCGCTGTATTGCTGCTGTTTGCGGTGCTCTGCCTTTCGGCGTGCGCGCCACACGAGAGCTCGGCGCAAAATACGCCGGCACCCGCCGCAACGCCGTTGATTGATGCGCGCGGTGTGAGCATGCCGCTTCGCGACGCGGTAAAGCAAATTGCATTCCGGCCTTTACTTCCGGGCAGTCAAATCGTTTCCGTCGCGCTTATACCGCCGCTCGGCGGAACGGACTCTCTTCGCAGTCACGGCGTGGCAATAGAATATGCAAACGCCGGTGATGCGTTGCTGCTCTCGGAATGGCCCCGCATGGGGTTTGATATCACCCGGAGTCCGTGCGCCCCCGTGGCCTACAGAAGCGATGCGTTCATCTGGACGACCCGCAACGGACTCGTGATGACCCTTCAACCGGATGGTTCGGTAACGCCGGCGCGTGTTTTGCGCGAGGTTCGCCGGCTTTTGCAAACCGGCGCGTGCCAAAGATCGAGTTAGCCCTCTTCTTCGGCCTCGCCCTTTGTGGCGCTACCTAAGTTCTTTTTTGCTTCGGCGATCAGCTTTTTGACTTTCTGACCACCCTTGTGGCCGATCTCCTCATAAAAATCGGCGCCGTATTTTTCTTTGACGACCTTGCCGCCTTTTTGCCCGATAGACTCGTAGAATTCGACTCCATGTCGTTGACGGGTCGCCTGGCCTCCCTTGCGCCCGATTTCCTCATAAAAACCCGAGCCATATCGGTCGCGAACGGTGTTGCCACCTTTCTTGCCGGCCTCTCGGACGGACATCTCGCCACCCGGCTGCTTGTCGTCGGGCTCGCCTTTGGTGGGTTTTGCCATTACATGACCCCGGTGGACTCGGGGACATTGCCCCGGAAAATTTAGGAATAGAGATTTTTAGGTGGGCTTACGTTTGAGTTTCTGGCCGCCTTTTTGGCCGATGACCTCATAAAACGAGGGACCGTACTTTTCTTTGGTGGCCTCGCCGCCTTTGCGCCCGATTGCCTCGTAGAACTCGGTGCCGTACTTAGCCTTCACCCGCTCGCCGCCACGCTTGCCTGCCTCTCGGACAGTCATACCACCGCCTGGACCCTGCGGTTGTTCTTGAATAGCCATGCTAGTAACACACCTCGAAGTGAGAAAGTTCAGGGACTAGATACCCACTCGACCGCTTGTTAAACGAAGCAGCGGCAAGGACTATTCATAAGTGATCTCGACGTTGCTCCACAATGCCACAATTGTCGATGGTACTGGACGTGTACCTTATACCACCGACGTCGCAATTGTAGACGATCGCATTGCGTTAATCGGAAATTTACAAGAACGCGACGCGATCGAACGCATCGATTGCACCGGAAAGACGATCGCGCCCGGCTTCATCGACGTGCATTCGCACAGCGACGAATTGTGGCTCGCGCTTCCGCGCTGCGATGGGAAGATCGCGCAAGGTGTTACGACGGAAATCGGCGGCAACTGTGGCATGTCGGTGGCACCGCTGCGCGGTCCGGGCCTCGAACGCGTGAAGCGAAACGCGCGTCATGTCGGACTCGACGTTCAATGGCAATCGCTCGATGAATTTTTTGGATTAGTCGAACGCAACGGCGTTGCACTCAACGTCGCGACGCTCGTCGGTTTGGGCACGACACGCCAGGTCATCGCCGGTGACTCCGAGCGCCGGCTGGATGCCGACGAAATAACTGCACAGGCACGCGTAGTCCGAGAGGCTTGCGAACAAGGCGCAATTGGCGTTTCGAGCGGGTTGATTTATCCGCCGTCGAGCTACGCGAACCTCGACGAGCTGATCGCAATGTCGATTGCCGCACGTCATGCGAATGCACCTCGCTATGCGTCACACGTGCGAGACGAAGGAGATAGTGTCGTCGAAGCAATCGCTGAAGCGCTCGAGGTCGGCAAACGCGGAGAAGTTACCGTGCAATGCTCGCATCATAAAGCTGCCGGTAAACGAAATTGGGGCAAAGTGCATCAGACGCTCGGACTGATCGACAGCGCACGTGCGCGCGGTCTTGACGCGTACTGCGACGTCTACCCGTACATTGCAAGCTGGACGGAACTCGCAACGATTTTACCTGCCGACGCACGCTTCGGCGGTGTAGACGCAACGCTGGAGCGCTTGAGCGATCCCGAAAGTGCAACGGCAATCGCGCTGTACTTGAATTTGAAGTACGGTGATGATTGGCACGATATTTTGATCACCGAAGTTGCGTCGGAGAAGAACAGCCAACTGGCAGGAATGCGCATGGATGAAATTGCGCGCATGTGGTGGCTATCCCCGGCAAACGCAGCGATACGATTGTTGCGCGAAGAGCGTCTCGAGGTCGGCGCAGTTTTCTTCAAAATGAATGAAGACGATGTGGCAGCCGTGCTGTCGGCAGACTTTTGCTGCATAGGAAGCGACGCATCGGTTCGCGCCTTGGATGGCCCCACGGCGCGTGGCGTACCGCACCCTCGCACCTTCGGCACATTTCCACGGGTGTTCGGCCGCTTCGTGCGCCAGCGCGGCACGCTCGATCTTGTCGAAGCAATCCGGCGCATGACCGCCCTCCCCGCTTCAATTTTCGGTCTACGTAACCGCGGATCTATAGAAATCGGCAACTACGCCGACCTCGTCGTCTTCGACGCAAACACTATCCGCGACACCGCTACCTACGACGATCCATATCACTTCCCCGT
>CAZHGH010000143.1:0-5634 GCA_964531205.1 uncultured bacterium
TATGGCGCGGTAGCAGAATCGGAGGACAGAAATGCCGCTGCTTGTCGAGTGAAAGACTCGTGGAATTGGAAAAGTGAGCCGTGACCGGAGTCGGGATATGTCATCAGCACGGCATCGGGAAGATTCTGACTCAGCCAATATGCGTTTGAGACGCCAATCATTTCGTCATAGATGCCGTGCACGACGAGCGTCGGTTGATGAATATTTTTAAGATATGCGAAACGCTCGCCCGTAAATTGCTCCCATTCCGCGAATGCGGAACGCTGCGCTTGTGCAACCTCCGGTCCGGAACGAGGCTCCAAATCCTGCGTTCGCTGCGCTAGCCTGCCGACAAAAGCCTCGCCGGCCGCCTGACTGGACGGCGTCGGCGCAAAGAAAATCTTTTGCAAAACTTCGTATCCTCGAAACTGCGGATCTCGAAGGTACTTTGCCAGAGTCGGTTTCTCGAGGTGCATGATGTCTTCGCCACCACGCGGAGCAGTGCCAACGAGAATCATCCTGCGGAAGATCGCCGGCCAATCCTGCGCCATCTGCTGTGCGACCATTCCCCCGAGTGAGAATCCCAGCACGTCACACGTTTCCAAACCCATCGCGTCTAAAAAAGCGAAAACGTGCTTTGCCATTCCGGTGACGGTTTGGGGTACTTTGCCGCTGGATCGCCCGACGCCGGCATTATCGAAAAGAATGACTTCACGTTGCGAGGCAAGCGAGTCGGTTACCGCAAAATCCCAATTATCCAGCGTTCCCATGAAATGTTGAAGAAACAGCAGTGGACGCGCTGAAGCGTTGCCAAAACGGCGGTATGCATACGTTTCGTCTCCCACTTGACGGAACTGCGTAGGAGCTGTGACGTTGCTCGCCTTTACGCTTATCATGCGCTTACAGTAAGTCGCTCCTCGCTCGATGTCGCGTCAGTGCGAGTGACCATTTCTAATACACGTAATTCTGGAAAAGCCAAGCGGAAGAGATGCGCCTTCTCGGAAGGCGAAAGCATAAGCGCGTCGGATAGGCTCGCGAGCAATCGCAGGGATGTTCGAACCGGCACACCGGATTCGAGCATTTTATACCAACTGCGGCTCACGCCGACCGCTTCTGCGAGCTCTTCTTGTGTTACGCGGCGTCCGAGCCGGCACGGCAAACGCGAGTAGCAACCGAGCGTTGTCGCCGCGTTACCTAGGCGCGAGCGCCACGCTCTGAGCAATAAGCCGAACTGTGGATCTGAAGCCATGATTCACGTTCCCTATGTAACCAAACTGCCTGTAGCTAGCATGCCATGGACGTTACCAACGCCATCGAAGGATCGAAGCCTAGCCCTGCGCATGATCGCCATGCAAATTATTAGCTGTCGTCATGAAAGCGTACCAATAACAGTGTCGCGCGTTCTACGAATTGCGGGTTCGCATGAGCCTCACTGAGAACCGCGAGCTGCGGCAGCTCGCGTTGCGCGCACTCCTCACTGAAGCGAGAAACCGCTTGAAACCGCAAGACGTTGGCTTGCCTGCCGTTGGCTCTCGACGCGTGCCGGGGTTGCGTCAGGCAGAGGTCGCCGAACTTGCGGGCGTCTCGACCAGGTGGTACGAGCATTTCGAGGATGGCAGTTCCGATCACCGCTTCTCGTTTGCATTCATCGAGCGCGTTGCCAACGCACTTTGCTTAAACGACAAAGAACGGTCAACGCTTTTCCGTCTCGCCTTGCCCGAGGTGCGCGCTGCAGTCGAACAAGTAGAGCAAAGTGAGAACGATGGCGCACTGTGGGGCCTGACGCGAACATGTGATTTCGCACGGCGCTTGACGACGGTGAGCAGCTTTGATGAGGCTGCTGAGGTCGCCGCGGAAACCGTAGCAAAAATTCTTTCACCGTCGTGCTTTTCGAGCGCCGCTCTTTTGCCGAGCCATCAGCGTCGCATTGTCTCGTTCGGGCCTCGGGCGCAGTTCGCCAGCGCTGATTTCGCTGATATGTGCATAGCAGCAAATTATCCAAACCGGCTAGGCTACACCGCCTTCAACGAAAGCCGGCCCGGTAGCCGCGAAGAAGTTCCGGCCGGTGGTACGCTTGCGCTTCAATGGCAAACGTGCGAGGGCCATTCATTCATCATCACGCTCGACGATTCTTCAGACGATTCTTCAAAAGAAAACGATACGTCTGCAAGCGGCACCGGCATGATCCATGATTTGAAGCTTAGCGCTTCCGTGTATTGGGCATGGAATGCGTCGATGAAGTCGCGCGCGAGCCTGACGCATGGACTGTTCGCGACCGGCGTTTATCACGGAAACCTTGGTGTGCTTTGGACGGAACCCCACGCCATGTCCGTGTTCGAGATGGAAACCATTAAGACGGCAAGCGCACTCGTTGAGCTTGCTGCAGCGGGTCCCGCGTTTCCGCGCTAACACCAAGATTGGTCACCGCCACTGACCAGACATAACTCTCGTATTGCGCTACTTTGAGGCCAGTTCCGTGCGCGCGAGAGGAGATCACCATGAGCGGATCCGCCACTGCAATGCCTTCATCCACGGGTTTCAACGCGCGTGCCTTTTTCGAACGTTTGTGGCGTAGCAGCGGCATACAATTCGTCGGCTTGTGCATCATCGCGTATGCAATCTATGGCTACCAGCCGCAGGTCGGCGCCTCGTCCGGCGCACTGGTCGCGTTTTACCATGGTCATCACATGCGAATACTCATCGCTGCATTTATATCGGGCCTGGCGGTGCTCTATCTCATGTGGTTTGCCGCTGCGATTAGGGTCACGCTCGCAGATGCAGGCGAGGACGGCTGGGGCTCTGCAGCAACGGCGGCGAGCGCAGCGGTTGGAGCACTTTTCCTTTTGCTCGCCGCGATAAACGCAGGTCTTGCGTATTCAATCGACACGAATGGAAATCAATCGCTCCTGTCCGGAATGAACGGCTTGGCGTGGTCCGGCTTCGTTCTCAGCTCGTTCGTGCGCGCGATGTTGATCATGTCGGCCGCGTTCGGATTTTGGCGCGCGGGATTGATCTCGAACGCACTCTTCACGGTGGGAGTGGCGGCGGTCGTGCTAACGGTGCTGGGCGGCGCTACGTGGGCCGGCGGTGGATTCTTCGCACCTGACGGCGCATACTCGCGCTTCATCTCTCCGATCATCGGCCTTCTATGGGCAATTGTCATCAGCTGGATTCTGCTGAAGAAGACTCCCTCTACGCGTACGGGCTGGTAAAAGAACGTGCGCGACTTCGACTATGACGTGATCGTCATCGGCTCAGGATTTGGCGGGAGCGTCGCCGCGCTTCGTGCGGCGGAAAAAGGTTACCGCGTCGCCGTCATGGAGTCGGGCCGGCGTTGGGAAGACGAAGACATTCCGAAGACGCAGTGGGATCTGCCGCGATTCTTGTGGTTCCCCGAAGCAGAGTTGTACGGAATTCAAAGGATCGAGTATCTCGATGACGTCCTCATCTTATGCGGCGCGGGCGTCGGCGGCGGTTCGCATGTCTATGGAAACACGTTGTATGTCCCGCCGAAGCGGTTCTTTGATGCGCCGGAATGGGCGCACATAACTGACTGGGCGGACGAACTTGCGCCATGCATCGATCAAGCCAGACGAATGTTTGGCGTCGTTCGCTACCCGTATTTGCCGACCGACATCGATCGGTGCATGCATCAAGTCGCTATTGAAATGGGCGTCGGACAAACGTTCAACAAGGCGCCGGTCGGCGTGTATTTTGGAAGCCCAGGCGTAGAAGCGGAAGATCCGTATTTCGGCGGCGTTGGGCCGCGCCGCACGGGGTGCATTTCATGCGGCAACTGTCAAACCGGCTGCGGTCACAACGCCAAGAACAAGGTCACCACGAACTACCTCTATCTCGCGGAAAAGCTGGGAGCGCAGATCCTCGAGCTGCATGAAGTTCACGATCTAATACCGCTCGACGGAGGCGGTTTTGAAGTACATACACGTCACCCCGGGTATGCGCAGCGTGCAGCGCACCTCGCCCGGCACACGTACACCGCGGAGCAAGTGATCGTTGCTGCTCACGCGTATGGTTCGGCGAAGCTGCTTCTTCGAATGCAGCATGAAGGACATCTAAGAGGTCTGTCCGATGAACTCGGACATCGCGCTCGCACGAATTCCGAACAGCTCCTCGCCATCGGACGGACGCACGAACAATGGGAGCGCGACCCGGAGAAAATCCGTATTACACCGGGCGCTGTTGCGATCACATCAGGCGTGTGGCCGGATGCGGTGACGAGTATTGAGCCCGTTAATTGGGGAGTCGGAAGCAACATATTTGCGTTTCTAACGACGATCCACCAGCATGGAGATCAAAAGCATCCAACGGCGTCGTGGCTTAAGCAACTGGTTGAACATCCCGCCGAGGTGCTAGGGTTCGATGATCCCCGCCATTGGTCGGAACGGGTTGCGGTTATGCTATGCATGCAGACCACTGATACGTCGATCGATCTCTACTGGCACGATGGCTTGCTGCGCAGCCGCCATGGGGACGGCAAACCTCCGTTGGTTCACATTCCGATCGTCGAAGAGTACGTCGATCGGCTCGCAAAAAAGATGGGCATCGGCGAGGGCGCTTTGGTGTTCGAGGCGATCAACCGTACGGCTTCGGCGCACTTCACCGGAGGGATCCCGATCGGCGACAGCAGCAAAAACGGCGCAGTAGATCCGTACCAACGTGTCTTTGGTCAGCCTGGTCTTCATGTCATTGATGGAAGTGTGATGCCGGCGAACACGGGCGTGAACCCGTCGCTGATGATTACCGCACTTGCTGAGCGCGCTATGTCACTCTGGCCAAACCACGGCGAGCCGGACAGCAGACCGCCTCTGGGCTCCGGCTACGAGCGAATTGACCCGATCATGCCGCACCGCCAACTCGTGCCCGCGGGCGCTCCTGGCGAACTGCGTCTGGACGCCAAGAAGTCGGACGTCATTCCCGAGTACCCGTACTGAAAGGCCTCGACGATAAGGAGAAGTCATGACCCAGCTCACTGCTCCATCTTTTCGCCTTCTGGGGCCGGCCGGCGCCATCAGCAATAATTCCGTTGTTACGTACTACCTGGACGATCGCAAACTGCGGATCTCTGTCGCTCGTGTTGACGAGCACGTGTACGCGTTCGACGACCTGTGTACGTGCGCGGAGCCGGCGTGTCCGCTCTCCGGAGGTTTGCTCACCGGGACAGTTATCATGTGCCAATGCCATGGTTCGCGATTCGACCTCACTACCGGAGCCGTGATCAACGGCCCGGCAACCAAGGCACTCAACGTGTACGAGGTGCGAGAGGCCGACGGCAGCATTCAAATTCGAGCGTGACGCCGGCGGGGCAAAACACTCCGGATGAGCAATCAAAAAAAATGTGATCGTTCATCTGATCGACGGGACGTACGAGCTTTTCCGCCATTTTTATGGGCTGCGCCGCTTCACCAACGGTAAGAGCCATCGGTTCGGCGCCGTTGTCGGTGTGCTGAACACTGTACTGCAGATGATCGCCGATGGCGCTACGCACGTAGGGGTCGCCACCGACCACGTTATTGAATCTTTTCGCAACGAACTTTGGAGCGGCTACAAAACGGGAGAGGGCGTCGATCCGGCACTCCTCGTGCAGTTTACGCCGCTTGAGAGTGCGCTGCGAGCTATGGGTGTTGCCGTATGGCC
>CAZHGH010000144.1:0-5336 GCA_964531205.1 uncultured bacterium
GCGGGCGCCAATCCGTTCTCGTGAAAATCGTTGAAGATCGCACCGGCTAACGGCGGATAAAGGAACACAACCGCAGCTGCTAATCTTGCCGTCGGGCGATCGGCCCGGCGATACACGAGCCCGTAGATCGCCGGGATCGTTAGCGCACCTGCAAACGCCTGCAGTGCGACCAGGGTGAGAGGGGAGCGCCAAAGGTGTATGAGGCCGCCGGCTACATACAACATGGGCGAAAAATGAATCGCCCAATGGCTGCCTTCGATCGTGTTGCAGAAACAGCCAAACGCGTTAACCGCGGTCTGCGTAAAAATACCGAGGTCGACGTAATTTGCGTGCGCTGCGTACCTTATGGTGCCTAACGCAAAGTAGAGCGCTGCGTAAAGAGCCGCGCCGGCCCAAAGCCAAGCGTCCGCAAACGCGCGGTTTACGCGCGCCGTTGCTGCAAATACGGCCAAATGAACGTTTCGATGTCGCCGTCGAGCACCGCTTCGGTATTCCCGGTTTCGACGTTCGTCCGATGATCTTTGACGAGCTGGTACGGATTGAGCACGTAGGAACGAATCTGCGAACCCCATTCGTTCGCGCTGCGCTCGCCGCGCAGTTCCGCCAACCGCTGATCGCGCATCTCCAACTCGCGTTGAACGAGTTTCGCCCGCAAGATATTCATTGCAACATCGCGGTTCTGCGCTTGCGAACGCTCTTGCTGTGAAGCGACGATGATGCCGCTCGGCTCGTGAATGATGCGAACGGCGGACTCCGTTTTGTTGACGTACTGCCCCCCGGCGCCGCCGGATTTGAATGTTTCGACGCGCAGGTCTTCCGGGCGGATCTCGACCTGCACGTTCTCGCCTGCTTCGATCTCCGGAATGATGTCGACCGCGGCAAAAGAGGTATGCCGCCGATGCGCCGCATCGAACGGCGAAATCCGCACCAGCCGGTGAACGCCCCGTTCGCTTTGCAACATACCGTACGCGTTACGTCCGCGCACAAAAAACGTAACGGATTTTAGACCCGCTTCTTCGGCGGGCGATTCATCGACAACATGTGTGACGTAACCCTTCGAATCCGCCCAACGCAAATACATGCGGGAAAGCATCTGCGTCCAATCGGCGGCATCGACGCCACCGGCGCCGGCATAAACGCTCACAATAGCATTATGCGCGTCGAACTCGCCATCGAAGTTCGCGGCCATTTCCAGGTCTTGAATGCGGTCCTCGGCCAGGACGATATTCGCGTCGACTTCGTCCGAGGCCGATGGATCGTCGGCAAAAAGCGAGAGCATTTCACGCGCATCGTTGAGCGAACGCGATATCGCATCCATCGCGTCCACGTCGGCGCGCAGCTCGGCGAGCTGCTTCATGACGCGCTGCGCGGCTTCGGGATCGTTCCAAAAAGAATCGGTGCGCGAGCGGCTGTCGAGCTCGCTGATCAGGCGCGTCTTACCCGCGTAGTCAAAGACGCTCCTTGAGCGTCACCAAGCGGTCGGAAAGGCGTGCGATACTGGTCAGCTGCGAGTCACTCATTACAGAGCGCAAATTTCGTTTGAATCTGCTCCGGCCCTTTCCGGCAGGACGGCAGCGCGTGAGTGTATTGCGCGAATAGAACGGAGGCAGCAATGAACTACATACAAGAACGGTTGATAAGCCCACCCGGCGGCATACTTAATGGAGAACCCGCGGCGGTCTTGGACGGCTCGATACCGCAAACGTCCGGAATGCCGATTGGGCGAATCGGCGGCGACGCTATCAACATGTTGCGCAGACCCATGGGCAATGCTATGAACGGCGGTGCGCTGAGCATCTTCTCGCAACTGATCGGGATTATCCAACAGCTGCTGTCTTCATTCGGCCTGGGTTTCGGCTCTCAAACGCAAGGCGCGCAAACTTATTTTGGCAACGCGACTGCATCGTCGTTGGGCGATCCGCATCTTGCATTCAACGGAACCGACGACAGCGGAAAGGCTCACGACGCGCATTTCGACAGTATGCAAGCGCACAAAGATCTGCTTGACTCCGCTTCTTTTACAGGCGGTTACCGCCTCTCAACCGCTGTTACACAGCCAGGCGCAAACGGCGTGACGTACAATCGAAAGGCGACGGTTGCTACGAACTTCGGAAATACGCGCGTATCCCTCGATAACGCCGGCAACGCCACCGTCGCGTCCGATGGCCAAACGCTTTCGGTGGCAAACGGTCAAACGATCGACTTGGGCGACGGCGAGACGGTGTCGAGAAACGCCGACGGCTCGCTCGTCGTCACCGATCAGAATGCGTTGGGAGGCACGATCACCACGCGTCTAAGCGAGAACGGATCGGGCGTCGACGTGAACGTCGAAGCGCGGAACGTGGATCTCGGAGGTGATTTGCTAAATGGGCAGTCTGCCGATCCTAGGCAACTGATGTAGCTTCCGTTTGCGACGCAACCGGTTCACCCAGTATGCAAGCAGCGAACCCTTGGGCAATGCCGCAGAATACGGGTACAAGCGGCAGCGCAATAACGCGTCCGAGCGCGAACGGCACTGGATTAAACGGAATGGCGATGCAGCATGCCGCGAGCGCAACCAGTAAGACGATAAACTCGTCGCGCAAGTGCGTACGCGCAATTCCGTATACCGCAGCGGCTATCGCGGCGAGCGGCACGATCGACTTCACCGCAGCTATCAGAGTTGCACGCACGGTCTGCGCGAGAGCCGATCGATACCATGCGGCAAACGGCGTAGTATCGTTGTCCGGCCGGTGCTCATAGATCCAACGGAGCTGCTCGGAGATTCCGTACGCGTGCGTTATGAAGGCGGTCACGAGAAATGCCACCGCAGCGGTACACGAAGCGAGTATGGGGGACCAGGACCGGCGCAAGAACGCAGCGGCGATTGCGGGCAGTAAAATCAGGTACGGAGTAGGCCTCGTAAGCGTAAGTAACGCGGCACTGACCGCAAGAAGCCATAAATAATCGGGCTTTTGTTCGCGAAGCCATCGTACCAAAGCACCCAGCGAAAGCGTCCACCACACCATCGCGAGCATATCGGTCAAATCGCTCGCGGCAACGCTGCGCGTCAACGGCCAGAGCAATGCAACGATCGTGAACCCAACTGCAAAAGCCGGGCGTCCTAACGCGCGCAAGAGCCAATACAGCGCTAAACCGAACGCGACATACGACAACGCCGAAACGACAAAGAGCGCGCGGAATCCAAAAACCGGTAAGAGAAGTCCGACGATCCACGGGTACAACACGCGATTTTCGAACACTTTCGAGCGCGCGAATGAAACGGACGGATCGAGTTCGATCAGATCGCGGTAGCGCGGGTTGCTCATCATGCTCGTGCCTTGGTAGTAAGCCCGCGCATTGAGCGTTGCGTCGCGCTCGGATTGGCCGGCATCGCGGGCGGCAAAGCGCGCATAAACGATCCCATCCGGCGTGTACTGCGGATGACGCAACACGTTGGCGAAGAGAACCACGCACGCAACTATCGCGACGATCGCGGCTCCTGCGATCTTCATGGAATCATGCTATGGGCAAACGCCGCCCGTTCGGAACGGCCAATCGGGTGCGGGTACTACCCGAAAGGTCCCAACGTCTTAACAGGACGTGGACGCAGCCGCGAGTTTTCCCATGAAATCATACTGTCCGTTGATCCCAATCGAGGGCACGTCCCGGCTAAACCAGGAGTAGTAGACGAGGTCCTGGAGCTGCGTGCCGTTGACGGAGAACTGGTAGTTCGTAACGGGGTCGCCAACCTCGAGCTGATTCCCATTGCATCCCTTAGAGATCGGATTGATCCAACTCGGAACCTTATTTGTGTAGAACGGATCGTCGAGCCACTCACCGACTTCGTGCGATAAGACTTCAACGCTGCCGTGGTCGACGGAACCCCACGCAGTCGTTGCAATTGACGATCCCCACGCAGTCGTCATCTGATGCGCCGAGTGATAGCCGGAATAGCAGCAGCCTCCGCCGGGCTCCAAAACCTTTGTAGTAACCGTCGCAAAAATCGTCAGCGTCCTGGGATCTATTCCAAGCTGTTGTATGATTTGCGGCTCGATCGTCTGCACGAACCACGCGTATGTTACATAGCCCTCAGTTCCCGAAGACGTAGTCGACGTATAGCCGTCGCTCGACGGCACCAGAATTTGCTGCGTCGGCTCCATTACCGGCGAACCGAGCAGCACGTGGTAATTGGTGCTTTCAGCGTACTTCCAAAATTCCGCGCGCATGAACGCATCGCCATATTGCGTCGTGCCGGAAGCGTAAGATCCGTTTTGGAACAGCGCGGTATTAGCTATCGTGCCCGCGGCGCTGGTTGCGTCCATCGAGACGCCGTCGCTAAATGTGAGTTGGACCGGAACGATTTGGACTCCGATGGTGGTTGACGTTGCAAACGTCGCCGGATTCGTGCCGACCATTTTGTACGTATACGTCGTTCCGCCATATGTAAAGGCGTATTGGAAATACGGCACAGTGACCGGCCCTGTAGGAGGCACGGGAGTCGGCGTGGGCGCAACGGTTGGCGCTGAAGTCGGCGTTGACGTAGGACCCGGGCTTGGCGGCGGTTGTGCGGCGTTATGAATCTGCGCAACTTGCGTAGCGGAAAGCGCAGTAAGATAAAAGGCGTGCTGCGCTAATCTCCCGTGCCATTTGTAATAGGATGCAGTGGAGGAATATTGACCCAGGTAATAGGTCGACGTGAATGCGGACGCGCTGCGCGCAAGCGCAGCGCTGCTGTCCAGCACGCCGTCGATATAGTAGCTCGCGGTTTGCGCGGAAGCATCGTAGACAAAGACGACGTCATGCCATTGATTCACTGCAAGCGTCGACTTTGAGAAATAATTGCCGCTGAACTGCGTCAAAAGTTGACCGTGCGCACTTACTAGAAGTCGTCGGTTTCCGGCGTATCCCCAGATTGTCATGTAATCTGAGCTGGCCAACGGATAGACCCACGTTTGAATTGTGTACGATCCCGCGGCGTTCGTGGGTGGCGGGGGCAGCTGCACGCCCACGCTTGCGGTTCCTCCAGGCAACGCGATTGCAGTCGACGGCTCATCCAGCAGCGGGCCGCTAACGCCGAACGTTACGGCGCCGACGTACGTACCGTTTACGGGCGCGGCGGCGCTGTCATAAGCCCTTGGTCCCACTGATTCTTCCAGTGGGAAATAATGCGCCGGTTGCAATGCAAGCACTGCGGACGCATACGTCTGCGTAGCGGAAGCTGCCACGCTCGGGTGACGCAACGACGCAGCCGGTACGAATCCGCCACCCGTTTCTTTGCGTCCACAAGCAGCAGCTACCAGAATCAGCAGCAAAAGAAAGCGCTTCACCCGCATAGCATCGCTCCGTCGTGTGAA
>CAZHGH010000145.1:0-5253 GCA_964531205.1 uncultured bacterium
AAACGCTGCTCGCGGAGTTGGATTGCGAACCTTCGGACGACATCAAGCATTTAGTGGGGCTCGCCTAACGTCTTTTTGTCATCCTGAGGTATCGAAGGATGCCTGAGCAAAGCGTTTCGCATTGCGAAACGCGCCGTCGAAGGCCGAGCGCACCGCGCTCGCACGGTTTTGTCATCCTGAGGTATCGAAGGATGCCTGAGCAAAGCGTTCCGCATTGCGAAACGCGCCGTCGAAGGCCGAGCGCACCGCGCTCGCACTCTGATCCGCAATACCTATGTCACTTCCGATCGTTGTGCGCTTTGGGAACTTCAGGAGAACGCAATGCCAAATCGACTTAAAGTGCGCGGGATCATTCAAATCGCCTTAATTTTTATTGCTTTCGAGGCGGTGTTTTTAGGCGTGTTCTTTTTCGTAGATGTTCCCTTTTGGCACGACTTGAACATGCCGCAGCCCGGTTACTGGTTAGGCTTTGTGCTTTTGGTAATAGTTGCGCCAGTGGGTGCGACCGTGTATTTTGCGTCAAAGCCACAGCCCATGAAATAAACGCGGCAACGCAAGCCGGAAACCTCGCATAAGCAGCGAACAAACGGCGCAATGCTCCACATCATTCTTGCAACACTCATTGCGCAAGCTGCTCCAACCCCAACCTCAAGTCCACAACACTTCGATGTGTTAATTTCAGCCGGACACGAAGGACGCCCCGAAAGTTGTCCGCGCTTTCCGAAACACAAATGCAATCTAGGCACTGCCGGTGAGCGGCAGTGGACGCCTATCGTCGCCGATGAAGCGACGCGCATTCTTCGCTCCGAGGGCTATACGGTCGCGCGCGAGCCCGCAGACTTCGACGGCACGTATGACGTAAAAGCAGCGATCTTCATTCATTTTGACGGAACCGAATCGCCGTGCACGAGCGGCGCGTCGATCGGTTATCACACGCCCGCATCGCTGCCCGCGGCGCAACTGTGGCGCAAAAACTACGGCGCGGTGTTTCCGTTCCGTTTTCGGCCGGACAATTTTACAAAGAATCTCAGCGATTACTACGGCTTCAGGCAAGTGCACGCGTCGAACGGCGCATTAGTGCTTGAGCTGGGCGAACTCACGTGTCCGGCGCAAAAAGCATGGCTCACGCCGCGTTTGGAATGGGAGGGCAAGTTCATCGCAGACTTCCTGCGCCAGCTTATTGGCAACGAAGCGAACAAGTAAAAAACGCGCGCGCGGCTAAAAGGCAACTATGCGTGTATTTGCGACCGTTATAGCCGCCGTTGTTTTGCTTGGCGCGGCACCCAACCAATTCGAGCAACTGCATTTTCGCAGCGTCGGTCCGCAAATTTCGGGGGGACGCCTTGGCGTCGTAGCGGGTACGGATGCGGACTCTTCGCTATACTACGCGGGCGCGGCAGCCGGCGGCGTTTGGAAAAGCACGAACGCCGGACAGAATTGGCAACCGGTGTTCGATAAAGAAGACGTCAGCTCGATCGGAGCGATCGCGATCGATCCGTCGGACAAGAACGTTGTCTGGGTGGGAACGGGCGAAGGCGCACCGCGCAATGACGTAACGCCGGGCGACGGCGTCTATCGCAGCAACGACGGCGGAAAAACATGGCAGCACGTCCTCAGACTGCCGGGCGCGCTCATTACGAAAATTCTGATCGATCCGCGCGCGCCGGACACGGTGCTGGTGGGTGTGCTGGGAGATCCGTTTGCGGCGTCGAGCGATCGCGGCATGTATCGTACCGTTGACGGCGGCAAAACGTGGAAGAAGACGTTGTACGTCGATGCGATCACCGGCGTCTCGGACATGGACGCTGCTGCAAAAGAAGCCGGCGTGGTCTATGCCGGCATGTGGAGCTACCGCCGTACGGGGTGGAGCTCGCAAAGCGGAAGCGCACAAGGCGGACTCTACAAATCGATCGACTTCGGCAACACCTGGCAGCGTTTAAACGGAAACGGGTTGCCTGGGGCGCCTACTGGACGCATCGGCGTTGCGATTGCGCCGTCGAATCCGAATCGCATTTATGCGCTTATCGAATCGAAGCAAGGCTTGCTCTGGCGCAGCGACAACGCCGGCTTGAGCTGGCAAATGGTCAGCAACAACACGCTGATCGACGAGCGCCCGTTTTACTACACGCATGTCTTCGTCGATCCGACGAATCAAAATCACCTCTGGACGCTCTCGGTCCACGTGGCGGTAAGCGAGGATGGCGGCAAGAGTTGGCATGTCGGCGCGCGCGGCGTGCATGGCGACAACCATGGCATGTGGATTTCGCAGGACGCGAAACGCATCGTCGAGGCCAATGACGGCGGCCCGTCGTTCTCGTTCGACGACGGAGCATCGTGGTCGATGCCGCGCAATCTTCCGATCGCGCAGCTCTATCATATCGGCTTCGATCGCCGGCAGCCGTACCATATTTGCGCGCCTCTGCAAGACAACGGCGTGTGGTGCGCGCCGAGCGACACGCTGGCGAATTCCATTACGTCGAGTAACTGGAATAGCATGGGCGGCGGCGACGGCACTTGGGTCTGGCCCGATCCGTCGGATTCGAACTTCGTTTGGCTCACCAGCGGCGGCGGCAATTTCGCGGGCGAAATGGACGTGCTCGACGTGCGTACGAACGTCGACCGCACGGTTTCGCCGTATCTGCGCGATCAGAACGTGGTCGACCCGAGCAAGTTGAAGTACCGCTTCAATTGGGAGACGCCGATCGCGTTCGACCCGTTCGATCCGCGCATTGCCTATACCGCGGGCAATGTGCTCTTTGCAAGCAACAATCGGGGACAGAGCTGGCGCGTATTGAGCGGAGATCTCACGCGCAATTACAAGCCGCATGAAGTGGTTACGGGCGGCATCACGCTGGATGGAACGGGTGCGGAAACCTCGGACACTGTTCTGTATATCGAACCCTCGACGGTGCGGCGCGGCGAACTTTGGGCCGGTACCGACGACGGCTATCTCCAGCTCACGCGCGACGGCGGAAAACATTGGCGCAACGTTACGCCGCCGAATATCAAGCCGTGGGGCCGGTTCGCAAGCCTCTCGGCATCGCACCGCGACGCGGGTACCCTGTACGCGGCGTACGATTTGCATATGACCGGCGATAACACGCCGCATATCTTCGTGACGCGCGACTTCGGCGTGCACTGGAGCGATCTGGCGGCGGCATTGCCGCGCGATCAAGAGGCCCGCGCCGTTCGCGAAGATCCGAAAGATCCTCGCGTGCTCTATGCCGGTCTCGAGCGCGGCCTGTGGATTTCGTTCGACGCGGGCGTGCACTGGCGCAATTTCAGTTTGAACATCCCGCCGACGTCTATCCGCGACATCCGCGTGCAACCCGATACGGACGACTTGCTCGTGGCGACGCACGGCCGAGCGGCCTACATCTTCAACGACATTGCGCCGCTGCGCAACGGTGTGCCGAAGACCGACACAATTTTTCCGGTTCGTCCGGCCGTGCAGTGGAATCACCACAACTATTGGGCGACGCGTCCGGATGGCGAAGGACCGCCGTACGGCGCGATTGTGACCTACTACCTCGTACACGACGTGAAGAACGTTACGGCGGAAGTGCTCGATACGCGCGGCCGGGCAATCAAGCATTTTTACGCGAAAGACCTTGATGCAAAACCGGGCTTCAATCGGTTTACGTGGGATACGACCGAAGATAAAGCCGACGATTGGAACTTCACGCCGCCTTGGAACAAGGGCTTTGACAGCGGCGTAGCGGTCCTGCCGGGAACGTACACCGTTGTCGTTCACGCCGGAAACGCATCGCTGCGAGAGAAGATGGTGGTACAGCAAGATCCGCGCACGCATTACACGCTCGAACAGCTCCGTGCCGGGCAAGATGCGCTGCGCGTTGCTCTCAACGACTTCGATCGCGTCGATAAAGCGCTCAACATGCTTTCCACCGTTGCGAATGAAGCCCCGTTGCGTGTAAGTACGCTGAACGCGGACGGACACGGAGCGCTTGCGTCGCGCGTCGCCGGTGTCTCGGCGACGGCCAAAGCGCTGTTGCTCAGCATCACGCAAGACCCCGTCAACGATCAGGACAACGACTTTCTCACCGACGTGCTGCGCGAGCGTTTGCAGACGCAAATTGAAACGTTCGGTTCGTATGCGCCTCCGACCGAAGCCCAGCTGCAAGAGAATGCCGCGCTGCATGCACTTACCAACGAGCGGCTTGCTGCTGTCCATTCTTTCGAAACCGGCGTGCTCGCTCGCGTTGAAGCGCAACTGCGCGCGCAAAAACTTGCGCCGCTTACGGCGCTCACCAAAAAAGCCGTTGTCCCGGGTGCGGCCAGCGGTGAACGCCGTGGCGGCGACGATCACTAGGCGGCGCGCGCGATGAGGCCCAGACGCTCGAGCCGCAGACGAATGCCGTTTGGCGTTCGGCCGAAGAGCAGAGCGAGATCGTCGATGGCATTGCCCGAGGTGAAGAGCCGGCGAAGTTCCTCATCATCGTCCGCGCTCCACGCCTTGCCGATATTCGGATGCTTCTCTCGCGCCTTCGCGTATGGATGCTGCGGCTTCTCGGCCGCGCGTTCGAGTTCAGCGGCGAAGTCTTCGAGCCGGCTGCAAATGGAATCCAGTTTGACGATGGTCTCGTCGATGTTCATAGTCACACCCTTTCAAAAAATGAACGACGTGGTTGCAGCGTATGCACGTGGCGTGCCATACGCTAGGCATTCTGCGCTAACGATCCAATAAAAGAATCGATGCTCGAGATTTTTTATCGCTATCGCGTTCATTCGTCGCAAGTGCGGGCGTTCGAGCACGCGTACGGGCCGGAAGGTCCATGGGCACGCCTCTTTGCACGCCACAAAGGATTCCGGCGCACGCGCCTCTTCAGGCACAAAACCGAGCCGGATATCTACGTCACCGTCGACGTATGGGAGACCAAGGCCGATTGGGACGCCTTCCGCCGTCTATATAATGAAGATTACCGCCGGCTGGACAAGCAGCTCGCGCTCTTAAAATTAGAGGAGCACCTTCTGGGCTTTTACGAGGGCAACGAGGAGTACCGTCCGCCCCTGGACACGCGCGCGTAACGGCGTACTGCATTTGCAGTATGGAGCCGGGGCCCCAAGCTCTTTACGATAATTGTAAGGAGCCTCCATCGGGTAGTGGGTCTGCGAACAGGAGCGGGAGGCTCCATCCGTTGTAGTGCTGCGTTAATGTCGCGGCCGGCTTTTCGTTCCGTCGATGTCCGGGCAGGACGATCCTCTGTTTCAGCGTAAAGCGAGTAGGCTATGATA
>CAZHGH010000146.1:0-4982 GCA_964531205.1 uncultured bacterium
GCGCTCACGCGGGCGATAGGCCGCAAGCGCGCGATGGAGATGCTGCTCACCGGTGACTTCATCGATGCGGCGACCGCAGCGGATTGGGGACTTGTGAACCACGTCGTGGCACCTGAAGCGCTTCATGCGAAGACACTTGAGCTTTCCTTAAAAATCGCTGAGGCGAGCCACTTGGTCGTCGGTCTAGGTAAGAGTGCCTATTACGCGCAAATCGAGATGGACCAGCGGCGTGCCTACGCCTATGCAAAGGAAGTCATGTCGATGAACGCATTGGCCGAAGATGCGCAGGAGGGAATGGAGGCCTTCCTCGAACGTCGCAAGCCAAGCTGGCGCGAATAATCAACTTTTGTTAATATTGTGTCGTCAGGTGTCTTACACGCAGGGGACCGCTCCCCAACGGATAAGACGACCTCTACGGTTGCGCGTTGTGGGCAGCGTACTCGTATGATTATAAAAGCGTCGCCCACACCCGGTATGCGGGCAACCGCATACGCGACGACAGCGAAGGCTCGCGTTAAGCGGGCCTTCCTGTTTTTTGCTCGAAGGTGCGCTCGTGAATCGGATTGACCCGCGAACGCGTTTTGCCGCGTTCTTGCTTTTGATTGCGCTACTTGCCTCGCTGGCGGTTGCGTACGAACGCGTCCGTGTAGAACGCGCGACGCAACGCGTCGAGCTGGCGATGGACTACAACGACTTTCTTTCGCTCGCGCGATCGTACAACTATAAGCCGCTCGCATTTCTGCTGCAATTGCGGCGCGCGGGCCTCACGTCGCTCGCGCTCACCGAGGAGCTCGGCAGTTCGTTAACCGGTTCTACAAGCGGCAACGCTTATGCAATTTCCGGCGTCGCTTTGCTGGATGCGGCACGCATTTCGCCGCTCGCGAATCCGACGCTCGCCGCACTCGTTCGGTCGGGACAAGTTCGTCCGGGGTCGGTGTACATTCTCGTGTACGATAAGCCGACGTTCGATCGCTACATGCAGCAACTGCCGCTGCATTTCGAGCGCTCCGGCATTACCGTGCTGCAGCGCGGCGCACCCTACGTCATTTCGGTTCGCACGCAGATCGATTATTTCAACACAACGGCGCTCGGCATTCCGCGGGATCAAGTCGAACTCGCAAAACGTTTGCAACTGCTCGTCATTCCCCGTTTTCAAAACGACGAACGTCTGCAAGACGGACAGATTTCGCAAATGTTTGCGGACGTCGGCGCGGGCAAATGGCTCTCCACCGTCATCTTTTTCGGTCTGCGCAATCAAGTGTTGGGCTTTCCCGATCACGTCGCCGATACTGCGGACGTCTTCCGCGCGCACAAGCAGCTGAACTTCGGGGAAATCGAGACGTACGACGCGAGCCAGGTTCAGAAGGGCAACGCGGAGCTCGCGAAGCTCATTCCGGGACGCACGGTGCGCGTGCAGGCGATCGGCAAGGTCGAACTGGACAAGTTGACGCTGCCCGACATCGTTGCGCGTTACGAACTCGGCGCCCGCGAGCGAAACGTTCGCGTCGTGTATCTACGGCCGTTTGCGCACGAGTACAACAAACTTTCCATCGAAAAGACGAACGTCGAGATGGTGCGGCAAATCGCCGATGATTTGCGCTCGCACGGGTTTAAACTCGGCCGCGCGACGCCGATTCCGCTCTATCGCGGCAATAGCCGCATTCTCGTCGGTCTCGCGGCGCTAGCGGTGCCGTCGTTATTTGTGCTGTTGCTGGGATGGTACGGTTGGTACCGTCCGTCGTGGGCTGTTGCTGCATACGCACTGACGCTTGGCGTGTATGCGGGCGGCTACGCAACGCACCACGATCTCTTAGCACGCTCGATCTTGGCGCTCGCAGGCGCATTGCTGTTTGCGGCCGCTGCGTTCACCGCGCTCAGTCCCGCGTTTTTTGAAGAGCCGGCGGAAACCGGCGGAGCGCAGTTGCTGCGCAGCTTGAAGTGGACGCTGCTCGCAACCGGAGTGTCGCTTCTGGGCGCGCTGACCGTTGTGGGCTTGATGAGCTCGCCGCTCGTCATGGAAGAAGTGGAGCCGTTCCGCGGCGTGAAGCTCGTGCTTGGCGCGCCGCCGCTCATTGCACTTGCGCTCTATCTCTTCACGGATCGCTTTAATTCGAGGACGAATGCGCGCGAAGCGTTCCTTGCGCCCATACGCATCTATCAGTTGCTGCTTGCGTGCGCAGTGCTCGGCGTCGCGGCTCTCGTGCTTGCGCGCAGCGGCAACACGAGCGACATAGCGCCCTCGTCGTTCGAACTCGCGCTGCGTCATAACCTCACGGCTGTTCTAAGCGTGCGTCCTCGCTTCAAAGAATTCGTCATCGGCTTTCCGTTCCTGATGCTCCTTCCCGCGCTGCGCAGTGTCGACCGGCGCGCAGTCGGCATTCTGTTGACGCTCGGCATCGGGATCGGCATCGGCGACATCATCGATACGTTCTCACACATTCACACCCCGATTGTGATTTCGATCGTCCGCGTCTTCCTCGGCTTCGTTGTCGGCGCAATCATCGGCGCGATTGCGATCGCAGTGTACCGCTGGGCCGACGCGCGCCGCGCAAAGCTTTTTTTGAGAGAACCGCACCGAAAAACCGCGTGAGAATCTTGGTCTCCGGGTACTACGGGTTCGGAAATCTCGGCGACGAAGCGCTGCTCGAGGTGATCGTATCCCAGCTGCGCACGCGCTACCCGTATGCAGAACTGGACGTGCTCTCCGCAAAGCCGGATGATACGGCGCACGAATTGCGCGTCGACGCTACACCGCGTTGGGATGCAAAGGCCGTGCGGCGCGCGATTGGCCGAGCGGACGTCGTGCTTTCCGGCGGTGGCGGTTTGCTGCAAAACGCGACGAGTTTGCGTAGCCTCGTGTACTATGCCGGCATCATCCGCGCGGCGGTGCGGGCGAACCGCAAAACGATGATCTTCGCGCAGTCCATCGGACCGCTCGATTTCTGGGGCAAAACGATCGTCAAAGAATGCTGCAAAGGCCTTTCGGCCGCGACCGTTCGCGACGCGCGTTCGGTCGATTTGCTTTCATCGTTGCTGCCCGCGGCGCACGTCGAACGCACGGCCGATCCGGTGTTTTTGTACGATGCACCGGAGGAAGCGTTCGATCTCTCCTCCGAAGGGCTCGGTCCCCAAAGCGACCCTCTGGTCGTCGTCAGCGTACGCAAAGCCACCGGCATGAAAGATCGCCTCGACGTGATAGCACGCGCGGTCGATCGCCTTTCGCAGGCGCACGGCGCACGCGTTGCTTTTTTGCCGCTCGGCGGTGCGCCCGACGCCGAAGTCTCGACGCTGATCATCCGCAAGTGCAAAAGCGCACCGGTACTTCTTCCGGAATGTTCGCTCGCACGCGCTGCAAACATCATCCGCCGCGCGAAGGCGGTCGTCGGCATGCGTTTGCACGCGCTGATTTTGGCCGCTCGCTATGCCGTGCCGTTTCTGGCGATTCCATACGATCCGAAGGTCGTCGCGCTCTGCGAAGACTTAGCGTATCCGCTTCCGCCGCTCTTCACGCTCAATCCGCCCGGCCCCAAACCGGAACCGGAAGCGACGGACGCGCTTGTGGACCGCCTTTGGAGCGAGCGCGAGCGCGTAAGTGCACATCTGGCGGGTGCGTCCGAGCGGCTGCGCCAGCTTGCGACGCGCAACTTTGAGGTCTTGGACGAAGTCATCGAAGGAAAGGCCTCGCCCTCCTGAGCATTGTCGCAAGACCCCATGAGTGAAACCGTCCAACGCGATTACCGCGATACCCTCAACCTACCCAAGACCGTTTTTCCGATGAAGGCGGACTTGCCCAAGCGCGAGCCGCAGCGCGTCGCGTGGTGGCAGGAGCAGCAATCATATCAACGCCGGCTGCAGCGCAACAGGGAGAATGCGCCGTGGATTCTGCACGACGGTCCGCCGTACGCGAACGGCCATCTGCACATGGGGCACTTCCTGAACATGGTGCTCAAGGACATGTTCGTGAAGATCGCGCTGCTCGACGGAAAGTGGGCGGAGTTCGTTCCGGGCTGGGACATGCACGGTCTGCCTATCGAATTCGAGACGCTCAAGCACCTGAAGATCAAAGACTTTCACGCAATCGATCCCATCGAGCTGCGCAATCAGTGCAAAGAGCGTGCGATTCATTGGCTCAACGAACAGCGCAACACGCGCATGCGCATGGGCAATTTCGGCGAGTGGGAACGTCCCTACCGCACGATCGATCCGGAATTCGAAGCGACGATTGAAGAAGCGCTTGCGGATCTCGCACAGGCCGGGCAAATTTACAAAGGATTGCGGTCGACACTCTGGTGCGTGCACGACGAAACGGCGCTAGCCGAAGCAGAGATCGAATACGAGCAAAAGGTCTCGCCCTCGATCTACGTGCGGTTTCGCGCGAATGCGGAGCAGCGCAACGCGTTGCTCGATGCGTTTCATGTCGCCGAGGCGCCGCAAAAAATCTCCGTGCTTATATGGACGACGACGCCGTGGACGCTTCCCGCGAACGTCGCGATTGCATTCAAACCGGATGCTACGTACGGATTGTACGAGCACGCCGACGAGGCGTACATCGTTGCGGAAGCCTTAGCGGCTCCGACGCTCGGCGAGCATTTCGGCCAATTCAAAAGACTCGGCACGGTCAAAGGACAGCAGCTCGAGGGTTTGGCGGTCCGCCATCCATTCCTCGATCGCGATTCGATGCTGGTTACGGCTGACTACGTCGATCTGGAAACCGGTACCGGCGCGGTGCACACGGCACCCGGACACGGCGCGGACGACTTCCAAACCGGCCTGCGCTACAATCTGCCGATCCTCAATCCGGTCGACGCGCGCGGCGTTTACACGGCCGAGGCGGGCCCGTACGCCGGCATGCATATCTGGAAGGCGAATCCGAAGATCGTGGACGATCTGCGCGCTAGCGGTGCGCTGTGGAACGCATTCGAATACACGCACAGCTATCCGCATTGCTGGCGCTGCCACAATCCGGTGATCTTCCGCGCGAC
>CAZHGH010000147.1:0-4930 GCA_964531205.1 uncultured bacterium
GTATTCTCGGCTTGCACGTACACGCGGTACGAACGATTCTTGTAATCGAAGTCGTTCACGTATTGCGAGCCGACGAGCGTTCCAAGCGTGTCCGCGACGTCGCTAAACGGAATGCCGAGCGCTTCGGCCTTGGTGCGATCGACGGTGAGATTGTATTCCGGCAAATCGTTACGAAATGCCGTAAAGACGGCCGCCAAACGCGGATCGGCGTTCGCAGTGCCGAGCAATCCGTACGTCGCCGCGGTGGCGCGATCGAAGCCGATGTCATCTTCATCCAGCACTTGGAACTGGAAACCACCGAAGTTGCCGATGCCTTGCACAGGCGGAGGATTAAAAGCGAAGATTTGCGCTTTTGTCTCCGATGCGAACGCGCCGTAGATTCGTCCGAGGATGGCGTGAAAGTCGTGCTGCGGTCCTCGCCGCTCGGCCCACGGCTTTAAAGGAAGAAACATGATGCCGCGGTTGGGCGCGTTGCCGGTGAAGCCGAAGCCGTCAACGGAAAAGACACCCGCCGCCTCAGGTACGATTTGCTGCAGGCGAGCAGCGACGCGAGCCGCGACGCCGCGTTCGTAATCCACCGACGTGCCGACGGGCGCTTGCAAGACCACGATGAGATACCCCTGATCTTCGTCGGGTATGAACCCCGTCGGCGTGCGTGTATACGTGATAAGCGTCAGCGCAAGAATGCCGGCGAAGACCGAAAGCACAATGCCCGGCCGCTTGAGCAGATGCGGCAACATACCGTGATAGCCGCTGCGCAAGTTCGTAATGCCGATGTTTATGATGCGGAAAAATCCGGGCTCGTGATGTGGGCGTCCGAGCAGCATCGCCGAAAGCGCCGGAGCGAGCGTCAATGCTGCAAACAGCGAGATCGAGATCGAGCACGCGATCGTGATAGCAAACTGTTTGTAGAGCACGCCGGTAGAGCCCGGGAAGAACGCGACCGGAATGAATACCGCGAGCAGCACGAGTGACGTTGCGACGACCGCGCCGGTAATCTCTTTCATCGCGGCACTCGCACCCGCAAGCGGACCCATGTGTTTTTCCTGAACGAATCGTGCGATGTTTTCGATAACGACGATGGCGTCGTCGACTACAAGCCCCGTTGCCAGCGTAATGCCGAAGAGCGTGAGCGTATTGATCGAAAAGCCGAACACTTTGAGCAGCGCGAACGTCCCGACGAGTGAAACCGGTATGGTGACGACCGGAACGAGTGTCATGCGCCAATTTTGAAGGAAGAAATAGATCACCAGCACCACAAGCGCGATAGCGATTGCGAGCGTGATCATCACTTCTCTAATCGACTCGTGTACGAAGAGCGTCGCGTCGAAGGGAATCGCGTACGATACACCGGGCGGGAAGGTTTTCGAAAGATTGCTTAGCGTTTGACGGACTTTCGAAGCAACATCCAGCGCGTTTGCATCTTGGGCTTGGATCACGCCGAAGCCGACGGAATACCGCCCGTTCCAATGCGCCGCCAACGAATAATCTTCGGCGCCGAGCTCGGCGCGCCCGACATCGGAGAGGCGCACGAACGAGGCGTTCGGATTGGTCTTTAGGATGATATTGTTGAACTGCTCGGGCGTGGTCAGTCTTCCGCTCGCGTTCAACTGCACTTGATAGAGCTGGCTTCCGGTGGTGGGCGGTGCGCCGACGGCGCCTGCCGCGACTTGCAGGTTCTGCGCTTTGAGCGCATTGACCACGTCGCCCACCGTTAGGCCTTCGGCTTGAAGGCGAATGGGATCCACCCAAACGCGCATCGCATAACGGCGCAAGCCGAAGACGACGACGTCTGCAACACCCGGAACGCGTTTCACGGCGTCGATCACGTGATGCTCGGCGTAATCGCTTAGATCCGTCGTGGAAGTGCGTCCGTCGGAGAGAATGCCGATGCCCAGGATAATCGCAGACGAAGATTTCTTCACGGACACGCCGGTTTGCCGTACGGCGTCCGGTAATCGTCCGTTCGCGCTGAGCACCGCGTTTTGCACGTCGGCCTGAGCCGCGTCGAGATTGCGTCCGAGCTTAAAGGTGGCCTTTATGACGGACGTTCCGTCGTTGCTGCTCGTCGATGAAAGGTAGCGAAGACCCGGAACGCCGTTAATGGCTTCTTCTAACGGCGTCGTTACCGCGCTTTCAACGGCTTGCGCGTTCGCGCCGATGTAGTTGGTCGTCACCGTCACTTCCGGCGGCGCGACGTTCGGATACTGCGCGATCGGCAGGGTCGGTATCGCAATGAGTCCTGCGATCATAATCGCGGCGGACGCAACACCCGCCAAAACGGGCCGTTTTAAAAATGCAGAAATCACGATGCTTTTCCAAGAGCGTCCCGCAGTTGGCGGCGGGCACGGAAGAGATGAGTGCGCACGGTGTGGTACGGCAGATGGACCTCCGCCGAAATCTCGCGGCTGGAGTAGCCGTGCACGTCGTGGAGCACGAAGGCGGTGCGGTGTGCAGTGGGCAGACGGCGCACGGCGCGGGCTAAGAAGCGCGCCTCTTCGCGAAGCACGACATGCCGTTCCGGGGGATTGTCCGGCGCGCACACGCGATCGAGGTCTTCCCCTTCAACCTCGTGCCGCCGGTTCAGGAAATCGATCGCGGCATTTCGCGTAATGCTCAATAGCCACGGCCGGACTGCGCGTACCCCGTTAAAGGTTTCGCGATAGCGCCACGCGCGCAAGAATGCCTCTTGCACGACGTCTTCGGCGTCTTCGCGGTTCTTCAGGATAGTGTTCGCAAGCGCAAGCATGCGGGACCGGTGCGCCTCAGCCGCACCGGCAAGCCATTCTTCTGCCTTCATATCACTTAGACGAATAGAGAGTGAAAAAATCGACATCGGTTGCGCACATGCGACATCGATTGCAACCGCGTTTATACTAGTACCGGAACTAGCAGGTTGACGCGTTCGTCCGCATAGTTGTACAGTGCCACCGCACCCTATTTTCCGCTGTTGTAGGGGTTGGGAGGGAGCCATGGACATTGCCGTACGGAGTCAAATCTCTCCGGTTGAGACGCGCGAAGAACTGCTCTATCTCCTGACGCGCGCTTCCGAGCTCGAGCACGACCTCGCGTGCTCGTATTTGTATGCCGGCTATTCCATCAAAACGCGATTAGACGAAGGTGGACTTACCGACGACGAACTCGCGGCTATCCGGATATGGAAGCGCAAGATTGCCGGCGTTGCGGTTGAGGAGATGCTGCACTTAGGGCAGGTCTCAAACATTCTTACCGCCGTCGGCGGCGCGCCGCATTTTTCGCGTTCGAACTTTCCGCTTCCGGCGACCACGTTTCCGTTCGGCATAGTCATAACACTAGAACCGCTCTCGCAAGCGTTGATCGAACGGTTCGTCTGCTACGAAATGCCGGAAGCGGGCGTGTTGCCGCCCGAGCGCATGGCGCAGTACGACGATATCCGCAAGCGCAATGCACCGGATCATCAACGTCTGGAAAACACGCGTCAGCGCAATTTGACCGAGCCGTTCGACATCGATTTCACGACGGTCGGCGAGTTCTATCACAAAATCGAATCGGCGTTTTCATGCATTCCGCAGAACAGGCTTTTTATCGGCGACCCCGCGGTGCAAGCCAATCCGCGGTATCTCGATCTGCCGAAGGACCTGATCCAGGTTGTCGATGCGGATTCGGCTCGCAAAGCGATCGAGATGATCGTCGAGCAAGGCGAATCGCCTACCAAAGACCATCCGGACGCACACTTCGCGGTGTTCGACTCGATCCGGCGCGAGTACGAAGATCTTTCGCTGAAAGCGATGCAAGAGGGACGCCGGTTCGAGCCGTTCCGTCCCATGCTCACCAACCCCAGCACGCGTGGTCTCGCCGTTGTCGAGGGAACGAATCGCATCACCGGCCCGATCGCGCAAGAGCTGGCCGCGCTCTTCAACAGCGCGTACGAAGTGATGCTGATGATGCTCGTGCGTTTCTTCGCGCACGGCGGTGAAACTGAGGAGGAACTGCGTTTGCTCGCGCGCGGGACGCTGCGCATCATGGCCTCCGGTTTACGTCCGTTGGGTGAGGCCTTGGCGAAAACGCCCGCCGGGCCGGAGTATCCCGGCAAACAGGCGGGGCCGACGTTCGGATTCACGGGCAACATTCATCTGCTCGCGCATAAAACCGCGGCATGGATCTTCTTCTTAGAACGCCTGTACGAGATTGCGATGCGCCTGACGCGGTTAGGGCAAGAGGAGTCGCTGCCGCCGGAGGTTCAGGAAGCGGCGGCCGCGCTGGAATCGGTGGCCGAGCATCTGACGCCGTTCATTCCGGAGCAGTTTGCGATGACGATTCGTGCGGATGCCCACGAGCGCAACGCACGCACAACGATCCGGCCCGAAGTGGATGGACCGTATATCGTGCGCAACCTGCACAAACTCACGAACTCACAAGGGGAGACGCTGCGTACGCGGCCGATCGTCGCGCTTTGCCGCTGCGGCGGATCGAACCTCAAGCCGTACTGCGACGGCACGCACGCGCGCATCGGATTTTCGAGCGCGAAATCGCCGCAACGCACGGAGGATCGCGCCGACACGTACGAAGGCAAAGAACTTATCGTGCTGGATAATCGCGGGACGTGCTGCCACTTCGGCAACTGCACGGATCACTTGCCGGCGGTCTTTCATCACGAGGGCGATCCGTTCGTTACGGCGGACGGCGCAGGCGCCGATGCAATTGAATCCATCGTGCGCGCGTGTCCCTCGGGCGCATTGGGATTCATCAAAGACGGCATAAAGTATGAGGGCGAGCAGCGGGAGCCGGAGATTTTCGTCGCGCATAACGCGAGCTATTACGTTCGCGGCGGCATCGAACTCGAGGGCGAGCCGATGAACAAAGGCGCGAATCGCGAGCACTACGCGCTGTGCCGCTGCGGGCAATCCAAGAATAAGCCGTTCTGCGATGGGACGCATTGGTATGCGAAGTT
>CAZHGH010000148.1:0-4788 GCA_964531205.1 uncultured bacterium
GCCTTTGTCGATACGTTGGCTGTTGAGAGCGGGCTATGCGGGCATTGTATCGTCGTTACGTCTACGGGCTTGGTCAGGAGCGGGGTTGCGCTTTCAGTCGTGCCGGTTCCGAACGGATTGAGCGACGTTACAGGTGTGCCGGCGACGTTTTGATCCGCGCTGACGTCTTGGTTGGCGACGCTCGCGGCGCTGCCTATTCCGTTTGCGCAAGTTATTCGCGTCGCGGAGTTCGGAACGGCAGTTGATGTTTGCGCTGACGCGGGCGCTGTCACACTCAGTACAAGACCGGCGATCGACGCAACACTCAGAATATCTAGGAATCTGCTACTCATCTTGTCAGTCCTTGGCTTTCAAAGAGCGGCCCCTCGATCTATGTAGCAGCGGCGATCAGGGTCACAATGATTATACGCGTGACAACGCACTATTGTTACAACGCAGATGCAGTATTTCGCAGTAAATACTGCCATTATTGTGCCATCGCGTTAGAACAACTCGGCAAGCCGTTCGAAGCTCGTTTAGTAAGTTATACGCGTGCACCAAGTCCATTCGGATGCAGCATTTTGAATACCGTGCCGGCGTGTTCGGGCGATGTACCGAACGCGATGTTAAAACGGTTCCACGAATTTATCGAATTGATCGCAAGCGTCAAATGCACGATCTCGCTTTCGCTGAAGTGTTCTTTCATGCGAGAAAGCAACTCGGGATGCGGACGCTGATTGGCAACGAGTGTAAGCGCCTCGGTCCATTCGAGTGCTGCACGCTCGCGTGGACTGTACCAGGGCGCCTCCCGCCACGCCGGAAGAACGGAAAGCCGGTCATTGCTCTCGCCTTGGGCTTGTGCCTCACGCGTGTGCAGCGCAAGACAGAACGCACAGCCATTAATTTGCGAGGCTCGCAGCTCGATAAGCGTGAGCAAATTCGGCTCGAGGCCGGACTTTGCTAGGATTTTGTTCGCGTCGTACAGCGGCCGCACCACGTCGGGTGCCACCGACAGATAATCAAGGGTCGTTGACATTGGGTTTGTACGTACCTCCATACCCTTGACGGCGCCCGGGCGTAAAAGGTGACATGATACAGTTAAGGGGGAGGACGTATATGCCGTTCATCGATCCGAATGCGCTTCCGGAAGTGCAGCCGAAGCCCGGCTGGCACGGCCGTTTCTTTCACTCCGAGAACATGACGTTCGCGTATTACGACCTCGACGCCGGAGCGTCGCTGCACGCGCATTCGCATGAGAATGAAGAAGTGTGGCACATCATCGATGGTGACGTAGATTTAACGCTCGATGGCGAAACGCGAAACGTCACGGCCGGTAATGCAGCTATCGTTCCGCCGGGCACGACGCACGCGGTTGCAGTGAAGAACGGCTGCCGCGTGATTGTTGTAGATTATCCTGTTCGCCGCGAAGTTGCCGGCGCGCGCATTTGATCCCCCGCTGCGCCATTGGCACGTGAGGGCGCCCAGAGCGGGTGCGGTCGCAGCCAATCTAAATCTTCATCGAGCCATGCATCTTCTATTGAGGCCCGCGGCGTGCTCTGCGGATACGCGCCGTGTGGGTTATTCTTCTCCCAAAGCTTGGAGCGAACGACGAGATACTCGAAATTTTCCCAAATCGACGGATCGCCCCGGCGCCGAACGATCGCAACGACGGGCTGAAGCGTTTCCCACGCGGTTAAAATTCGACTCGAATACACATCCATAAATGCTTCTTCCGGAATGAGCTTGTGCTTGATCAAGCTGCCCACCCATTCGTATGAATTGCACATGTTCAACCACGGGTTATTTTCGCGATCGTACGTGACTTCAAAGACCGATTTTCGATACGCAGGATCGGGAAGACGTTCCTTGAGTAGCGCCTTGGCGCGATCGAGCCATTCGTTGAAGACCGGGTCTTCGACGCGACTCAACACGTTGAGTAACCCTGCCAACTGATTACTCGCGCGCAGGTGTTTGAGTTGAATAACCGCCGTAACCGCTGTCGCGCCGATGACGATGAACGTGCCAATCGTCGCAATCGTATTCACTATCTCCAGCGACATAAACCCCTCCACTCGCAAACGCCGTTCATAAAGGTTGAACTGCTGGGGCCGAAAACCTCGTGAAGGTGTATGTTCGCAAGGGCAACGAAGTCGAATCGCATGGCAACGGCAAGTCTCAGCATCAGCGCTGATTCCGGAAAAGGCATTCGCGAGTACGTCGCCCTCGCGCTCGACGTTCTGGATGAGCTAGGTATTCGCTATCAGCTCACCCCCATGGCGACGAACATGGAGGGCGACGTAGAGTCAATCTGCAAAGCGCTCGCGCTCATTCACCAGCGCTGCCACGAGCGCGGAGCGGTACGTGTCGGCAGTCTTTTGAAGATCGACGACCGCATCGACGCACCGCAGACGCTCGAGTCGAAAGTGGAACACGTAGAAGAGTTGCGCCGAAAATAACGGCTCCGCTGATCCACGGCAGCGCGAACTCTTCTACCGGCATACCGAAGATGTGAGCGAGCACAATCATGTCGCGAGCGCCGCGTCGACAACTTCGCTCCATTTCGACTCCGCCGAAGTCTCCGCGCCGTAATTGTCGTGCCAATTCCACCACTTATAAGGCTCGCTTTGCGGATAGCCCTCGGGCGAGTCTTCCCAGTTCTCCTGACGCCCGAGCGGAGTGATGTCGAGATAGTTCCACGTGCTTCCCATTTGCTCGTCGCCGCGGTTGTTGATGAAGTACGTGCGGAATATGCGCTCGCCGTCGCGGAAGAACACGTTCGTGCCGTGCCACTCGTCAACGCCGAAATCGGCGTCGAAACTATCGGTCAGCGTGTACCACGGCATCTTCCAGTCCATTCGCGCCTTCAGACGCTGGATGTCGGTTTGTGGTGCACGCGAAACGAACGCGAGAGTCGTGTCGCGCGCGTTGAGGTGTGCTAAATGGGCAACTTGATCCGCTCCGAACGAGCACCCGCGGCAAGCATGCTCGGGCCAACCGAACACGCCGGGCTCGAAGAACGCGCGGTACACAATGAGCTGACGGCGGCCTTCGAATAAATCGAGCAAACTTACTTTGCCGTTTGGGCCATCGAATTCGTACTTCTTTTCGACGGCGACCCATGGCATGCGCCGGCGCTCCGCAGCCAGCGCGTCACGCGCGCGTGTCAACGCTTTCTCTTTCACAAGCAGCTCTTCGCGCGCAGCTTCCCACTCCTGCGGCGATACAATTGCAGGTGTTTTCATCATGAGTTTCCCTTCAGCAATTCCGTCAACGCATCGAAGCTTGTCTCCCACCCGATGCGCGTGTTGTTTGCCGCTTCCGGCGACGAAAAGCCGTCGTGCCGCAGCGTAATATGCGTGCCGCCGTCGCGCGGCTCTAATTCGTACGTAACAGTCGTTGTCGCCGCTTCAGGCGTTCCGGCGAGATGCCACGTATGCACGAGTTTGCGCGGCGATTCGATTTGCGTGAATTCGCCGTCCAGCGTGTACGGCTGACCTCTACCCGTACCCGACGCCGTAAAGCGTCCGCCAACGCGTACGTCGGCATTCCACTCGCGCGTATCGAAGACGCCGGGGCGTACCCACCACTTCGTAACTTCATCCGAAGCGAGCGCTTGAAATACGCGTTCCGGCGGCGCTGCAATTTGTGCGTACGCGATCACGCTGCCTTGCGGCAAATCGAGTGCGTCGAGTTTTTCGGCCATCGAATTCCAGCCGTGTGCGTGATTCGCACGCGATTCCATGCTCGCGAGGCGTTCGTGCGTGAGGATAAATTCGGTGCCCTTGCCGTGAGGTTTGAATTCGAGCGTGAGCAGCGTCTCGTGTGAGTCCGCCGGATTCTCCTCTTCCCACTGCCACGTCATCGAAAGACGCGAGGCGGGAACGACTTCGCGGTACACGCCGTACGCAACGAACGGTTCGCCTTCGGGCGTGAGCATTTCGATGCGAAACTTTCCGCCGGCGCGAACGTCCAGCTTGAGATCGCCGACCGTCATCCCGGCGGGGCAGAGAAACTGCTGCGCCAACTCGGGATTCGTCCACGCTTCGTAAACGCGCTGCGGAGGTGCTTCGTACGTGCGCCGGATAACGAGTGCCGGCACTACTGTCGATTGCATAGGTTATTTCCTTTTCTTGGAATCTTTTGCAAGAAGATCGTCGAGCCGGTCGAGCGATGCAGTCCAATACGCGCGTTGCTTGTCAAGCCACTTCGTTGCAGACTCCATCGCCGCCGGTGAAAGCGCACAATGATGCACGCGTCCGACGATCCGGCGCTGAAGCAGACCGGACTCTTCCAAGACGCGCACGTGTTTGGAGATAGCGGGTTGCGAAATGTCGAACTCGGCTGCGATCTCGCCGATTGTCAGCGAACGGCGTGAAAGGCGTTCCACAATGCGGCGCCGTGTCGGATCGGCGAGTGCTCCGAAGATGCGGTCGAGTGCGAGAACATTGTTAACCATTGGGTTATATAACCATACGGCTAACTATCGCCGTTGTCAACCCACGGTCGCCGGTGGTATGGTGTGTCCAACATGGTGCAGGTGCCCGGCTGGCTGACCGCTCTCGCCTGGGTCGCGCTTGGAGGCGCCTTCATTTGCTGCGCGTGGCTCATCGTCGAGCAGTTCCGTCACCGCCAGCACGCGTGGATCATGTACCTCGTCTGGCCGATCACCGCGCTGTATATGGGGCCGTTCGCGCTGTGGGCGTATTACACGATGGGAACGCGGCACCACGGAAAACCGCTGTGGCAAGGCGTTTTCGTCAGTGCGACGCATTGCGGCGCAGGCTGTTCGCTCGGCGACGTGATCGGCGA
>CAZHGH010000149.1:0-4777 GCA_964531205.1 uncultured bacterium
TCCTGAATCGTGTCGTCGAATTGCAGACCGGGATCAGCGCACTGCCATGCGGCAAGCGAAATTTGCTCCCAAAGATCGGCCGCCTTGATCGTTTTGACGGTGCGGCCGGTGGTGCGCGCCGTCAGATGCCAATCCGCATCCTCATCGATAGCTTTGAAAAACGAGTTCGTTAAGCGAACAGAATTGTTTGAATTTTGTCCCGAGACGGTTGCGTACGCTTCGGAATCCCATTCGGTGTTGTAGGTATCGACGTGCAGCGACGTGTAGCCCTGGCGCGCATAATCCAGCGCGGTCTGAATAGCGCCCGAAGGAACACCGAATCCCAATGCTTTGCGCATCTCGTCGCGCAGATGCGGATTCAGTTGTGCATCAAGACGCGCTTGTTCGGGCACGCGCGTGTCATTGGCCGCGCGTATGATCGCGTTCATATGCTTTTCAAAAAGCTTCGAACCGATAACGAGATCTGCGACTTTACGCTCTTCCCGAACCTTCCACGTTACGAACTCTTCGATGTCCGGATGATCCGCGTTCAGTACGACCATCTTCGCAGCGCGGCGCGTCGTGCCGCCGGATTTGATTGCACCGGCAGCGCGATCGAACACTTTAAGGAAAGACATCAAGCCGGAGCTTGTGCCGCCGCCGCTCAATTTTTCGCCGTATCCGCGGATCTTCGAGAAATTTGCACCGCTGCCGGAGCCACCTTTGAAAATGCGCGCTTCCCGAACGACGCCGTCGAAGATGCCGCCTTCATTAACAAGGTCGTCTTCAACTCCGAGGATATAACACGCGCTAACCTGGGGGTGTTCGAACGCGTTAGTCGAGCGCGTTAATTCGTGCGTCTTTGGATCGACGTAGTAATGCCCTTGAGACGGACCCGCGATCCCATAAGCCCAGTGGAGGCCGGTGTTAAAAAATTGAGGACTATTAGGTGCACCAATCTGCCGCGCGAGCATCGCCGACATCTCGTCGAAATAGACGCGCGCGTCTTCCTCTGAATCGAAGTAGCCGTTCTTGAAGCCCCAATAGGTCCAGCAGCCCGCGAGCCGGTTGAAGACCTGTCGCGAGTCGTTCTCCGAACCAAACTCCGCGTTCTTGGCAGGCTCTGAGCGCCAAAGCCATTCCGGCACGCCCTCTTCAGGGATGCGCGTCAGCGACTTAGGAACACCCGCCTTGCGGCAATATTTCTGGGCCAATACGTCGACCGCGACCTGGCTCCACCCGGTCGGGACCATGACGTCCTTAGCTTCGAAGATCACCGAGCCGTCGGGATTGACGATGCGCGATGTACGGGGTTCGAAAGTAAGCCCGGCGTAGGGTTCGCCGGGTGCGGAATAGGTGCGGGTGAATTTCATCGAGGCTCCTTCCTCCGATGGTGGAGGACCCGTTCACTTCGAGATAGCAGAGTCGAACACCTGTTCGATAGTGCGCAGGGTCGCCCTAGATAGAGTGCCCAAATATTGTACTACCGGGGTGTGGGAGATACAAGATATAGTATTTGCCTCCTTGTGTGCAAGATGTTGACAAGGCAAGAAAGCTGTGCACGGGGCCGCTTGCTTTCGTGGAAAAGATGTCGCCACGGTGAGGGAGGTGTGGAAAGTTCCGAGGATAGTGGGGAAAAGTCGCGCAATCGCAGCACGGCATGTTGGGACCCGACCGCTTCGCACCTCGCCTTCACGACATTCCCCTGGCCGAATTGGCCGCGATGGGCATCCGGGGGCTCATCGTCGACCTGGACAACACGCTCTTAGGGTTCCGCGAAACCGAATTGGCCGCCGAGCATCTTGCTTGGGTAGAGGAGGCGCATGAACGCGGCTTCGCGATGGTGATGGTCAGCAACAATTTCAGCGAACGCGTGCGCGGTATCGCAAGACAATTGCGCATCGAGTGCATTCCGAACGCGCTCAAACCTCTGCCCTTCGGATTTTGGCGCGCGATGCAACATTTGAATCTTCCGCGCAAGCAAATCGCGGTCGTCGGCGATCAACTCTTTACCGACGTACTCGGCGCAAAGCTGAGCGGCAATCTCTATACGATTTTGACGGAACCCATCGAAAGCAAAGACTTTCCGATCACGATGATGTTCCGGTTCTTCGAGCGACTGATGTTGCCGGAGCGGCGCGAGCGTTGAAACTCGCGCTGATCGGCGATCCGGTCTCGCACAGCCGCAGCCCGCGGTTACACAATCGTTTTTTGCGCGAAGCGGGCATCAATGGCAGCTATGTCGCGATTCGCGTGCCACGTGGAAACGGCATCGATGTCGTACGCCGTATGCGCATGGACGGTTACACCGGCATTAACATCACGACGCCGCTCAAAGAAGAAGTGCTGCGTGCATGCGACGAGCTGGACGAAGAAGCGCAGCTCGCTGAGGCGGTCAATACCATTTTCTTCGGACGTACGGTGCTGGGTGCGAATACCGACGGAATCGGTGCGGTCTCCGCGATCCAAACGGTGCTTGGGCAGCCCGCGGCGTTGGAACGCATCGGCGTACTTGGCACCGGCGCGACGGCACGCGCAATCTTTGCACACTTGCGTATCAGCGATGCGTACGCGTACGTTTGGGGACGCGATTCACAGAAAGTGCTTGCGATTTGCGAGCGGTTCGAAGCAAAGCCCTGGCCCGCGCACGCGCCGGAGATCGTGATTTCAACGCTCCCGCCGATGGCAAAAGTGCCGGACGATCTCGTCGAGCATCTTCTGAAAGCGGATCTCGTTATGGACGTGAATTACGGTGAGCGCTCGACGTTGGAGCGTCAAGTGCATCGCGAGATCGTCAAAGGCGATTTGATGCTGGAAGCGCAGGCGCGGGCGTCCTTCGATTTTTGGCTCGCACACGCGCAGTCGGCGGTGGAAGAAGAATTCGCTACAAACGACTGACCCTTCGACGCTGCTCCGGATGACAGCCCGCAAGCCATCGCGCAACGTTTCGAATATAGTCTTTGAAGATCTCGAGGCGCGCTGGATCTTCGAGTAGCCCTTTGCCACGCGGCTCCGTTACGAATGCCGGCCCATCGATATTCGCGTCCCAATTCATGTCGGCAAAGTGATGGAACGTTGAAACGGCGATTGCGCGACCGTATGCATCCCCATTGTTGCCGGGCTCGCCCTCAATGGTAATTGCGACGTTAAACGATCGTCCGCTGACGGTGCTCGTCGCCATCGCAATGACCCGCGCAAAGTCGATGCCGTACGGAACCGAGATCGCGCCTTCGTGCGGATGTGCCGGAAAATATTCGATGACGCCGGTCGGTGATTTTTCGCTGCGCAGAATCGGGTGCACGGGTTCGAGCGGTACGATGCGTTGATAGTTTCCGTTGTCGCCGGAGTGATAATTCGGAAAAGTGATGCTGGGATTGTCGCGATCGTCGCGCTGGAGGCGTCTGCGATCGCGCTCGCGGTTGTAGCTGTAAAAATGATTCACTTTACCGATGGAGCCGAGATTCAACAACGAAGCGCCGAGATTTTGATGATCGCGAGCGGTGAGCATACCGCCGCCGCGTTCGCGAAAACGAAGAACGCCGCGAACGTCGGACGGTGCAAGCCCGTTTCCACGATCGACGGCAATCAGCCAAAGTTCGTCAAAATCTGATTCTGCGAGCGATGAAAGCACGGCGTCGCTGCCGTCACTTTCGGGTTCGCGATCGCGTGCGACGACGTTGTGACCGTCTGCACGCAATACGTCGGTGAGTAAGTGAAACCGGCCGACGTGCCAATCCGACTCGATCGTCGGAATAGTGGTTTGTACGAGAATTTTCGCCATGCAAAGCCCAATCTAGGGACGTGTCAGTTTGCCAACATAGACGACAACGCTGATTTTCCGCTGAAGGTTCACAGCGAGGCGCCGGGTTGGTGCGGCGCGGTCATTCTACTGACACTCTCCTCGCGCTCGGTACTTCAGAGATACAGCTGCCGAGCGCTGCGCAGCCATTTTTGCCTCAGCAGTGTTGTAGCCGTTATGAATGAGGCAAACCACCGCTTCGGCGTTATCGAACTGCGGCGTTATGCGATGCGTCCCGGGATGCGCGAGACGCTGATCGAGCTTTTCGAACGCGAGTTCATCGAGACGCAAGAGGCGTGCGGAATGGTGCCAATCGGACATTACCGCGATCTGGACGACCCGGACAGTTTTGTCTGGTTTCGCGGTTTCGAGGATATGGAGACGCGTCGAGCGGCGCTCGAGGCATTTTACCTACAGTCCGACGCGTGGCTCGCGAATCGCAATGCAGCAAACGCAACGATGATTGACTCGGACAACGTCTTGCTGCTTCGAAATGCGCAATTACACAGCGGCTTCGATCTGCGCGGACTTGTACGCGACGGCATTGACGTTTCGGACAGCCGGCTTGTGGCTGCATCGATCGCGATGCTTGACGCCCCTGCTTCGGAGGATTTCGTACGATCCGTTGAAGACCGGATCTCGAAGTTGCGCGAATGCGCCGATCGTATCGCGTATTTTGTCACGGATCGCACGCCGAACGATTTTCCGCGCCTGCCGGTACGCGAAGGCGAGTGGGCGGTGGTTGTTGTGGGCTCGTGCGCAAACAGCCGTGCCGTTGACCAATGGCGACGCGTGCTCGGCGATGGATGGGAAACGCTTCGCCTTGCGCCGGCCTTGCGTTCTTTGTTCCGATAGGTCGTCGAGCCGTCCGGCGAGCAACCGTGATTGAACCGGCCCGAACCTGTGAAAAATGTAAGGCGTTCTCCGGTGGACGCAACGTTCTTATACAGAGACACGCAACGAAAGAGAACTGATCCTCCCCTCAGTTCTCTTTGTTTT
>CAZHGH010000150.1:0-2752 GCA_964531205.1 uncultured bacterium
CAAGTTGCACAGCACCCGGCCGGCGGTACGACCGCTATTCGCGACTTCCCGAAATGGCACGTTCCAGAGGCGGAACTCGACGATCTCCGCCGGCGCGTAAAAGCGGCGCGCTGGCCCTCGAAAGAACTCGTCGGCGACGATACACAGGGCGTTCAGTTGGCGGTAATGCGTGCGCTCGCGCGCTATTGGGAAAGCGATTACGATTGGCGCAAGTGCGAAGCAAAGCTAAATGCTCTGCCGCAATACCTGACTGAGATCGACGGGCAGGACATTCACTTCATTCACGTTCGGTCGAAACACGAGAACGCTCTGCCGCTCATTATTACGCACGGATGGCCCGGGTCGTACATCGAGCAAACCAAGGTCATCGGCCCGCTGACGAATCCCACCGCCCATGGGGCGAGCGCATCTGACGCCTTCCATGTGGTGATACCATCCATCCCCGGTTACGGCCATTCGCCTGAGCCGCGGACGCTCGGATGGGACCCAAAGCGCATCGCGCGGGCTTGGGATGCACTGATGAAGCGCCTAGGATATAACAAGTACGTAGCGCAAGGCGGTGACTGGGGCGCCTCGATTACGCAACAGCTTGCGATATTGTATCCGAGCGACGTGCTGGCAATTCATAGCAACATGCCGGGAACCGTGCCTGATAACGTGTTGGCAGCTGCGGAAAGCGGGGGTAACGCGCCGGCCGGTCTTAGCGGCGAAGAACTGCACGCATTCGAACAATTGAAGGACTTCTATACGAAGCACCTCGGCTACGCGATTGAGATGTCGAATCGTCCGCAAACACTCTACGGATTAGCGGATTCGCCGATCGGCCTCGCGGCGTGGATACTCGATCACGACAAGGACAGTTATGAGGTCATTGCGCCGGCGTTCTTTGGGCACCCAGGTGGCCTCACGCGCGACGATATTCTCGACAACATCACGATGTATTGGTTGACCAACACGGGCGTTTCTTCTGCGCGGCTGTACTGGGAAAACAAACTTGGCTTTTTCAACATTCAGGGCGTCAAGATCCCAACCGGCGTGAGTGCTTTTCCGCGCGAAATCTATACCGCACCGCGCAGCTGGGCAGAGAAAGCATACCCGAAACTCGTTTACTACAAGAAGCACGACGTCGGCTGTCACTTCGCCGCCTGGGAGCAGCCGAAGCTGTTTTCGGAAGACGTTCGCGCCACATTCGCACACGTGCGGACATGAGGCGTTAACGGTCTATATCGTATGGCTGTATTCCGACGTATCTCTTGCATGCGTCACGAGCATCGAAATTCGGCTCGGAATACGCGATCTTCGTGAAGTCTCTCGGCGGTTTGTGGAAATCGAAGTAGTCGTTTAGCCCCGAAGCGGTCAGGTCGAGGAAATTGAGCGGCGGAATCCAGTACAGATCCTCAACAAAACGCAGAACCGAGGCGTAGGTCGCATAGCCGTGCCTGACACTTCCTGGCCATTTATCGTACGCGGAGATGACGATGAACGGTTGCCGCATACCCGGCGTGAGCGCGTTATCAAATAACCAACCCGGTGAGGGCGGTGTACGATGATCGTAAAAGCCGCCCCAGTCGTCCCACACGACAAAGATCACGGTATGCGGCCACAACGATGGGTTGCTGCCGATCCAGTTGACGACCGAGGCAACCCAATCAGAGCCTCCATACGGATCGTGCGTCAGACCGGGATGATCGGAAAGCGCAACGCACGGCGGTTTAACCCACGTGAACTGCGGTAAGTCGCCCTTCGCAATGTCGCTCTGCAGGTGATCCAGCGAAATCCGGAAGTGCGAGCCCGGAACGTCCGGACGCGTTTTGGGATACCACGACGCGAAATTGATGAACCCGTTAAATACACCGGCGGCATCGGTGCTGTAATGGCGCCAGGTGATCTGCCGGCTGTCTAAGCGGTCCGCGAATGTCGCGTAGTTCCAACACTCTGCGGAATCGCCTTCGAATTGCCAGTCGGTGAAGCCCGTTATGCGATTGAGGACCGGCGTGTTCACATCGTCAGCCACAATGTCGCCGCAACTGAGTGAATGGCCTTTCCTTCTCGGCGTTCCCGAAATGATTTGATGCAAATCGTTGTGCGAACCAAGCGCGACGATGAACTGATGTCCGGAAAACGAGTCTGCGTCCTGAACCGAAAAATAATTGTCCGAGATTTCGAATTCTTGCGCCAGCCGCACGTACGTTGCGCGATGCCTATCGTCGATGATCGTTAGCGCGCTGTCGTCATCGAACTTGTGCGCGTACGGATTCGTCGCCGGACCACTCGTCGGACACGGAACCGGCGAATGCGGCCAGATGCCGTGCTTCAGATCGTCCCACGTTTCCTCGGAGAACCGGTTGACTTGCAAACACCGATACCAGTCATGCGCGTTGTAGGCCGGTTCGGTGTCAAATCCGCGCGGCCTTATATCCTCCACAATGGAAGAAGGAATGGTACCGTCGCCGCCTGCGTACACTGTCGGCCCGCCGGGGAAACCGCCGAAAATATCGTCGTACGTGCGATTCTCTTGTGAAATGATGACGACGTGCGTTATTGCAGCGCGCCGCTCATCGCCGTTCGAAAGGATAGAGTTTGGGGCGGAGGATGCAGCCGGCGTGAACGATCTACCGCCGCACCCTACAAACGCCGGCAAGCAAAAAAGTCCAAGTATGAACGCCGCGCGCGCCCGCATATGCAATCTATACACGGCCGCAGGTGTCACGCGGTAGGGCAAATCGTACTAGTTCTAGGCAATTACGCCCGT
>CAZHGH010000150.1:2852-4667 GCA_964531205.1 uncultured bacterium
CGTCATAGTCGGTGTAGATGTCGCATTCTTTCGAAACCGGTTCTGGGAAAGGCTCATCGCAAATGTGGGCATTGTTTTGGTGTTCGCAGCGTTCTTTTTCAATCGATTGAGAACAAAATAGCCCAACGGATCGGCATCTTGGAGCGAGGTTCGATATCCGGACCCGGCCAATACATTTCGTACCGGGTTGAGTGGTTACGCAGAGAGCGCAGGTCCTGATGCTAACTGAGACGCTGGAGCGGCGCGATAGGCGCTGGAAATCTGCACTATTAGCGCTTTGCGGGTTATCCTTCGCAATAACACTCTTTACTGCGGCTGACACCTTAGGCGTTGGCGGGCGTCCCTGGTTTGGCTGGTGGGACGCGAACGCAGCTACATCGGGTCAACTCTACACCGTCGAGATAGCGAAGCCGCGCGCCGGAGGCGCCTCGGCACAAGCGGGACTACGCGACGGCGACCGCGTGGATTTGCGCGCGCAGAGCTTGTCGAGTCGAGTAGCGGTCCTTTATCAACCCCCCGCTACGCAGCCGACCGTCGTACGGATTCATCGCGCTTCCGGTACGAAATCGGTCGCTGTTACAGCCAGTACTGCCTGGGAAGGTGTGCCGGCCTGGAAGCTCCCGCCGATAGTGTCGACGCTGATCGCAAGCTTCTGGTTCGCCGCGTGCGCGCTCCTGATAGCGCTGCGGCGCTGGTGGGATCGCGATGCGCGAATGCTGGCAGTGGTGCTGGTTCTTGTGACGGCCACCATGCTTCAGCCGAGCACCGTCGTCGTGCCGAATGGCGCCGTCGGCGTGATGTTCCTTGTTATCGCTCGCGCTTGCGCTGCCGGCGCGGCGTTACTGCTCATAAACTTGTCCACCGATTTTGGCGCTCACTCGCAGCTGCGATTGATTTTACGGCGCGTCGCGTATGCCGCGATCTTGCTCGGTTTCTTCGCCGACCTCGCCGCTGCCATCGGGATAGCGACGCTCTGGTTCGATCCAATGCCGTTTATTTTCCGCATCAGCACGCTGCGCGGCGTTATAGACGTATGCGCCTTGGCGCTCGTCGCTGTATACGCGTTTGTCTCGGTTTGGCAAACGCCGGAAAGCCAGCGCCCCCGAGCCGCATGGCTGCTGTTGCCTCTGCCGGTTGCGCTCCTGACGTCGGCTTCCATCGCAACGTTGGTGATCTTCATTAAATCATGGTTTGCAAACGTTGCGGTGATCTCGCTCTCAGATGCGGTGATACTGCTGAGCGCGTTCATCGTAACCTATGCGTTACTGAAACGGCGCGTGCTCGACTTCGAATTCGTTTTGAGCCGCACGCTGGTGGTTGCAACCGTATCGCTTATCGTCGTCGCGTCATTCGTACTTCTTGAGTGGTTGCTCGGCTCTGTATTAGCCGGCGTAAGTCACGCTACAGGGCTGATCGCGAATGCTGCGCTCGCACTCGCATTGGGCGTGTCGCTCAACGCCATTCACAAACGCGTGGATTTATTAGTCGATGCCGTGCTGTTCCGCAAACGCCATGAGGACGAACGCGCGTTGTTTGATTTCGCGAGAGAAGCCGCGTACGTGACAGAGCCGAACGCGCTACTCGATCAAACGATCGCGAAGATCCAGTGCCATACGGACGCGCGCAGCGGCGCGGTCCTTCTAGACGGGAGCAATGCCTATTCAGTTACGCGATCGTTTGGCGAGCGGCCAGCCGAAATCAGCGAAAACGACGGTGCGATTTTGGCACTGAAGGCCTGGCACAAACCGATCGATCCCCATCACTATCAGACGGCATTACGCGGCGCGCTTGCGCTGCCGATGCTTACGCGTGGGC
>CAZHGH010000151.1:0-4654 GCA_964531205.1 uncultured bacterium
GACGATTGCAGCGTTATCCCGGGCAGACCCACGCGCCCGCGTATGCGCGCGTGCAGGCCGGTTGCGCTATTGTCCGGCGGCGGCGCATCGGGGGTTAAGTCCAGTGCAGGAACATTACGCCAAGTGAACGTCGCATTTGCGAATGCGAAACGGCGCGGAATGCCGCGCGCGACTTCGAGCAGCGTCTCGTCCGGAACCGGCGTTCGCTCGGGTTCGTCCTCAAGCTGCACGGCGTTCGTAATCATGGGCATCGGCCGCATCGGCGACTGCTGCGCCACTGCGCGGTACTGCTCGAAGATCGGATAGGTGCGCACGAGATAATCGAGCGCGGATTTTTGCGTCGGCAGCAATCGGTCAGTGAACGCGAACGAGATGGAATGGCCGGATGCACTGCTTTGCTTTACAGCCGTGATGATGCGCTCCATCGCGCTCGCGAGGACATCGTCCTTGCTCATACGATATTGAACGCGGTAGAAGCGCTGCATTACCGAGAGTATACACCACGCAGAGAGACGCCGACAAAAGTCGGAGGGATTACCGTCACGTCGCTGACGAATGGCGAACCAATGGCGCGCGGTCACCATGAGTAATCTCGTACATCTCGACCCGACTCTCCTGAAGCACTTTCTCTACGCGGTCGTGGTCGTGGATCAGCAAACGCTTGAAATTTTAGACGCGAACGAAGCTGCGGCTAAACGATACGGCTATTCACGCGAAGAGCTGCTCACGATGAAGATCTCCGATCTGCGTATACCGGACGAGCGGCATCTGGTCGCGTGCGCTACGGAAAAGATGGCCGCCGGCCCCGCCATCGTTGGACCGTTTCAGCATCAGACTGCCGCGGGCGACGTGATACGAACCGAAGTCGCCTCCATCCCTGGCGAACTGCAGGGCCGTCCGTCGATTGCCGCCATTTTGATTGATGCGACCGAGCGAATCTCGGCGCAAACCCGGGCGAACATTCTATTCGATAAGATGCCGCTCGCCGCGTGGATACACGATTGCGACAGCATGGAAATTCTCGCTGTCAACGATGCGGCCGTTCGGCTCTATGGCTATTCTCGCGAAGAGCTGCTCGCAATGACTTTGGAGCAGCTCCGGCCGGATAAGAGCCGCGCAGCCGTGGAGGAGTTGTTTCGCAAACACCCCACGGGCGAGATTAATCGCGTTTACCGGCACGTGCGCAAAGACGGAGCGATTATCGACGTGGAGGCTATTTCCACACCGATACCGTTTGGGAAACGGAACGCTCGCCTAGGAGCCGGCCGTGACATTACGCAGGAACTGGCAGCGGAACGAGCATTGCAGCGCGCAAATGCCAGTCTCGAGGAAGCGCAAGAAATAACGCATCTGGGCAGTTGGCAGCACGACTTTCTCACGAACGAGACTCGTCGCTCGAAAGAAATGTGCCGCATTCTCGGGATAAGCGAAAGTGAAGAAGCCGTCGGTATCGGCAGCATCTATGAATACATACATCCGGCGGATATTGACGCGGCTCGCGAAGCGATCGAATCAGGCGTTGATGGAGAACTCCTTACGGGCGAATATCGTATAATTCGCGCCGACGGTGAAACGCGCTGGGTAAGTGCACGCGGCCGCGTTCAACGTGATGCAACGGGAAATCTGAGAAGTGCAACGGGTACTGCTCTCGATATCACCGAGCAAAAAGCTCGTAACGAAGAGTTGCGGTTTCTCGCCTATCACGACCAGCTGACCGGACTGCCTAACCGCCAGTCGATGAAGCGAATTCTCGACAAGGCGATATCCCACGGTAACGCCGTCGTCTTTTTCATCGATTTCGATGCATTCAAAGAAATCAATGACACGTTTGGCCATAGCGTTGGAGATGCGCTGCTCCAGCAGATCGCAGCGCGTCTCGCAAGCATCGGTAGCGTAGAAACGTGCAGATGGGGCGGCGATGAGTTTGTCGTTGTTGCGTCCTTGCGCGAAACGCAGTCGCACGAAGACGTGCTCTTTCAGATCCGTACGGCTCTTTCCGCATCGTACGAACATGACGATCAAACGTTTTTCATTACGCCAAGTATAGGAATCGCGCTGTATCCCGAACATGGCGACTCGGCCGGCGACCTGATACGAAACGCCGACACGGCGATGTATGAGGCGAAGCGCATCAAAAATACAAGCGCACTATTCCGATCGTCGATGGCTGAGGCTGCGAGACAGCGTCTTTACGTTCAGAATGGCCTGCACGAGGCGCTACGCTCGGACCACCTTGAGCTGGCGTTTCAGCCGATCGTTGAAGCGTCGACGGGAACGGTCGTTGCTGCAGAGGCGCTTATCCGTTGGCACGATCCGGTGCGCGGCGTACAATTGCCCGACAGCTTTATCGAGATTGCCGAACGGACCGGACTGATTTTGCCCATTGGCGATTGGGTCGTGAGTGAAGCATGCCGTACGTTACACGTTCTACGATCGAAAGGCATGTTGGTTCCCATATCGGTCAACGTCGCGAGCCAGCAAGTCGAAACCAACCACATCGTGGAATCGATACGGAAATGGACCGCGTTTTATGACGTTCAGCCGGAATCGCTTCACATCGAGATAACGGAAAGCGGAATCATGCGGGACGTCGAGCACGCCGTCGAACTGATGGCGAAATTGCGTTCGATTGGCGTCCGCGTTGCATTAGATGATTTTGGCGCCGGCTACAGTTCCCTGAGCCATCTCAAATGCTTGCCATTGGACGTGATGAAAATCGACAAATCGTTGGTGAGTGGACTGGGTGAGAGCGAACGCGATCGCCAGATTATGACCTCGGTGCTTCAACTCGCTAAGGCGACGGATCTGTTTGTTATTGCCGAAGGGGTCGAGACGGCGAAACAAGCCGAAGTGCTTCAGTCGCTGGGATGCGGAACGCTTCAAGGAACCTACTTCAGCGCTCCGCTGTATTCTGCGGAGTTTTACGAGGTCGTGCGCGCGCGGCGTAGAGTGCCATAGGGCTGACCCGGAGTGTGCGGACAGCTTCCGACGAATTCCTACGGATGCGTCTTCTTGCAGTTACCGCCGCCGCATTAGCGGCGCTCGTTCCCGTAAGCGTGCCGGGTGCGCGCCTGAATCCGCTGATGCGGCCGAGCACGCTGCCGTTCGGCGCTCCGCCGTTCGATCGCATTCAGGACAGCGATTACCTGCCCGCCATTGAAGCCGGCATGGCACAGCACTTGAAAGAAGTAAGCGCCATTGCGAACAATCCCGCGCCGCCGACGTTCGAAAATACGCTGGTCGCGCTGGAAAAGTCCGGGCAGTTGCTGACGCGCGCAATGAACGATTTTGACGCCGTCGCGCAAGCGAACACAAATCCGACACTGCAACGCACGCGCGAGGTAATCGCACCGCTGATGGCCGCACACGAAGACGCGGTCTACCTAAACCCCAAACTGTTCGCGCGCGTCCGGAAGATTTACGAGAATCTCGCACTCAGCAAACTCGATTCGGAATCACACCAGCTTGTGAAGGTGTACTACGAGCACTTCGTGCACGCGGGAGCGAACCTGGCACCGCCGCAACAAGCGAAGTTGCGTGAGATCGATAAACAGCTTGCGACGTTGCGCGCGCAATATCAGCGCAAGAACCTTGACGGCACGGCGGCAGGCGCGCTCGTCGTGAGCGACAAAAGCAAACTTGCCGGTCTTAGCGACAGCCAAATCGCCGCGGCAGCCGAAGCGGCGAAAACGCGAAAAGATCCGGGCGGATACCTCATCGCACTCCAGAATACGACGCAACAACCCGCGCTCGCGCAGTTGGACGATCGCGATACGCGTCAACAGCTTTTCGAAAAATCCTGGACGAGAAACGAGAAGGGCGACGCAAACGATACGCGATCGATCATCTCGCAGATGGCGAAATTGCGCGCACAGAAAGCGGCGCTGCTGGGCTATCCAAACTACGCGGCCTACGCACTCACCGAAGAGATGGCGAAGACCCCGGCTACAGTACAAAGATTCTTAAATGGCCTCATCGTGCCGGTGCGCAAACAGATCGATGCAGAAACCGCGGAGATTCAGGTACAGATTCATCAGAGCGGCGGCCATTTCGATGTGCAGCCGTGGGATTGGAATTACTACGCGGAGCGGGTGCGTAAAGCGAAATACGATCTCGACCAAAACGAGATTCGCCCGTACTTCGAGCTGAACAACGTGTTGCAAAACGGGTTGTTCTATGCGGCCAACCAACTGTACGGCATCACGTTTAAAGAGCGGCACGACATCCCGGTTTGGCAGCCCGACGTGCGTGTTTTCGAGGTCTACGACAAAGACCGCTCGCCACTCGCGCTCATGTACTTCGATTTCTTCAAGCGCGATAATAAATCGGGCGGCGCATGGATGGCGACGTTCGTGGAGCAATCGAAACTGCTCGGCACGAAGCCCGTGGTGTATAACGTTGAGAACATTCCGAAGCCGGCGCCGGGACAGCCGGTCTTGCTGACGCTCGACAACGTGAGCGGCATGTTCCATGAATTCGGTCACGCACTCAACGGATTTTTCTCGAACGAAAAATATCCGTCGCTGGCGGGTACCGCGCCGGCGCGCGATTACGTTGAGTTTCCGTCACAATTCAACGAGCATTGGGCGCTGTATCCGGCGGTGCTCAAACACTTCGCGCATGACTATCGCACCGGCGCACCGATGCCGCAGTC
>CAZHGH010000152.1:0-4595 GCA_964531205.1 uncultured bacterium
GTCGCTTCACCGGCGAGCGGCACGCGAATCTCTTCGCCGTCGCTGATCCGTTCGGCGAGATTAATAGACGACGGATCTGCCGTCGCGGACATACCTCCGGCGCGCTGGACCGCATCGTTCACGCGCGCGTTTGCGGGCAACGTGTACAGCCCCGGATGGCGCACGGCACCGGCAACATAGACCACGCTTTGCTGGATCGGAGCGCGGGGAGGATGTCCTTTATGAAAAGTCTGAGAGGCGGACGGCGGCGCCACCGTGATCGCCGCGGCAGGCGCGGGCGGGCGATGCAGCGCGAGCAGCAATGCAAGCGCGACGACTCCGGCAAGAACAAGCAATCGGTTCACGCCTGACTTTCACGCGCAGCGCACCCGAGGGAAAGCCCACCCCACCGACCTATTACACCATTTCCGATGGCCGATACGTACGATTACCGCGCAGTAGAGCGCAAGTGGCAAGAACGCTGGGAAGCCGAGGGCATTTATCGCGCTTCGGAAGATGACTCGCGGCAGAAATACTATGTGCTCGAAATGCTTCCGTATCCGTCGGGCGATTTGCACGTCGGCCATGCGAAGAATTACACGCTCGGCGATGCGATCGCGCGCATGATGCGCATGCTCGGCTATAACGTGCTGCACCCGATGGGCTGGGACGCCTTCGGATTGCCTGCCGAAAATGCGGCGATCCAACGCGGTGCGGATCCGAATGAGTGGACGCGCGAGAACATCGCCAACATGGAGCGCCAAGTGCGCCTCATGGGCACCGGCTACGACTGGACGCGCGAGATCGCGACAAATACCCCGGAATACTACCGTTGGAATCAGTGGCTATTCCTACGCCTGTACGAGCAGGGACTTGCGTACAAGCGCGAAGCGCCGGTGAATTGGTGTCCGCACGATCAAACTGTGCTCGCGAACGAACAGGTCATCGATGGACGGTGTTGGCGTTGCGACACGGTGGTGCAGCGCCGCAATCTCTCGCAGTGGTTTTTGAAGATTACGTCATACGGCGATCGCCTCTTAGCCGATCTCGATAAACTCGAAGGCTGGCCCGAGCGCACGCGTACGATGCAGCGCAATTGGATCGGCCGCAGCGAAGGGACGCAGTTTTCGTTCGGGATCGAGAATTCCGACGAACGCATTCATGTTTTTACGACGCGCGTAGACACGCTGTATGGCGCCACGTATCTCGCGATCGCGCCGGAGCATCCGCTCGTGGCGAAGATCGTGACGAAGAAACAGCAAGCCGCCGTTAGCGCGTTTGCCGAAAGCCTCAAATCGAAATCCGAGCTCGAGCGCACGAGTTTGATGGAGAAAGACGGTGTCTTCAGCGGCGCGTACGCGATCAACCCGCTCTCTCACGAACGCGTGCCGATTTGGGTCACGAACTACGTGCTCGCGGAATACGGCACCGGCGCGGTCATGGGTGTTCCAGCGCACGATGAACGCGACTTCGACTTCGCGCGCAAACATGGATTGCCGATCGCGCAAGTCATTGCACCACCCGGCGTTCAGGTACAAGCGCCGCTGCAGGAACCCTATGTGGAAGATGGCCGCCTCTTCGCGAGCGGCGATTTTAGCGGCATGTCGAGCGCCCGAGCGCGCAAAGCAATCACGGATCGTTTGACGGCGCTAGGCGCCGGTGAAGCCAAAGTCAATTTCCGTTTCCGCGATTGGCTCGTCTCGCGTCAACGCTATTGGGGCACGCCGATTCCAATTGTGTATTGCGAGAAGTGCGGCGAGGTGCCGGTTCCGGACGATCAATTGCCCGTCATTCTTCCGCCGAATGTGCCGATAACCGGCGAAGGCTCCCCGCTTGCGCGCGATCCAGCATTCATCAATACGACGTGTCCGCGGTGCGGCGAGCCGGCAAAACGCGAAAGCGATACGATGGACACGTTCTTCGAATCGTCGTGGTATTATCTGCGCTACCTCGATCCGCACAACGATAAGGCCCCGTGGTCTTCGGAGAGCGCTTCGCATTGGATGGCGGTCGATCAATACATCGGCGGCTCCGAGCACGCGGTCTTGCATTTGCTCTACTCACGCTTCTTTTATAAGTTCTTTCACGACCAAGGCTGGACGAGCGGTGAGGACGAGCCGTTCATGCGGTTATTTCATCAAGGCATGCTGCTTTACAACGGCGAGAAGATGAGCAAATCGCGCGGTAACGTTGTCGGCGTCGACGCGACTGCGGAAAAAAACGGCGTCGACGCAATGCGCCTGTTCTTGCTCTATGTTACGCCGCCCGAAGACACAAGCGACTGGACCGACGAGGGAATCAGCGGACGCGTGCGTTTCGTGAATCGCGTGTGGCGTGCGTCGGAACCGTTCGTGCAGCGGGCTAAGAACGTCGACCTCGCGCAGCTTCCCGACGTGGAAACGAACGAGGAACGCGCACTGCTGCGGGCGGTGCACGTTGCGGTGAAGTCGGCAATCGACGAAACTATGTCGCGGCGCTTCCATTTCAATACGACGATCGCGAAACTCGATGAGTACGTGAACGCGCTGACGGCGCTAGAACAAACAAATCCGGACTCGCCCGCCGTAGCATACGCCGTCGCCGCACTTCCGCTCATCATCGCGCCGTTTGCGCCGCATATTGCGGAAGAGCTCTGGTCGCGCATGGGCCACACAGGCTCCGTGCACATGGAGCGTTATCCGCAGCCGGACGAACGCGCATTAACAGTGGACGAAATCACCCTCGTCGTGCAGGTGAACGGAAAGATTCGAGCGCGGCTGCAAGCATCACCGGGCATCAGCGAGGAGCAAGCCGTTGCGCTTGCGCTCGAGCAAAGCGGCGTTCAGGCGCAACTCGACGGCAAAGAGATCCGCAAACGGATCTTCGTGCCGGATAAGCTCCTGAACTTGGTTGTTGCCTAACGCCTAGCGCTGCTTGACCAGCGCATCCTTAAACCACTCGTAGGTTTCGCGCATTCCGTCGACCAGCGAGGTGCGTGGCGTCCAATCGAGTTCGGCTTTTGCAAGCGCCGGATCGAATTGGGCGTCGCGCGCATCACCGGGGCGCTTCGCTCCTTTTGTGACCGGCGCGGGAAATCCCGAAATCTCCGTAAGGATGCGGTAGAGTTCGTTCACGCTCGTGCGCACGTTCGTACCGATGCAATAGCGTCCGGCGGATCCGCGCTCGAGGGCTTTGAGGTTAGCCTCGGCAACGTCTTTCACGTAGACGTAATCGCGAGTTTGTTCGCCGTCCCAGTCGATTCGAACGCCCTGATGGGCAAGAAATTTGCCGATGAAAATGGCAATCACGCCGGCTTCGCCGTTCGGATCTTGCCGCGGTCCGTACACGTTGCCGTAACGAAGTGCGGTGTAATCCAACCCATGCTCGTTTTTGTAAAACCGCAGGTAGTGTTCGGCGACCATCTTGGTGATGCCGTACGGCGACTCGGGAAGTTGAGGCGTCTGCTCGTTCATCGGTAAGCGCTCCGGCGTACCGAACGTCGCGCCGCTTGACGCGAAGATAAACTTCTTCACGCCGCCTTTAACCGAATTCTCCAGAACGTTGATCAGACCCATTACGTTCACGTCCGCGTCGTACCGTGGATCGCGCGAACTAATCGCGACGCTATGCTGCGCGGCATGGTGATTGACGATTTCCGGTTTGAAGTCTTGAAAGACGCGCGTAATGTTCTGATCGCGCACGTCCATATGCATGAACAGCGCCCTTTCCGGTACGTTCTGACGCCTGCCGCCACCGTGTTCCCACAACGAATCAAGCACCAGCACATCGTGCCCCGCGTCCATGTAAGCGTCGACGACGTGTGAGCCGATGAAGCCCGCTCCTCCGGTAACCAAAATGCGCACGATGTATTTCCTTTCAAACCCTAGACGGCCGGCGGCGTCGTCGCTATTGCGTAGCGGTGGTACTGCACGAGGCAGGGCGGATTCGTGCGCTAGCTGCGGTGGCCCTGGTCGCAGCCTTACGCGTATGGTGGTCCGCAGGCGAAGCAAGCGAACAGGTTCGCTCGCACACCACGCGTATCGCCTGCACCGTTCTCGACATCGGACAAGCGCAAGACAATCGAAGCAGTTTTACGTGCGCGTCTGATCCAGGTGCTACGTTTGAAGTAGCAGCGAACGGCCCAGCAGCGCCGGTTGGAACGCACCTGCTATTGCGCGGGCGCATCGACGCATTCGACGGACCGCGCAACCCTGGCGAACCGGATCAACGCCAAATAGAACGCGAACGCGGAATCGATGCACGGCTCGACAGCGCGCAAATCCTTCGCGTTTTGCCTCCTGCGCCATCGACGTTGCGCATCCGCATCGCGGAAATGCACGCATGGGCGCTCGGACAACTCCGTGCGCGTTTAGCAGAGCCGTACGCATCAATTCTTGCGGGCGAATTGTGGGGCGAGCGCGGTTCGCTGCCGCCGGAATTGCACGCCGAATTTCAGGAAACCGGAACCGTTCATATTTTAGTCACGGCGGGACTGCACTTAGGCGTAGTCGCAATGGTTTCGATGTCGCTGCTTCGACTATTTACGGCACCCCGCGCACTCGCTTGTGCGATAACCGGCGCGTTGATTTGGTCGTACGCCGTATTTAGTGGATTGCATCTTCCATCCGTGCGTGCAG
>CAZHGH010000153.1:0-4548 GCA_964531205.1 uncultured bacterium
ATCGCCGTGTCGAAAGCGCGCATGTCGGCGAGCGTAAAACCGCACCGAGTCGCCATCTGCTCGATCTCGACGACCTTGTGCAAATCGATGCCGCGGCCCAGCGTGTAATTCTCGAGCCGGTTTTCGAGTGCCAGCACCATCGTTTCACTCATGCACGCAAGCGCGGTGCGCGGCGGCAGATTCAAATCGAATTCCTGCCCTGGTTCGCGCACGCGCTCGAAACGCGGCGTACCGGGCAGAAGCATATTACCGCCCTCTGTGACGAGAACGTCGGGCCGCAGTTCCGCAACGCGCCGGCTGACGTCGTGCGGCAGTGAGAGTTCGCACACGACCGCACCGGTTTGCAAATCCTCCGGCTGGATTACGTCTTGCGTCGAGCTCGTGGCGGTCAAAATTAATTGCCCTTGACGTACTGCCTCGGAAATGTCGGTCGTACATGACGACGTGCACGGCAGCGTGTCTTTGATGGACTCGTGGAATTTTGAAAGACGCGTATTGTTACGAGCGACAAGCACGACGTGCTTTACCTTAGGTGCAACAAGATGCACGCACGCCGAACCGATCGAACCGGTAGCGCCGACGACGACCGCCGTCGATTCTTTCGCGTCGATGCCCATCTCATGCGCACCGCGGAACAAACTTTGAATGCCGGCGGAGATTGTCAAAGAATTTCCGGTTGTAACCGGAATCGGCGAGCGCTCAGCAACGGTCACGCCACCGTCGCCAACGACTCCGGTGAACGCACCTAAGCCGGCAATTTCGGCGCCCAGTTCCGTGCCGATCTCGATCGCGCGAACGATGCGCTTGTACACCTCTTCGCGAGGAAAATCCATCATCTGCTCGGGCAAGAGCGCTGCCGAAACAAACCATCCTTCGGTTTCGCGTCCATCCGGTGTACGAATGCCGGTAACGTGTGCAGCCGCCCACGACGGCATCCACTCCATGATCTTGCGGACGATGGCGGCGCCTTTGCCTTTTGCACTCGGCTCGTAGCGCGCGACGTCTTCCAACGAGAGCGGATGGACGACGAAGCAAAACTTCGGCGTGTTTGCGCTCATGAGGCAGCCACCTTCGCTTCGGCTTCGCGTTTCAATGCGCTCAGCATCATGTCGCTGTTTTCGCGCACTTTGCGTTCGAGCGTCGGTCCGATGAGTTCCGCGAGCGTCGGAACGCCGAAGTCATAATCGACGCCGAGGACGACGTGCGTCTCGCCACCGTTTTCGGCGAAGGTCCAGCTGCCTTCGAACTTGTCGAGATCGCCTTCGAGCAGTTTGTAGTCGATGCGCTGCTCGTCGTCGTTGAAGCGATCTTCCTCGATCCATTCGATCGGCGCTTCTTCCACAAGCGTCTTCCAGCGGGTGAGAATACGATCGGAATGACGTTCGAGCACCGTAACGGTCTCGACGTCCGGCATGAATTCCGGGAAACGCTCTTGCTCTTTGGCCAATTCGTACACGACGCGAGCGGGTGCGGCGATCACGATGGATGTCTCAACATATGGCATTGGGTTATAGTCGGCCGAGCTTCTCCTGGGCGGTCGCCAGCCCTGCTTCCAACGCAGCCAAGGCGCGGTCGACTTCGCTTTCCGTAACGATAAGCGGCGGTTCGAGACGGATGACGCGCTGCATATTGAGCGTCCATGCAGCCGTAACCCCACGCTTGACCATCTCCGGAATAATCCACCCGCCGTATCCTTCGTTCGTCAGCTCGACGCCGACGAGCAATCCGAGTCCGCGGGCTTCTTTCAAAACGGTTGGATATTTCGAGGCGAGTTCGCGAGCTCCCGATAAGAGTTGTTCGCCCCGCGCACGAGCATTTTCGACGAGGTGGTCTTCGACGAGCACGTCCATTGCTGCAAGTGCCGCAGCACATGCGAGTTCGTTACCGCCGAATGTTGAAGTATGCATCACCGGGTGCTTCGCGTACGCCGCATTCCAAACACTGGGACGCGCGATGTACGCGCCAACGGGAATAATGCCGCCTGAAAGGCCTTTCGCAAGCGTCATCACGTCGGGAACGACGTCGTCGCGATTACATCCGAACAGCATACCGCAACGTCCCAGTCCCGTTTGGACTTCATCGGCGATAAATAATGCGCCGGTGGCATCGCAAATCTCGCGTACCGCACGCAAATATCCGGCGGGCGGAACGTTCACGCCCCCTTCGCCTTGCACGGGCTCGACGACGAATGCCGCTGCATCGGCAAGCGCTTCTTTCAAGCCCTCCGTAACGCCATAATCAACGTGCTGGACATCTTGCAGCAGCGGTGCGTAGGCATCTTTGAAATAGTCGCGTCCGCTGGCGGAAAGCGCGCCGAGCGTCTTGCCGTGATACGCATCGCGCGTCGCAACGATTTTGTGCCGTTTTGTCGCAGCACGCGCGAGTTTGATCGCGCCTTCGACGGCTTCGGTTCCGCTGTTTGCAAAGAACGAAATCCGCAAATCGCCCGGTGCGAGTTCGGCGAGACGTCTCGACGCGCGGCCGAGCATCACGTTGAACATCGTTTTGCCGGAGAGCGCCATCGATTCCAGCTGCTCTTTGACTGCAGCGATCACTTTCGGATGGCTGTGGCCGAGCGTGAAAACGCCGTAACCACCCGCGAAATCCAGATACGCCTTGCCGTTGTGGTCCCAAATCGTACTGCCTTGCGCGCGCACTTCGACGGGACTGCCCGAGACCTTCATCACGCGCGCGAGCGGCGGGTTCACATACTGCTTGTAATTTTCGTACGTTTCGTCGTAGAGCGCTTGGGGCGAGGGCGCTCCGTATAGCGTCTCGTTCTGCTGAATCACGCTGCGACCGCGCGTTCTAAAGAAGCGATGGTTTCCTCCACGACCTCTACGACGTCGTCAGCGCGGTCTAAATGCATGATGCGCTCGCGCAGGATAGCGGCGTTGGGTATGCCTTTCAAATACAACGCGAGATGCTTGCGCATTTGCGGAACTGCACGCGACTCGCCCAATTCGTCAACCATCGTTTTATAGTGCACGCGAATCGCGTAACGCAGACGATCCGCCGGCGATGGGTCCGCCATCGGTTCGCGTCCTTCCATCAAATCGCGAATCTGCGAGATCAGCCACGGATTGCCAAGCGTCGCGCGCCCGAGCATGATCGCATCGACGCCGCTCTCACGCATGCGTTGCATGGCGACATACGGATCGTCGAGATCGCCGTTGCCGATCACCGGAATGTCGACGGATTCTTTCAACCGCTTGATGTGCGTCCAGTCCGCGCTGCCTTTGTAAAATTGACGGGCGGTACGAGCATGCAGCGTCACCGCTTGAACGCCGACTTTTTGCGCGCGCTTCGCGACGTCGATGTACACGAGTTCGTCTTCAGTCCAGCCGAGGCGCATCTTCATCGTGACCGGACAATCCACCGCGTGAACCACGGCCTTCATGATCGCTTCGCAACGATCCACGTCGCGCAAGCACGCTGAGCCGCCGTTAATCTTCGTGACTTTCGGCGCCGGGCAGCCGAAATTGATGTCCACGATATCGGCGCCGCACTCGCGCACCACTTTGGCGGCCTTAGCCATGACCTCAGGATCGTCGCCCCAGAGCTGCGTGCTGACCGGCTTCTCGAGCCCGTGCTGATCGATCATCTCCATCGTGCGCTTGGCGCTCGAGGCGTACTGCAACGCGTTGGCGGAGACGAACTCCGTCACGGTCAGGCCGAGCCCGAACGGCTTATAGAGCGCCCGCATGGTACGGTTGGTCACGCCCGACATGGGCGCCAGGATAAGCGGCGGCCAAATTTCGTGCGGCCCAATGACCAGCGGTTTAGTGATCGCGGACATGCGACGGTAGTATAGCATGACCCCACCCCCGCCCGCCTACACGGCTGATAGCACCTGTCCTACGCACTCAGCATAGCGGCAAGCGCCGGAGACGGCTCGCATTGCAGCTCCGTCTGAAGCGTCTGCCGGTATTGGCGGAACTGCCGTATCGCCGCGGGGCGGTCGCCCAGTAAGAGGTTGGCTCGAATCGCCAGCTCGCGCGCCGGCTCGTCGCACGGGTCGTATTCGATCATGTCCGTTGCGAAGGAGAGCGCTTTATCCGCGTCCCCCGCGCTCAGCGCATCCGAAGCCAGCCGCTGACCGATTTCGATCCGCAGTTGCCCGAGCCGCCGCTCCGTCGGCGAAAACCATTCCCAACTGCGCATTCGGCCGGGCAGCGCATGACGAAGGTCGTTCCAGGTGCGCATCAGCCATGACCGCTGTGCGTCACTGATACGGCGATGGCCGTGCAGCAGCGCACTCACGCGCTCGATTTCCCACAGATCGACAGCGGCCTCGGCGTGCAATCGATAGCCGTCCTCTTCATGGACGATCAGATCGTCGCGTCCCAAATGCTGGCGCAGTTTGTGCAAACAGACATTGAATGAATTGCGCGCCGCGTATTCGTCGATGTCCGGCCACAGCATCTCGATCAGTTGATCGCGCGGAGTAGGTTCGCGCTGCAGCGCAATGGCGACGAGCAGTTCCCCTTCTCTACCCGCGACGGTCACGGGCTTTCCATCCACCGCAACGCGCCCGCGCACGATCTC
>CAZHGH010000154.1:0-4429 GCA_964531205.1 uncultured bacterium
CGCTCACGCGCTGGACGGCCTGAGGATTACGGAGCTAGAGCAAACGGTGGAACGCCTCCTGGCGAGATCACCGAGCTTTACGTCAGTAGAATCGTAGCTCCTATGGGTCAGCATGCACCCAAATGCTGTTGTTTTCATACTCCTTCGCGTCAATATCACGGTCCGTTACGTATGCGCGGTACCGATTCGGCTTACCGGCTGTCACGATCGTGAGTGTTGCTAGATATCGGTGACCGTTTTTACGACGCGTAAATGTTTGCACATATGCACTTTCGCCATGAGCCGGCGGTTGGGGAAGCCAACCTGCAGCGGAAAACTGTTTAGCAAAATCGGAACCGACTTCCGCCAATGGCCGAGACATACTCAGAGTTGCGTACGATGTGTTTTCCGGCACCGAGCCGCCGCCGTCGTGCATCGCAACGTTTGCTGGTGCTTTCAACAACGGCAGCTCTAATGGCTGCGGCATATTCGCCACAGCTTCCACCATCGCGCACATCATGGGCGCTAACGATGAAGAGTACGTAGCGACAACCATTACGTCAGGAACGGGCGAAATGTGCCCTAAGGCCACAACACCGACATCGCGTTTGCAGTACATGTTCCAATCCGGCGCCGCGTGACGCGCGACTGCAAAACCACCTTCGTTGCCTTCGTCCGTATCTGCATTCGTCCGCGCCGCGCGCCAACCGTCGCGCTGGAGTTCCCCCTTGTAGCTTTCCAAAGCGGAGTCGTTAGTGCGGGGAATCTCGTAGTAAATCGTGGTCGTATAGCCCATGCCGTCCGAACTTTGCATAACGCTTCCGAGCAGTGGCAACTTCGGTAATGGTACGTGGGGTGCGCCCCCCGGTGGATACTTGCCGATGAATACCTGCGCGGGAGCATCGCCATGTTGGCTGGCTATCGCCTGCGCAAGTTTTGTAGCAAGAGCAAGGTCGTCGGACCCTCCGACAGCTACCAGAAACGTCAAAACCGCCGCATGCAGCATAGTCGCCCTCCCTAAGCGCATTCTATACTGCGCTCGCACGAATGGAGTAGGGCAGCTTGCCTTCTGGGCAAGTCAGACGGCTGTATGACCCCTGACGCAGGCGCAACCCAAGGGGCGATGGGTACGTTTTAGGCGAAGAATACTGCGAACACTATCCCAGGAGTTTTGAGACACAAGTGAGCGAGCAACGTTTTACCCCCGACATGACGGTGGACCAAGCATTCAAGACGCACGCCGGCGCCCGCCGCGTTTTCGCGCGTTTCCACCTTGGCGGGTGCTCGAATTGCGCGATCAGCGAATCGCACACGATCGGTGCAATCAGCGAAGACTACGGCATTCCGCTCCCGATGTTGCTCGATAGTTTGAACGCGCTCTGGGATCAGGGCACGCTGGCGGTGGGCGACAAGGTCCGGATCCCGGACGAAATTCGCTCGAAGATTCCGCAGCTCGCAAACGTTCCCGAGGTGGGCGAAATCAAAAGCGCGGATGCCGGTGCGTACACGGCTGAATTCGGCGACGTCCGTCTCCAAGGTCTAGCCGAGGATTTTATTCCGGTTCAGGCTACGGTTACGACGCCTTAGTCTCGGCTATCCGAAATTTAGATCAATCATCGAGGGCTTTGCGATCCGCAAAGCCTTCGTCCATTCCGTGCCAGTGTGTGATGCGCGGTTCGCCGGCCTTCCAGCAGAGATACACCGCGCGCCCGTCACGCATCGACGGGAAATCGACGAGCCCAAGATCGATGTCTTTCACAAGGCACCCGTATGCCTCGATCCGGTTGATGATACGAACGATCTCGGCTTTCTGTTCGCTGAATCGCCCAGGCTTGAACGGCGATCGCGGCGTGGCCATGCGGCGCTGCGGCGTCGGCTCGATGCCGCGCACGACCGGATCGCTCTCAAGGAGCCGTATCGCGAGGTCGCGGCGCTTCGCCCAAAGTTCCTCAACCAAAGGGGCTACTTTAGGGATGAGGGCGTTTGCCTTTTCGGGCGAAAACAGTTTCATGGACTTTGCTCGCTCCGCACGTACGCATGGCGTTCGATAGACTCGTCTTCGTGACCGGACTCTCAGGCGCCGGAAAAAGCCAGGCCATGAAGACGCTTGAAGACTTGGGCTTTTACTGTGTAGATAACCTTCCGCCCAAGTTGGTTTCGCAAACCCTTTCGCTGTTGCGCGATGCGCAAGTGCGTGAGGTGGCAATCGCATTGGACGTTCGCAGCGGTGGAGCGTTAGGCGAAGCCGTACCGCTGTTGAACGAACTCTCCGCCGACAGCGTACACCCGCAAGTCCTGTTCCTCGATGCGCGCGACGACGTGCTCGTGCGCCGGTACAGCGAAACGCGCCGGCGCCATCCGTTCGCGTCGGTTGGATCGCTGCGCGACGCAATAGCGGTCGAGCGAACCACGCTTGCCCCGCTCCGCGCGCTGGCTTCACACGTCGTGGACACGACCACGCTGACCCAAGGCGATCTGAAGGAACGGATTACCGCCTCGTTTGCGCCCGCGCACCCGGAGCGCCGTCTCTCTACGACTATCGTGGCCTTTGGATTCAAATACGGCGTGCCGCTGGACTTGGATCTACTCTTCGACGTGCGCTTTTTGCATAACCCGAACTACGTCGATGCGCTGCGGCCCCTTACGGGTGCCGACCCCGACGTCGCGAAGTACATAGAAACCGATCCGTCCACCGGGCCGTTTCTCGATCGGTTATACGAGATGATCGACTTCCTCATGCCGCGGTTCTTGGCCGAAGGCAAATCGCAGCTCACGATCGGTATCGGATGCACCGGCGGCCGCCACCGCTCGATTTACGTGGCACGCAAGCTGTACGAGCATCTCGACAAGCAAGCGCAGGTCGATCTCTACCTCGATACGAGGGACACAATCCGATGATCCAGCGTCTGCCGCCGTTCCTTCGCTGGGCATACCCCGGTCTAGGCGTAAAGCGCTGGCTAGTCGTCGCGATTGCGGGCATTCTGCTGCTCGTAAACGGCATCGATCGTTACCTCGTTGCGATCGGCTATGATTTGCACGCCAACGAGCTGGTCGACAGCTTCGTCGACGATTATTTCTCGCCGGGATATCTGTCGTGGATCTTTATCGTCCTCGGTATCGTGTTGATCTTCTTCGGCATCCGGCAATGGCTGCGCGCGATTTTACGCGCCACCGCGCTCGGCGGCGCCAACGAAAGCATTCTGGACGCGCTGTACGAGATGCGTTTGCGCAACGGTTACAAAGTCGTGGCTATTGGCGGCGGAACGGGGCTTTCGACGCTGCTGCGCGGTCTCAAGCGCAAAACGACGAATCTCACCGCGGTCGTTACGGTGAGCGACGACGGCGGCAGCTCTGGGCGATTGCAAAAAGAACTCGGCGTACTTCCGCCCGGCGACGTACGCAACTGTCTCGTTGCGCTCGCCGACGACGAAGCAATGGTCACCGATCTCTTTCGCTACCGCTTCAACGAAGGCGAAGGCTTAACGGGCCATTCATTCGGCAATCTGTTTCTTGCCGCAATGACCGGCATCACCGGCAACTTCGATCGCGCGATCAAAGAGTCGAGCCGTGTGCTCAACATCAAAGGCCGCGTGCTTCCCTCGACGCTTGGTATCGTACGTCTGTGCGCGCGGCTGGCAGACGGAAGCGTCGTCGAAGGCGAGACCACGATTTCGAAATCCGGGCAGCCAATCAAACAAGTCTTTTTCGATCCGTCGTACGCCGCGCCGCTCGGTGAGGTGATCGCTGCAATTCGCGAAGCCGACGCAATCGTGCTTGGGCCCGGCAGTCTCTACACGTCGATTCTGCCGAATTTTTTGGTCGACCGGATCGCTCGCGAAGTCGCCGCGTCCTCGGCTGTGAAGATGTACGTCTGCAACGTCATGACGCAGCCCGGCGAAACGGATAACATGACCGCTGCAGATCACGTGCAAGCACTGCTCGATAATGCCGGCTCGCGCGTTTGCGACTACGTCATCGTGAACGATCGACCGCCCTCAAAGCTCCTCGAAGCGTACGCCGAAGAAGGTCAGGTTCCGGTACATCCGGACATCGATCGCATCCGCGCGATGGGCCTCACACCAATTCACGCGGACGTCATTAGCGAAACGGCGACCGTGCGTCACGATCCGGAGAAACTCGGGCAAGTCGTCCTCGGTGCGATCGATCGCGCTATCGCGCAGCGCGCTTCGTATATGAAACCTGCCGAAGTGTACGAGAGCCGCGCTCAGTCGGTGTAAATACGACGTAACTTCATCGCGACATCGCCGCGCGAAGCGCGTCGACTTGTTGGCGGCTCAGAACCCCTGACGGATCCAGTAGCACCACGAGCGTCCCATGAGCAACCCAACGAATGGGAAGTCTCGGAGCTGGGCCGCGTTTGCCGCCCGTCGTAAGAAATACATGTCCACGAGCCGCCGCCGGAGGCGGTTGGCATGCAGTCCGAACGTCG
>CAZHGH010000155.1:0-4211 GCA_964531205.1 uncultured bacterium
GGAAGGAGTTCGGCTATGCCGGCCAAACGCACCGCCACATCAACGGCGTTCGAAGGATTCTCCACTGACGCTCTGCGCTTTTTGCGCGACCTCGCAAAGCACAACGATCGCACGTGGTTCGCGCCGCGCAAGCAAATCTACGAGACGCAGCTGCTCGAGCCGCTTCGCGCGCTTGTCGCTGATGCCGGCGCTGGGATGCGTAAAGCGAAGATTCCGCTCGAAGGCGACCCGCGAAAGAGTACGTTTCGCATTTATCGCGACGTCCGGTTCTCACCGGATAAGAGTCCGTACAAAACCAACCTCGGCGCGTTTCTAGCGTATAACGGCGACAACAACGCTCCCGGTGGCCTATACGTCCACATCCAACCGAAGAATTCGTTTCTCGCGGTCGGCTTTTACGAGCTCGATAAACCGCTGTTGCAGCGTTGGCGCGAAGCGATGGCCACGCAACCCAAGGATTTCGAGCGCATGCTTCAGACTTTAGAGCGAAACGGATTCCGTCTTTCGGAATCTGAGGCTGCCCTCAAACGTATGCCGCGCGGTTTCGAAGAACACGCCGCCAGTCCACTCGCAAAGTACTTTCGTCAACAGTCCTTCATGGTCAGCGAGACGCTGTCCGACGACGACGTCAGCAACCGAACTCTCATCGATCGTCTTGTCAGCGCGGCAAAGCGCGCTAGACCACTGCTCACATACGGTTGGACGGTCCTATCTGCATGAAGCCTAGGTATTCATTGTGCGTCCAGAAACCGCTCGATCATCGGAACGAGCCAATCTGTCCTCGATGTGAGGCTCATATGGTCTGTTCCGGGCAACACGGCGAGTTGGGCACCAGGAATCAGCCGATACTCTTCAACCGCGTGCTCGGGCCGCATCACGTCGGAATCGCCGCAAACGATAAGCGCAGGAGCGCGCAGCTTTTGCAACCGCTCGCGCGGAATATCCTCAAAGTTACGCATGAGATTCACGCCTTTATAAAAAAAAGCGCTCGAATTCTTCAGGGTGCGGCGCGGCCGCTAAGTACGCGTCACGAAGTATCTTCGGCATCATATCCGGCGTCGCGGTTGCAAAGCCGTCCCAGAAGGCTCGTTCTGCGCCATCGTGGCTGAAAAACGCTGAAGCCAGCACGAGCCTTCGAACTCTGCCCGGATGTCGGATCGCCACATGCAACGCAACCGTACCGCCGTTGCTAAAACCAAACAGGTCCGCTTCCGGGATTCCAAGATGATCGAGCAACGCGACGGTGTCGTCTGCAAACTGCTCGAACGTGAATGGGCGGTCTGCGATGTCGGCCGTGTGACCGTACCCTTGCCGTTCAAACGCAATGACGCGCCGATTGCGTGCAAGTTCAGGGAGAATCTGACCGAACGACGTCTGGATCGTATCGCCGCCACCATGAAGCAACACTAGCGGCGGCCTTGCATGACGCGCCACACCATGCACTTCGTAGTAGAGACGGACACCGTTTATCGATGCGTAGTTGCCTTCAGCCTTCTGCATTTTGCCTTTCACTCTTTAGGTGCCGGCTCCGTTCTCGAGAATAAGCCGCGCATAAGCGTCGCTTGATTCGGTCGGGATTCGTTTGAGGTCGGGATCGTTGTCGAGATCGATGTGATACAGCCCGAAATCGCTGTTGTCGTCGAAATGCAGTCCCCACTCGCGATTCGACGTGATGCTCCAACACAAGTACGCCTCAACGGGAACCCCTTGCTGTACTGCACGCGCCACTTGCTGGATGTGCGCCTCCAAGTATTTGGCGCGCGTAAACCCATCGGCGCTGGTGACGCAACCGTTTTCTATTACGATGATCGGCTTGCCGGGAAATTCGCGCGCTTGTTCGCGCAAGATCGTTTCGAGCGCGCTCGGCCACACGGGAGCCCTCCCGTAGTTGAATTCCGCCGCGGCGCTTAGGCGTTGCAGCTGTCCAGGCCAAAACGCCGAGACGCCCCAGTAGTAATCCAAGCCTACGTAATCCAACGTGCCGACGCACTCGGTGGGACACAGAAACGGCGCGAGTTTGCCCGCCATACCCAGATTCCACCAGTTCGTTCCGAGAAGCGTGCTAAAGATTCCGATAGTTTTCCGCAACGTAAACAGCGCTTGCAGCCACGAGCGTGTTGCGCTCATGCGACGATCGCCTTGCAGCGGAACGAACTCAACCTTCGAACCATCGCCGAGAATGCGTAGCGCGATGTAGCGCGCGATATCCGGCTCCAAACCGCGATACTGCCCCGAGGCATCGCGCTCGCAGAGCCCCTGCACGCCGGGATGAACGCCGACTCGAAGCACGCCGCGTTTGCGAATACGCTCGAGGGATCGATCGAGATCCGGCACGCGCGATTCATCGTTACCAGGTTGTTTTCCGATGTCCGCGATCGTCTTGCGGTTCAATACATTTGGCAGATCGGGACGTTGCGTGCGTTTGAATTCCCGCAGCGCGCGATCGACGGCGTTGAGCAGCGATCGGCTTCCGAACGCCATCGCGACCGCGAAATGCTGTCCATGTCCGCGTAGCGGTGTAAGCGCCAGTTCACCACTCGCATACAGCCGTAGCGAAACGTCGTCATCGAAGACTGCGTCAACCTCTCCACCTTCGAGCCCCTTCACTGCGGCCGGCATATCGCGGTAGTACTGAATGTTGGCCGCCGGAAAATAGCCGCCCACGATCGTGGCGGGGAGCAAATCCGAAACCACACCGACGCGGCCCTGCCAAGTCTGGACGTTCTCCGGCAGCGTGAACGTACGCGCGTTGAGCAGAGCCAGATGCGCCGTATAATATGGTTCCGAAAATAGCGCTTGATCTTCACGCTGCTTCGTAAGCGTGATCTGTGCGATTGAAATATCGACCTTGCCGCCTTCCAGCACGTCGGATTGCGAGATGCGAACAGCCTGACGACGCGCTTGCTGCGGCGATTGTATGTGCGTTGCGTTTCGATCCACCAGTCGCTGGAGCCAACGCGGCAGCCCTAATACTAAAGGGTTTGTTCCAACCTTCGCCCCGGGCCGAAGGCGGAGGATGGCTTCGCGAGATTGCGCGTGAGCGCGGAAGAGATTTGGAATCAGGCGCAGTACGTCGTCCATTTGCCGCTCTGAGGTCGCATAGGGCGGCTGTCCCGGTGGCATCGCGTACGCACGCATCCAAAAGCCTTTGATATAGCCGTACACCAACTGGTTCGGCTCGTTTATCGTTACGTAGTAATCGATAAGATCGCCCAAGCGTTCCGCGACAGCCGTGGCAAATCGCATCATGCGATCGGGAAAGGCTTCATCGAGCAGACCGGCGCCGTTGCGCGCCGCCTGCACATGCAGCGGCCACGTGTTGTGCATCAGTGTGACGATGGTGTTCATACCGGCATCGCGCATGCATTGGAGCACGTCGCGATAATGGGCAAACGCCGAATCGCTCCACGCGCCCGGCTCCGGTTCAAGTCGCGCCCACGAAAGCGAGAGCCGAAACGCCGTACAGCCCAGCTTTGACGCGAGTTCCACGTCTTCGCGGTAGCGGTTCCAAAAATCCGTTGCCTTGCCGCGCGCTACCAACCCGCGGACGCGCTCCCATACATCTCGGATGTCATCGTGGCCGTCATACGCCTCGCATTGATGATCGGCCGTCGCTACACCGAAACGGAAGGTTTCTCGCATTAAAGCGAACTGCGCTAGCCTTGGGCGGCTTCCCTTCGCCTCCCGTGTTGCGGCCTGAGAATGCTCCAAGATGAGCCCAAGAACGCGCTGCTATTAGTTTCTGCGTGAGTAGCACAAAAGTTGCACGCAGCGAACCGGCCTCGCTGACAGTTCACGCCTTCATTGCCGGTATTATCGGCGCCATAGGAACAGATGCGTTCATATCGATCGCGCATCACACGTCGCCCGTCAAAGTGTGGCAGTTCATTGCATCGGCGGGATTCGGGCCGGTAGCATTCACTTCGCCGGCATTTGCATGGGCCGGTCTCGTCCTGCATCTGGTCACGGCTCTGGTGTGGGCATTCTTTTATACTTACGTTTGGAGCTCGATAAATTCGCTCCGGAATTGGATCGTCGGCGGCCTCGTTTTGGGCATCATCGTCGACGTCTGCATGGATGGACTCATGGCGTTTCGCGGTGTGCTTGAGCCACAGACGCCGAGCACGATCGTCTTCGGGCTGATCACCAACGTGGTTTTTTACGGCCTGCTTGTTGCGTGGTATCTGTCGCGCAGTACTCGGAGGACTTAA
>CAZHGH010000156.1:0-4130 GCA_964531205.1 uncultured bacterium
TACATTGCACGATACACGTTCCTGCGCGAGCTCAACGACGAGCTTTCCGACATAGACGCAGCGCTCAACCGTTTAGATGCGCTTCGCGCGCACGGTGCGAAGGCGCTGCGCCGGCAAATCGACGGTGTTTACGCGCAGCTTACATCCGGAGTGGTGAACTCCGAAGACGATATGCTCGCGCCGGATCGCGTTCGCGAACGGCTCACGATTCTTCAAGGCGACGTGGCGCTCTCGCAAGGACCGCCACTGCCGCCGCATCTGCGCGAGGCGGCCGCGATACGGCTCGAGTTCCAACGCGCGATGGCGGCCTACAACCAACTGCTAACCAGAAGCGGCATTACCGCCCCGGAGGGAAGCAATGAAAAAACTCATTAGCAGCATCGTACTCTTTGGATTCATGCTGAACACCATTGCATTTGCGGGAACGACGGGCCGCATCAGCGGAACGATTGCGGATACTGCAAGCGGCGCCCCGATTGCGGGAGCGAAAGTCACCGCCACCAGCCCCTCGCAAACCGCAACGACTACAACGGACGCCGGAGGCCATTTCGCATTCGGATCGCTTGCGCCGGATGAATACACCGTCAGCGCGCAGCAGATCGGTTACGATACGGCGACGCTCGCCGGCGTCAGCGTCTTTGCGGACGCAACGCAAGTCGTACGCTTAACACTTCAAAAGTCGCTGAAAACGATTGCGAACGTGCGTTCCGCGGCTGCATCGAATCTCGTGCGTCCGGGCACGACGGCGGACGTGTATTCGGTAAACGCCGCGCAACAGGAGCGTACGAACGTGTTGGGCGGCGGCGGAAATTTGAGCAGTGCGTACTCGGCTATTGCAGCCGTTCCCGGTGCGTACGTACCGTCGTTCCAAAGCGGTTACAACCAGGCCGTGCACGTACGCGGCGGCGACTCGAGCGAAGTCGGGTACGAATTCGACGGCATTCCGATCAATCGCGGCTTCGACAATTACGTAGGCGGTGGCGAATCGTCGCTTGGACAGCTCGAACTGCAAGTGTACACCGGCGCCACGCCGGCAAACGCGGAAGCGCAAGGCTTAGCCGGATTCATCAATCAAGTCATCAAGACCGGAACATATCCGGGCTTCGGAACGGCCAGTTTGTCAGCGGGAACGCCGACGTTCTATCACGAGGCGCAGGTTGAAGCGGGCGGCTCGACGCCGAACCGCTCGTTTAGCTATTACGTCGGATTAGACGGTTACAATCAAGACTATCGCTACATCGATCAGTTCAACGGTGCTTCGCTTCAGTACACGTTCGGCCCGCCGGTGGATCAATGTCAAAAGGCGCCCCTGCCGCCTACGGCACCGCCATCATGCTTCACCGGCGGTGTGCCAAACGTCAGCGCAGCGGGTGCACCCGGTTATATTCTCGCTCCGATGCCGTACGGCTATTTCCCGGCTGCGAGCGTAACGGGACGCACGACGGTTGCGAATTTCCATTTCGGGATCCCGCACAAGCACGACTCGTTACGCGACGACGTGCAAGTGCTCTTCGATGCGAATGCAATTACGACGCCGCTCTACAGCTCCGCGCTCGATGAAGGGCTGAACAACTTCCAAGGCTCGCTCTTTTATCCGATTGGCACGCTCCCGTTCTACAGCGACAGCTATCAGTTTAACGGAACGCCCGGCTCGTTCTTAACGGATGCATCGGCCGCGGGCGTCACACCTTACCTCTTCCCGTCATCGCCGACGAACCGCGCATTGTTCGCCCCCATTCCCGTTACGGCGCGCGATGTGCAGTACAACAACCAGAACATCGTCAAACTTCAGTACCAAAAGAATTTCAATTCTTCTTCGTACTTGCGCATTTACGGATACACGTATTACTCCGATTACGTTGGAACCGGCGCCGTTTCGTCGTTTCAGCCGCTCATCGGCTACGATGCAAACGACTATGAGTTGAATTCCCATACGCGCGGTGCCAGCTTGCAGTTTGCAACGCAAATCGGTTCGCAGCATTTGCTGCAAGCCGGCGTATCCTACACGACGGCGACGTCACTTCGCATGAACAACACGCAAATGTACGATCCCGCCGACGCGTTTGCGGTCGTGGTGAATCCGAACGATCTGACCCATGGCGTTTGCTATGCATTAGGCGGTTCGGGCGGTGCGGCGACGCCGACAACCTGCGGCAGCGGCAGGGTCATCTCCGTCGGAACGCCCGCGACTTTTGCCTCGCTTGCAAACACGTTCAACAATGGGGCACTCACCGACACCAACAGCAATCCGCTCGACAGTGCAACGCTTGGGACGTATACGTGCGGCACTGGTCCCTGCGCGCTCTATACGGTTGAGAACGGTGCCTACGGCAAGTACAACACCGTTAAACCGAACTTCAGCGGCTACTCGCTTACGGACGAGTGGCGACCGAATTCAAGTCTGCTTCTGAATGCGGGCCTGCGCCTCGATCACTACCAGTACGTGGGCGAGAATACCGACATCGGCCCCGCGCGCACGTTTTGGTTCAACGCGTTCAACAATGATACGTGCTTCGACACGAACAACCTGAAGCTCTACGATAAAACGTTGCTACAAGACGGATCGTCCATCCCCGTTACGTCGCCCTGTTCATCGGCCGGTCCGCAATACGTCAACGCGCAACTCTTCAATACGCCAAGCCAAACGTATAACTACAACATCCTGCAACCGCGCGTCGGCGTGACGTATACCGTGGACCCGTACACCGTGCTGCGCGCCAGCTACGGCAAGTACAACGAACAGCCATCGGGCGCGTACGAGCAGTACAACGCGCTCCAGCAAAACCTGCCGGATGCGCTGATACCGTTTTATTCGCTCGGATTCAATACGCCAGGGCATGAAGTCCGCCCGCCGATTTCGTACAACTACGACTTCTCGTTCGAGCATCAGTTCAAGGGCACGGACATGGCGATCAAGATTACGCCGTTCCTGCGCGAGACGCACGATCAGATCGAGAACTTCTACCTCGACATCAGGCAGGCATTCATTTCCGGCCTGAATGCGGGCAATCAAACCTCATCGGGTGTAGAGTTTGCTTTCACGAAAGGCGACTTCTCGCGCGACGGCTTTAGCGCGCAGCTCGGCTTTGCGTACACGTATGCCAAGATACACTTTAGCGGATTGCCGAACGGCACGACGATTCTGAGCCCGATCAACGCCGATATCGCAACGTACAACGCGTACACGTCGTTCTGCGTCTCGAATCCAAGCGACAAACGCTGCGGCACGACGACCAACGGGCAGACCGCCGCAGCATGCTACACCAGTACCGGCACGCCGGATCCGGCGTGCGCCGCAGGGTCAATCGCAAATCCGTATTGGAATGCACCGGTGCAGTCGCTGCTCGATCCGAACGCCGACTATCTGCCTTATTCGATCATTCCGGGCGGTATCGGTACCGGCGTGAATGCGTACACGTATCCGTACGTTGCCTCACTGATCTTGCAATACCGGCACAAGAAGTTTGCGATCACACCGCAATTCCAATTCGTCGCCGGTAATCGTTACGGTGCACCGGAAACGATGCCCGGTATCGATCCCGCATTGGGCTGCTCCGCGCTCGGAACCAGCCCCACCGGAGATCCACGATATCCGTACGGCGCCCCCGGCGGCAGCGCATACGATGCAACGACGTGCGCCGGAACGCTCAATGCAATTCCGGATGTCTACACCGGACACTTCGATAGCCTGGGAGAGTTCCGCGAACCGTCTCAGCTCTTAATGCATCTGCGTCTTTCGTACGACTTCTCGCCGAAGGTCACAGGCGTTATCACGCTGGCCAACGTCATCAACACGTGCTTTGGCGGACAGCAAACGCCGTTTACGTATTATTGGAGCCGTCAAACCTGTTCGTACGGTACCGTCGGTCAAGGCGTAGTAAGTCCGGTCGGCAACGTCTACAATCCGGGCGATAACGTTCAGACCATTCTGCGGTATCCGTACGAACCCGCGTTCGGCACGTTCAACGATCTGAACAACTCGATCCTCAACCCGTTCTCGGTGTACTTCAATTTGCGGTTGAAGTTCTAAAGCGTAGAGCGGTACGGGCAAGCGTTCGCTGAAACGGCTATCATCTTGAAACCGCCGTGCGTCAAATTCCGTTTAAGTAATGAACCATGTTTACCAAGAT
>CAZHGH010000157.1:0-4124 GCA_964531205.1 uncultured bacterium
ACTCTGAAACTCATCGCGTCCACATGCAAGGCCCTCGCATCCGTGCGGGGGCCTTTTTTTACTCCAATGCCTATGGTCGTGATTGATGCTAGCCCAAAAATGCTATGATTCTACTGAGAGACCAAACGGCGGCGGCGAACTGTTGGAGTTCTCGATGGTTTCTCGAATTTCGCACGCCAGTTGCGTCAACGGCCTCTTATTAGCACCGCTTACGGTGCGCTTATATACACACAATGCTCAGCAGGTGCCGTAATGCGTTTAATGTATGTATTGACCGTCATCTTTGCTATCGTAACAAGTACCGTAGCCGATGGATCCGCTTATTCGACACCAAAATACTTTGTCGCGTCACGTCCAGGACTGGCCGTTGTGAGTGTAGCGTTGACGGCAACGTCCAGCCCGCGGATTGTTGAGTACTATCGTGCCATGCGCACGTCTCCCACGAAGCAGTATTATGTCGCAAAAGCCGTTTTCCGAGTGAAGAGCGGACTGAATGCCGTTGAAATCACTCATGGCATATCCAAATGCGGGCGTTGGCAACTCGTCCTTGAGGATCGCGTGTTACGACTGCGAGCACTCCCGCAGCCCAATGCGATCTACGCTTTGGAAAGAGGCTCTGTGAAGAGCGCCATGCAAGCCGTAGACCAGATACTTCGTCCCGGGATCAATCTGGATAACACGTGGCTGCGCCAAGGTGGAACGCCCCAAAAGCGCCTGGAAGCAAAAGTCACGCGGTTAACAAATGTCTTTAACTGCGCGATCTGGCCTTGAATGGTTTGTAGGCGAGGATCAGCGCCGAAGTATGGGCAGGTTCTCTTGAAGGTGAAGAATGGGAAAAGCCGCCGTTCGCGCCGGAGAGGTTCAATCGCCCTCTGACGACCTGCACTATCTGGCTCAAAAGATTGGTTGATATCTCGCCAACGGCTCCATCCTCGTACTCGATGTCGACCCCAATACCCGACGCATTATCGCGCACAGCGCCAGCGGTAGTCGCGCGTACGAAGAGCGCGATCTATTCGAGCGCGATGCGGTTCCCTGGTTACGCTTCTCCTGTGCGGCGATTTTTCCAAGCTGAAGCACTGGGTTAATAATACGAAGCCGGGGTAGAACTTTTGGGATAGCATGCGTCGCGACGGAATGAAACTCCGGAACTTACACCAGCGGGCCCAAGAATTGAGTCGCGAACTGAGCGCATTGCAAGCGGAAATAAGCGACCACTTAAAAGAGCTTGAGGATCGCCGGTATATACGCGTCATTACTGACGAGGACGACGAGGAAGGGACGTAACGCGGCGCGGAGCGCCGCCGTTTCGACCGCGCGAACGGCGTTGCCGTTCGCTTTGCTCAACGTCCTTCGATACCTCAGGATGACGAGGAAGAGCTAACGAAGTAGGGTCCATGGAAGCGCTTGAGGGCTTTGAGGCGCAGGCCACCTACGAGAAGTCGATCGCCGGCGATGCGCTGCCCACGTTCACCATCTCCGAAGCAAACCTCGGAATGGGCGCGAGCCTGGGCAACAGCGCGTTATGGATTCTCACTAAGGGGACCGGTCAGATCGAACGCGTGTTTCTCAATGAGGCCGCGCAATCGTTGATAGGTACGATCGCCGTGCACTACGGCGCGCGTTCCACACCGTTGGGTGCCTTAGGATTTTCGGATGACGGCGAGCCGTCATCGGACGGCCAGCAGGCTCCAAAATACACGCAACTCTTTGCCGAGCCGGGCAAGCGCATCTTCGACATTCATCCCGCGTATCAACGTGTCAGGTACACGCTTAAGAGCGTTCTGGAATTTGCGGAAACGACGTTTCTTCCACTCGGAAGTGCGAAGCCGGGGCACGAAGATCCGGCGATAGTCTACATCATGGTGGAGATTACGAACCGCGACACCATGGTGCACCACCTTCGCGCGATCAGTTCCGCAATGTTGAGCGGCAGCACACCGGCCGACGTACAGACGCGATTTGAAGCAAGCCAAAATGCGCTCGTGTCCGTAAATAAAAGTCATCCGGAGTGGGTTCGTATCTTCGGACTCTCGGAACCGCCGACGCGATACGGCTGCGACTTCGATTACGGCGGAACATATGACGCGTCATATCTGCACAACGTCCACAACAACACCGATGCGGTGGGCGCGGTCCTAGGCCGTCTGCAACTCGATATCACGATCAAGCCTAACGAACGCCGGCAGTTCTGCTTCTGCGTGGGTGCGTACGCTCGCGGCGAGGCCGACGCGCTGGCCAACTACGCAAAACGCGAAAGCGCGCACGTTGCGTTCGATCGCTCCATAAAGCACCTCACAGGGGTTTTGCGTCACTCGCGCGTGCTGACGCCCGATCCGGTGATCAACCATGGCGCGCTTTGGAGCAAAGTGAACATGCGCCGCGTCATGGCAACCTACTCGAAGGGATGCGGATTCACGAACGATCCCGGGAACTACGCGATCGTCGTGGTTCGCGACTCCGCATGGTTCGTGTACGGCAACGATCATTTCATCCCGTCGTTTTCACGCGACCTGCTGGATCGCATCGCAGAAGTTCAATATGAGAATGGGAAGCTGCCGGAATACTTCGACGCCGATACGGGCCGCACCGAAGATGACGGACTGAACATCAACGACGACACGCCGCTGTACATCCTTGCGATCAACCATCACTTTCGTTCGAGCGGCGATTACAAATGGCTGGCGAAGATGTATCCGTCCGTGGCGAAGGCCGCGCGCTATATTATCTCGCAAATCGACGATCGCGGCTTGGTCTTCTGCACGGCCAACGATCCGCGCGGCGACGTCTGGGCTATCGCGGGATGGCGCAACATCATTCACAACTACACCATCAACGGCGCGGTAACGGAAATTAACGCCGAGTGCGTTGCCGCGCTTCGCGCCGCTTCGCATTTAGCCGACAATCTCGGGACGTTCGAGCAGGACCGGATCGATTTTAGCGAAGCGTCGGCGCGCATTCGCGACGCGATGGATACTCATCTCATCAATCCGCAGAACGGACTGTATTACCTCAACGTGGACACCGAAGGTTATGCGCGAACGGACGTAACGGGAGATGAGGTTTTTCCGGTCATTATGCGGGCGTGCAGCGACGAGACCGCATTTCGCATCATCACCCGCCTGAATTGTCCGGATTTCTGGACTTCGGCGGGATTGCGAACGGTTTCGCGTTTGGATCCGCGATACGATCCTTCGGCGTATTCGGGTTTGCTCGGCGGCGTATGGCCCGGACTCACGTGGTGGTACGCATTTGCTGCGGCGCGGTATCACCCCGAGGTGATGGTGCGCGCACTGCGATCGTCATTTGCGCATTACGGAGTTGCGCCGCGGCTCTACAACACAGTGCCTGGACAGTTCAGCGAGTGGTTCGATGGCGAGAGCCTCTCGAATCACGGTATGCGTCTCTCGCCCTGGGAGCCGCCGCGATTTCTGTGGGCAGCAATCGAGGGCGTCTGCGGTTTGATGATCACGCCCGGAGCGCCGAAAATCAATCCACTTATTCCGAATTATTGGAAATGGGTGGGTGTGCGGGATCTTCCTTATCACGGTTCGCTGTTAACGTACTTTCTCGTGCGCGAGGGCGACGCCGGTTTTCGAGTCTATTCAACGCAAAACGTCGACAGTGATTGGGGCGTAGAACTGTACACCGACGATGTTTCGGACAACGTTCAAATATTTTCCGACAGAGCCGTACTCATCGCGCTCCGGCGGGAGGGCGGAATGGTGATCCTCATCGGCAACACGGGTGAGGGAACGGCATTCACTCCGCTGGTGATTAACGATACCATGGCGCCCGACTCGCGCTTTTTGCTCCGCATTTATAACAGCGAACGCGGCGCGTGGGAATCCGGCGTAGAAATAACGGCCGCGGAACTACACAGTGTGTCGCTGTCGATTGAGGCGGGCGGATTTCGCCTACTGGAGTTGACCGCGCAAGAGTAAATAAGCCATGCATAGACCAATTTTCGTTACTGCGTTCGTAGCCGTATATTTAATACATTGCACGGTGATGCCGGCTGCGGTCACGGCGGCACAGGTTTCCTCGACCAACGACCGGTGGCCACGATTCTCACCAGACGGCAAATACATCGCCTTCAATTCGACTCGTTCGGGCAGCGCGCA
>CAZHGH010000158.1:0-4063 GCA_964531205.1 uncultured bacterium
TCGTGCACATCAGCCGCTTGACCGATCCATACTACGCATCGCGCTATCTCGGCGCCACAAGTCCGTTTAATTAGCGCGAACCACCGTCAACGGTTCGTACGTGTGCACTTGAAAGGCCCCGGTGCTTTCGACCATATCGGAAAGTATGTGTTCGATGTTGTCATTCCACCTCGAGGCCGCCCACGATTCCCGAGAGTCCCATTGCGTGACGATAAGTAACTGCGTCTTGTCCTCCGTCGCCATCACGATTCCCTCAGTAAAGCCTTGAAACAGTGGCAGTTGCCGCTGCATTGACAACGTTGCTTCGCGCGCGACTCCCGGCAAATCATCCGCGGAAACGCCGAATACAAAAACCGCGACGAATTTGGTTTTCATGTCGATCATGGCACTACTCCAGTATTTTTTACGGCGCGCCGCAGAGCCGCTCTCGCCAACAACCGCGTGGAGTCCAATACCGGCAACGGCGAATTTGAATCGCCGATGATTAACGGAATCTCCGTGCAGCCCAAAATCACAGCGTCACAGCCCCTCGCTTTAAATCGTCCTATGACCGCTTCGAAGTACCCGATAGAGCCGGGGTTAAACACGCCGTACACCAGCTCGTCCATAATGATGCGATCCATTTCGTCGCGCTCGTCGGCGTTTGGGAGCTCACACTGCAGCGCGTGACGCGCAAGCCTTTCCGGATAGACGTCACTGTCAACGAGCGTGCGCGTACCGGTTAAACCCAACCGCCGAAAACCACGCTCCACTGCGTTTGCAGCGACTACATCGGCGATATGAATCCACGGCAGCGGCGAGAGCGGTTCGACGTAGCGCATTGCTTGATGGATGGTGTTGTCCGGACAAATCAAAAAATCGGCGCCGCTTTGCGCAACCTTCTTGGCCGAGTCGAGCATGATGTTTCCGACCGCAGCCCAGTCGCCGGCGTCGATGTGCTTCACATAATCCGCTAATGGCGGCGTGTGAATCGAAACTTCCGGATGCCCGTGTGCGCCGAAGAACTGTACGCCTTCGTTGCAAATCGTCCGATAGCACAACGCGGCGCCCTCGGCGGAGCACGCGACGATGCCGATATGCGCCGCACGATGCATCACGTCAGCGCACCACGATATGTCGCATAGGCGATCGCCAACACGATTGGCACTACGAGCAGTTCGACGTAGAACGCGCGACTAAAAAAGGCAGCCAAGAGTGCACCGCCCGCATATGCTGCGATCAGCGGCGCAAGAATCGACACCGTGCGCCGGCTCTCCTCACTACGGCCCCGAACGATGAAATCTGCGAGTGCTTGACCGAATTTGCTGTAGTCGCCCGTAAGGAAGGCCGTGTTGGCACTCACTCCGGCGAAGGCGGACAGCGATGCATTCTGCACGCCCATCGCTCCGCTCATCAGGCCGAGCGCAGCACTCCCCGGAGCAAAGGCGGCTGCAATAAGCAGCACGGCTTCGCCGCATAGCCCCGCGGCTGGGCTGAGACGATCCATAACCGCTCGCCCCAGAACCGATCCGGTAACGAAGATGACGATGAGCGAGAGCGGCATGAGCGCGCTCATTGCGTTCCCATGGAGAGAAACGGCGAAGAGCACCGTGTTTCCAGTCATATTCGCGCCGAAAGCATGCCAGCGCAAATAGCCGAACGCGTCTACGAAGCCCGCAACGAGGCCAAGGCCGGCCGCAACGGCGCGTCCCGCGAGCAGCGCCTGCGCGGGAAATACCGTATTCACGCAATTACCATAACATGCCGTTAATGGTGGTCTGCAAAAATCGTATGGTGAGCGCTCGTAACGCCCGCATTCCTATATGATGACCAGCGAGACGTCGCCATCCACGTATACGGCGTTTCGTGAGGCGCTGCGTTCGCGTGGCGCCACTCTTAACCTGCTGTTCGAGCAGGCTCGGCTCTCACTGGAGCGCGACCAGGACGCGATCGTTCGCGACGCTTTCGCGAGCGCAATTATCTTCGTGCTGCACGACATGCTGCGCGACTATTGGATCGCACAAGATGCCTCGAAAAAGGCCTGGAAGCACACGCCGCCCTTAATAGGCGGCTTTTCCATTCCGCAAATCCTTGAAGCGGCTGTCGATAACATCCGTCACTTTGAGGACTGGGAAGCCGACCGGAATATGTCGATCGCCCGGATACGGTCGGTGCGAATTCTTTCGAACGTACTGGACGTACCGCTAAAGAAGAGTGCGAAGCGCGTTCCGCTTCGCGGCAACGTATCGTGGGCCGTGCTAGTTGCATTGAGTTGCGGAGGCAGCTACGCCCAAATCCATTCGCTGGTTCAGCAAGTCGCGGAAAACATCGAAAATATCCGGATCGGTTAATCGCGCCTTAAAACGCATTTAACGGCGTGGGTGCATGCTATTCAGGATATGACGTTTCAGCAGTGGACGGACGGCATCTCTGCCCGCGTCAGGCTTGCTATTCCCGACGTGCTGGTCAAGCGCAAGATTGACGATATTTGCCGCATGGTCTACGGCCCGAAAGAGTGCCAGCTGCACGCGGTGTCCGACGGCATCGCCACGTTCGTAACGCTCCGCCGCGATACGTTTAGCGCGCGGCCGTCTTGCCGGCGGCTTCGAATCGAACCCGGTTCGGAAGATCAAGTTGCAGTGCAAATCATCGGTTGGTTCGCGCAGTAAAGCGATAACGCAGGCTTACTTTCACGTTAACTATTCCGCGTTATAGTGAACGCGGATTCGGCCGGATCCGAAAGCACCGTCGCTTTTGGAGATTTCAATCGTGAACAGATTGCTCGTAGCCATTGCGGCTATCGGCATCGCGCTAGCTGTACCTCATCCCGCGTTCGCAAACCGTCCGGCGTGCGGCAGCAGCATAAAAGCACCTATGCTCGCGACGAGCACAACGTTCGATAAATCCGAAGTCGTTATCCAGCAGGGACTACGCGGCACGACGAACGTGCCGGTTACCATCGATGACAACGGCATCGTACAACGCGCCAGCGTCCTTTCGTCCAGCGGTAACGGACTTCTGGATAATGAAGCACTCCGCGTTGCAAAAACAATGCGGTTTTCACCGCAAAACGAATGCCCGGCGATTGCCGGCAGTTACTCCGTCGTCGTAGATTTCACCGATTAACGTTCAGCGGTAATACCATTGGAGTGTTTGGCGTTCGATTCGAGCGCCAAACACTCCAATTCGGCGCAGTGCATTGAACTAAACGGCTCGCCCGATGCATACAGGTCAAAAAGGAGAGAGGACTGTGCACAAAGGGTTGAACCAGACGCCATCATCGCAATCGCTCATTCAAGTCGCGGCCAAAACGCACGCCTGGCGCTCCGGCAACGATGGTCCGAGTCTCCAGCTCCGAATAGGAATAGCCATAGTTATCGTGCTGGAAGCGCTTACGATGGCCGGCATTTTGCTAGCAGCGGGGATCGGATTGTGACCGCTCCGCACGTCGCAGTTCCACAGTCAATTCTTTGCTCATCAAGGGCTCGAATCGCTATCTACGAAGCGGCCGCTTTTCTACCGCACACATTTGGTGTTGGAGGCCCAGCATCGCCGAGCGAAGGCGAACAACCCCCTATGAAAGCGGCCATACTCTTCAGCGTTCTAACAATAGCGCTGTTTTTTCTGGCGTTAATGATGAGTACGCAGCCGTGAGAGTTTTTGAATCGTTGACCGAGGCGTTGCACCTAGGCTACGAAGTTGTTTCGTCCACTGAGCATGGCTATCTCGTGCGTCTAACGCATGCAGACGGCTCTGAAGTCTTCGCTATCGTCGAATTGACGTCGCGCTTCTGAAAAGTTCTAATGTCCGGCGATTGCCGGGAGCTACTCAGTCGTCCTAGATTTTACCGGTCAACGTCCAGCGGTAATACGATTGGAGTTTGGCGTTCGATTCGAGCGCCGAACGCTCCAATTCGGTGCAGTCCACGTTGTTGTTGGCGAACGTCAACGCACCTAACGGTGACCAAAGCGTGACCAACGCGTCCTATCTAAACGCAGAAAACGCCCGTCAAATCGGGCGTTTTAGCGAGTGGCGGGAAAGTGTAGGAATCGAACCTACCAGCCGTCTTGCGACGGCCTCAGCG
>CAZHGH010000159.1:0-3844 GCA_964531205.1 uncultured bacterium
ACCGTCATATACACGTTTGCCGGATTCGCCTGTCCGCCGTACGCTTGTTGGAAGACGTTGCCGAACGTAGGCGTGTAAGCGTTGCCGAATCCCGGCTCTTGGAAGTTGCCGGGGTTGAAGAAGTTGCCGTCGTATCCGGCGGTTCCCGTATACCAGCATCCAATCGACTTGCCGCCGACTTTCCACGGAACGTTCGATCCGCCGAAGCAACTCGTGTACAGATTCGATCCTAAAACCGTGATCGAGATCTTCGGCGAGACTTCGTACGTGATCTGCAAGTTTCCGACAATCTCCGAGGGTTCGGTGAACGCGCCGAAGTTGTCGAACTTGCCGGTTTGGAAATTCGGCGTGACGATTTCGCCCAAACAGGTCTGCGCGTCGTACGGTGCACCGCCCGCCGCGCCGTACTGATAACGCGGATCGTTCGTGGTCGTCGCGCCTGCGAGTGCCGAACATCCGGCCAGCGGATCCATGCCGATGCCCTGAACCGGACTACCGTACTTGCCGCCGCCCTCGAACTGCAGCGAAGGCGTTATTGCGAACTTATTGTGTTTGTAATTCAGAATAAGCGTCGCAACGTGCGGGATGATGTAGGAACTCGTGACGGACGATACGCCCGTGCCCGGAAGTTGGTTGTACGCGACGTACGAAGCACCGGGATCCAAGAGACCCTGTACCGGAGCGTTCCAGTACGGATTGGCAATCGATCCCGCCGCGCACGTCGTATCGGGCGCGCCCGCAGGCGTGTAGCAGGGCGCGGCAACGATCGGACTTCCCGTCGTCGGATCGATGGCCGCTGCACCTTTCACCGTGCACCGCGAATCGGCCGGATTGCTCGCGCAGAACGACGTGAACGCGTTATACTGCGCGATCGCTTGATTCACGCCGTCAACCACGGTATTGCCCGAAGCCAACGGAGCGAATTTGACGGTCCCATGCGTGTACGTATACGCGAGCTCGCCCGCAAGCCCGTTGCGGTTGAAATCGCCTTTTTGCAGCGCGAATTCCACGCCGTACACTGTCTTGTTACCGACGTTGATGCCCGAAGAGAAGTTCGTGCGCGGGTCGAGCAGCACGTTGAAGATCTCGTTCCGAGTCTTGCGCAGATACGGCGTGACCTTCCACGAAACGTCGGTGTTGCGAATCTGATGCTCCCAGGAGAGATCGGTGTTGAACGATTCTTCCGGATACACCAAATGCGCCGCATCGTGAAATCCGAGCGCGTAGAACGAACTATTCGGAAATGCCAACGCGAGATTGTTGCTGACGTTCTGATACTGCTGGAACGCCGACGACGCGGGTTGTTCATATTTGCCCCACGACGCGCGGATGACGTTCGTGTTGTCGATCGTGTACGTCGCCCCGACGCGCGGCTCCCATGCGTGGTAGTCGTTTGCCGTCGGACTCGTGTTGGTCCAAAACGCCGCCTGTCCCGCGGGACAACTGTTCGGCGCGGTGGATCGGAAGAGCCCTTGCTGCGGATTGAAGCAATACCAGTTGTTGAACGAGTTTTGGTACAGCAGTCTCGCCGCAGCTTGCGATCCGAGCCCTAAGAACGACGGTGCAACGCTGGTGTCTGCAAGATCGTAACGAAAATCGTCGTAACGGATTCCCGCATTCAGATTGATCTTGTCGTTCGGCTGCCACGTGTCGGAGAGTTCGAAGTTCGTAAACTTCGGCGTGACGCTGTTGTACGATCCCGCATATCCCGCGCCGACCGTGAAGTATTCGCACGGCGCGCCGCCGCACGTGTCGCTGCCGATCGTCGCGATATTCGGACCCCGTACCGGCTGAAGGCCTAGTGCGAGGTTCGAAACCGACGGCAACGCATAGCGCGAAACCGTGCGGCTATCGCACGGAACCGCCGTTCCAACGGCGCCTGGCGTTGATGCTAACGCGTAGCAAATGCCCGCGGTCGGATTCGGCGAACTCACCGCGAGCGCAACCGTCGGAGAAGCGCCATACCACTGGTCGTTCCAACGAATCGTCCCCGCGCGCGTATAGCCGCCCGTGAAGTTGAGCAGATGCTGTGGCGAGATTTGGTCGACGAACGAACCGACCACGCCTGATGTGTGCGTGATAATGGAGTAGTCCGGCGTAACGGCGCCGACGAAGTTTTCGTTTAACGTCGATCCGGACAGCGCTTGCTGCATCCAATCCGAGTAGAACTCGTATCCGTAGATCCGCGCATACGCCGACGCGCCGATGTTTTTCTGATACTGCAGTTTAACGGTCGCTGCGTTGTTGGAGTAAAAGTCCCGTTCGTTCAGCGGCGTTTGCACGTTGAACTGCCGGTTCGTCGGCGAACCGGGCTGGTAGTACGGCGCGACGCTGCCGAGCATTCCGCTCGTAAGCGGCGTGCCGATAGTGCCGGTGAAGACCGCTTTGTCGAGATACGTTTGCTGAACGCCGCCCAGCAGCGCGCACGGCGTTCCCGGTGCGACGTTCGCGCAGTTCGGGAAGTTCTGGCCGAGGAAGGTCGCCGTGCCGTTGAGCACGTTGTTCTGCGCATACGTCCAATCGGAGAACGCATCGGGGAATTGCGTGCGCAGAAAACTGTTGTCGAACAGCAATTGGATGTCATCACGTCCCGAGTCGTAATGATGCGGAATGCCGAAGTGAATGTTCGCAACGGCTTCGCGATCCGCGCTGAGCGAGGCGATGCCGTAGTAGAACGGCCCCTTTGCATACCCGTATGGCCCCGCCGGAAGTCCGAAGATGCCGGCGGTGTTGGAGTAACAGCCAATCGAGGCGTTCGGCTGCCCGCAGTTCTCCGCGATCAAGTTGTAGATGCTGCCGTAGTTTTGATCGAGTTCCGCACCGTTGAACTGCGATGCGTAACGGAAGTCCTGATCGTATCCCGCCGCGGCAACGTAGTAGGAGAAGGTGCGATTGGGGTTCGCGCCGCCCGCTTCCACCATCGCGCGATGGTAATACGTCGGCGTTCCAATGCCCAATTCCGCGGTCCCGAACCCGGGAAACGTTCCGGTCTTGATCACTTGGTTGATGAAGCCGCCGATCGCATTGCTTTGCGCATTTGCGGGCGCGGCTCCGGTGTAGACTTGCAACTCTTGTTGCCCGAGCGCCGAGAGCGTGCTTGCCGGATATTGATCGAAGGCACGCTGCACCGGAACGCCGTCGAACTCATACCCGAGTTGCGTGTAGTTTGCGCCGCGCACGTACACCGACGTGCTCCATCCGATGCTCTGTCCTTGCGGAATGTACACGCCCGGAACGGAAGCGATCGCGGAGTACGCGCTATTGAGTGCGACGCCGCCGCCGAGGCCCGCTGCCGCCGCTTGCTGCGCGGAGTTCACCGAGTAAACGTCGGCCGTGGTACCCGAATGCACCAGCGCCGCATTCGCACGGCTGATCACGTGCGTTATCGTCGGCGGTTGCGGTTGCAACGTAAGTGCGAGCGTTTGCCGCTGGTCGGCCATCACGGTAACGCCCGCGATGTCGGCCGGCTCGTAATCGTTTCTTTGAACCGAGATGGAATACGTGTCCGGCAGCAACGAGGCGAATGTAAAGCGCCCCGCGCTATCGGAAGTTGTGGTAACGGTTTGAGATGGACTCGATACGGTGACTTTTGCCTGCGCCACCGGGTTGTGTGATTTGGCGTCCGTGACGGTTCCCGCAAGCGTTCCCGTCGTGCCGGCCAGTGCCCATGTTTCCTGGCACGCCACGAAGAGAAGCGCAAGCGCTATCGTCACGCATCGCCGAAGTGGCAATGGTTTCATGTAATGCATCCCTCCTTCAGGAGTGCAGCATTACCGTACCAATGCTCGAGAGGTGAAGTCGCCTAAAATCGGCCACTACGAAACACAATCAGCCGGTTTCCCCT
>CAZHGH010000160.1:0-3839 GCA_964531205.1 uncultured bacterium
TAATTTGCAGCGTCGCGAGTAGGACGTGCAGCACGCTTTGTTACTTCGGTGTCGCGCTACTAGCCGCGGAGAGATAGCTGATAATATCTTGCCGCGTGAGCACGCCAATCGGTTCCTCTTCGTCGGTGACGACGACCGCCGGGTTTGCAAGCGTCAACAGTTTGTACGCGCGCTCGATTTCTTCACTTTGATCGAGCACGGGGAACGGCCGGCCCATAACCTCACTAACCGGTTTATGAATGATGTCGGCCCGATCGAAGACCGCTTGCATCACCGCGACGTCATTGATGCTGCCGATCTGCTCGTGTCCGCGCATGACCGGGATCTGAGAGATTTCGTACTGCCGAAGAAGATCGAGCGCGTTTTTGACGACGTCGGTATCTTTCACCGTGATAAGCGGCGGGAGCGGACGTTTGCTCCGCAGCACGTCGCCGGCGGTTGCGCGACGTTTGCCCTCGGAAAGAAATCCGTTTGCAATCATCCACTCGTCGTTGAAGATCTTCGACATGTAGCCGCGACCCGAATCCGGGAAGAGCACGACGAGAACCGCGTCGCGCGGCAGCGTTTTTGCCAGCTTCATTGCCGCAACTGCTGCCGTGCCGGAGGATCCGCCCACCAGCAACCCTTCTTCGCGCGTGATGCGGCGCGCCATCAGGAATGAATCGCGATCCGAGACGCGCACCATCTCGTCGATCACTTTCATATCGACGGTTTCAGGCAAGTACGACATCCCGATGCCCTCAACGGCGTACGACTTGGGCGTATCGCCGGAGTAAATCGAACCTTCCGGATCTGCACCGATGACGTGAATCTTCGGATTTTGCTCTTTCAGGTAGCGCGCGGTTCCGGAGATCGTGCCGCCGGTTCCGATGCCCGCGACGAAATGCGTGATGCGTCCGCCGGTTTGCTGCCAAATTTCGGGTCCCGTGCTGTGGTAATGCGCTTCGGGGTTGTGATGATTGTGAAATTGATTGGGCTGAAACGCACCGGGAATCTCACTCGCAAGACGATTCGCGACGCCGTAATAGGATTCGGGCGAATCGTTCGGCACGTTTGTCGGCGTCAGCACGACTTCCGCACCGTATGCGCGCAGCAGATCGACTTTTTCTTTTGCCATCTTGTCGGGCATGACTAAGATGCAGCGATATCCGCGAATCGCCGCGGCCATCGCAAGCCCGGAACCGGTGTTGCCGCTTGTGGGTTCGACGATCGTGCCGCCGGGTTTGATCAAGCCTTGCTCTTCAGCTGCATCGAGCATTGCGACGGCGGGGCGATCCTTGACGCTGCCGCCGGGATTCATGTACTCGACTTTTGCAAGCACCAGACACTCGGCGCCGTCGGTCACCTTGTTGAGCTTGATAAGCGGAGTATTGCCGATGGCTTCTAGCGCATCGTTGTAATAGTGCATGCCCGCCCGCTGGTCGGAGGGCGCCGTCGTCGTCATGAGGGCGGCTTCAGCGCCAAAAGAGATAGGCCCTTCGCCCGGTCACGTACCTTGGGCGGGGTACTATACTACTACTAAGGAGAGGGATCGCATGACACGTGCACGAGTACTTGGGGCGCTTTTTGCATTGGTCGCGCTTGTAGGATGCAACGATAGCGCACTGCCTCCCGGAGGAACCTACCAGGGTCTTTCCGGCGTCGTGCTGGACGCAGCTACGCAGCAACCGATTTCAGGCGCTATTGTCACGGTTGATACCGTGCTCACGACGACAACTGACGCGGCCGGCAAATTCAGCTTTGCCCAAGTGCCTGTTGGCGAAGTTGATTACGTCGTAACAACGCCGAAAGGCTCCTACAAGTCGCACACCGGACAAGCACATCTGGCTCCGGACAAACCATTGCAGTTGAGCATCACACTCTCGCATTAGCTGGTATGGTTATGGATCCGAAGCAGACCGCGATCGTTCTTATCGAGTATCAAAACGACTTCACCTCGCCCGGCGGCACGCTGCACGATGCGGTGAAAGGCGTAATGTCGAGCACGAACATGCTCGAGAACACCAAAGAAACCGTGGAACACGCGCGGGCGCTCGGCGCAACGATCGTGCACGCTCCGATCACCTTTACCGAAGATTATCACGAACTCTCGCCGGAGCCGTACGGCATACTCAAAGGTGTCGTTGACAGCAAGTCGTTCCGCAAAGGCACGTGGGGTGCGGAGATCGTCGACGACCTCAAGCCACAGCAGCAAGACATCGTCGTCGAAGGGAAACGCGGCCTGGACGCGTTTGCCAGCACGAATCTCGATTTTATTTTGCGAAGCCGCGGCATCACCACGATCGCGCTAGGCGGCTTTCTGACGAACTGCTGCGTCGAATCGACGATGCGTACCGCGTATGAAAAAGGCTACAACGTCATCACGCTGACCGATTGCACCGCAACGCTGAGCGATGAAGAGCAGCGCGTCGCCGTTCAAAAGAATTATCCAATGTTTTCCCACCCGCTCGTCCATCAGGAATTCATCGAGCAGTTGGGTGGAGAAGAAGGCGTCCTTACTGCCGGACGCGGCTATACCGACTAAATACGTCTCCCCGTAAACAATTCGGCTCCTTCGCGCGTCTATATCACAGAACGCGGAGAGGGACAGAATGCTAAAGCCGCCCCTTGACCTTATTAAGGCTGCCTCATTGGGAGACGTAAAATCTACCGAGACGCTCGTCGAGCTGGTCTGGCCCGAGGCTTATCGAATCGCGCGCTCGCTGTTCGGAAAACGCATACCGGCCGAGGATGCTGCACAAGAAGCCTGCGCTCGCGTATTGATTTCTATGCATACGTTGAAGCATCCGGAGCGATTCCCGGTCTGGTTTTATCGCATCGTGGCCAATGAAGCGATATCGCAATACCGGAAGCTTAGCAAACACGATTCGGCCGTGCCCGACTTCGGCGACGAGTGTAATATCGATGCCAACGACGTTCGAGTCGACGTCAGGCGTGCAATCGATACGCTTCCCGCATATCTTCGCGCAACAATCGTACTTTTTTATTATGCCGATTTGACGACGTTGGAAATCGCCGAGGTGATGGGCACGACGCCTGTTGCCGTTCGACTGCGGCTGATGCTCGCTCGCCGGCGATTACGACCGCTTCTCGACGAGGCAGCTACTGAATCAAATGTTCACGCAAGGAAAGGAGAAGTGCGCGCACATGAACCGGAATCTGCACGATAATACGCTGCGCGACGCCGCCATCCGCTGGGCCGCAGATATCCATGCGCCGGCACTTGACCTGCCGGCGATCCGCCGGCGCGCGTTTCGCCAACAATACCCTCCGGAATTAAACCGTTCCGGAAAGCTGCGCGTGGCTATCGCCGCCTGCGTTGTTGTGGCGATGCTCCTCGCGGCCGAACCGAGCGTTTCTGCGATTGTCAAGAACGCGAGCGGCGCGTTCTTCGCATTCGTGGTCGGCAACGGCCACGTTCATACGGCAAGAACGCGCACCGTGACATTGGAACAGGCGCGCAAAGATGTGCCGTTTGCAGTACTGACGCCGATTGGAATTCCGCCCTCGTTTCACGCAAAGATCACCGAGGTGTACCCGTCGCAGCACGCGGTAGACGCTCAGATTTGGTTTGAATTCAGCAGCGCGGAACCGCTTAAGTCATTTGCGATCCTCGAGACGGCTACGACAAGCCGTTATGCTCCGCGTCCAAATGATTTTGGTCCGGTTCATGCTCAATTTGGTCACGGTAACGGCGAAATGGTCCTCACGCGAACGCAGGCCGGAAGGCAAGCGGGAGCGAGGGCTATTACCCTCGGCGGTGCGCCGGAGACTTGCGTTTCGATTAAGTTCTCACATTCCGGACCGCCCGACGTTCGGACTGCATGCCAACCGCCTCC
>CAZHGH010000161.1:0-3811 GCA_964531205.1 uncultured bacterium
AAGGGTAAAAATAAAAAAGCGACGTAATGTCGCGGGCTGTGTGCGGTCGTAGCTCAATTGGATAGAGCAACAGGCTACGAACTTGTAGGTTGGGGGTTCGAGTCCCTCCGACCGCGCCATGTGAGAAAAGAGCCCGGCAATTCATGCCGGGCTCTTTCTTGTTTTCAGCTGTCCTTGCGCGGCAGCAACACTAGCTTACCTTCCGGGTAATCGAAGACGAGGTTGAAGTGTTCGAGGAAGTCGAATCCGACGATCGCCCAATTGTCGTCAAAGTCGCGCGACTGACATGCCGGCGCACTCTGATACACGATAGGGCCGACGCTAAGCGAATCCAATGTGCCACATTCCATACGCGATACGCCACCCACGCCGCTTGCAAACGCTACACCTCTGGTAATTCCTTGAACCGACTTGTCGACGACCATTCGAAGGCCGTATTTGCTTGCAAGCTGGTATGAAAACGTTACACGCGCCATGAGGTTTCCCGAGTCGAGAATTGCGCGAATCGGTATGTTCCCGTTTACTTTCATCGGAATCATCGGTTGCAAACTTTGAAGGTCTACTGCCAGCGGGATGCCTGCGCTATCGTCCATGTGCATCTTTGATGGATCGAATAGCGTCATTTGTTGTTGGTCGAGATCTAATTCGACAATCGCACCGCCGAAAAGATCGAAACCGATCAGACCATCGAATTCGTTATCACCTTCTTTGCCGTTCCAAAGATCGTAAGAGAAGGTGGAGACGATAACGTTCGAGAGGGTGTTCGAACCGACTTGCAGCGTGTCGACTTTACCGACCTCGGTTTTTGTCGAGCCTCCGATGCCGGATGCACTCGATCCATACAAAGGCTTCACGTGGGCTCGTCCAGCAAAGCTTCGATTTAAGGCGATCTCGGATGCCCCCGTGTCCATAAGAAAGCGACCCTTCACGCCATTGACGGTCGCCGTAATGTAGATGCCGCGTGCCACGTCATTGTGTTCGTACTGAATCGGAAACGGCTCGCCGTTTCCGAACGTCCACGTTGCCGTTTGCGCCGGAGGATGGATCTGCGCATCGCTTACGGGCACATCTGCGACGATCTTCGTCCACCGGTGCGTATACTTACTTTGCTTATAACGCCAGGAAGAAATGACTTTTTTGCCCGGCTTAACGTCGGTATAGCCGAGAACATCAAACGTTGTTTCGTATGACCCGCCCGGATCGATCACCGCACGCTTTACCGCACCAGTTTGCGGATCGATACAAGCGTTCACCGGGAAAGATGCGTCGGCTTTCACTTGCACAACGGTGCAGGCGACGCCGTTCACAGTATCGTTGCCCTTAATGGCACCGGGCAGCTCGCTGAGGCCCTCGTTGAAAACGAGCTCTTCCGAGATAGCAGACTTCTCCGCATCGCCGACGATGGGATGCGTAAAGCCGTTTCTATTGCTCTCCCAAAACACGCGACCGGTAAATCCTGCGTCGCTCGTTGTTCCGTGCTCTGTCTGTGTCGAGGAAAAGCGATATGCTAGGTTACTTCGTAAACCACGTTCCGTCGAGTATGTCTTCGTCGCACCATTTTCTTGGTACGTCATGTCGCCGGTAAACGAGAGTGTCCCCAATGTGCCGTCACCCGCTTCCCAGCCGGCGAATGCTTTATGCTTTGCGAGGAGAGAGGCCGCTGTGTCGTCCGCGCGCACTGCAACCGGTGCAATGGCAAACGCCGCGGCAAGAAAAGCGCTAAGAAGTCGCATCCACACCCCCTTGATCGGATAAGAACAACAAGGCTGCCAGAAAGGCGGCCGAGCAAGTAGATCTTTTTCCGACTTGGAGCCTTGAAACCTGGTCCCCGGGTTTGCTACAGTAGAGCGTCGAACGAGGCGCAGACGTACGGCTCGGTAGCTCAGCGGTAGAGCGGGGGACTCATAAGCCCTAGGTCGTAGGTTCAAATCCTACCCGAGTCACCAAAGTGCAGCCCCGGATGCGTTGCGTCCGGGGCGTTTGTTTTGTTTTCTTTGTGTAGCATGTGCACGCGCCCGCACGCGCAACCGGCAGGGAATAGCGCGGGTCCGGTAGGATTGAGGCTGGCCCTGTTCCGGGCACCGCGGAGGGCCGCCAATCAGGCGGCCATTCCCGCTTTTAGAGGTAGAGTAAAACCATGTCAACCATCCCCTGCGATTTCTGTCCGCATCCCGTCGATCGCAATCAAATGGAAGAAATCGAGATTTCGCACTACGTCCCGGATAGCTCGGGCGATGACCTCGCCTACGCGCGGACGTACTTTTTCGGTCATCCGGATTGCGTGCGAAAGTTCTATAGAGGACTGGTGGATCACAAACTCGACCTCTTCAAACACATTCCGAGCACTGGCTCCTCCCCGGAGAGTCAGCGCTAGTCCGACCCACGTGCGCCCGTAGCTCAATTGGATAGAGCGCTGCCCTCCGAAGGCAGAGGTTGGCGGTTCAAGTCCGTTCGGGCGCGTGAAATGCCATAGGGTTGTCATGGGTCGACACTACCGTCTTCCCATGACGACCTGTTCAAAGTGCGGAGCTCGCTTTCAACGCGACCGCGACAAAAGTGGTTATTGTCCGCCGTGCAAGAGCGCGTATGACCGCGACCACTACGTGCAAAATCGTACGGCGTACATAAGGCGTAACACCGCAGCGAAAGCCCGCCTCCGCTACGAGAATACAAAACGGATCAACGAATTTTTATGCGAGCATCCGTGCGTCGATTGCGGAGAACGCGATCCTGTCGTACTTGAATTCGATCATAACGGCGATAAGCAAGCCGATGTTTCTGATCTACTCGCGCGGTCTTGGAAGCTCGTAATGATCGAGATCGGAAAATGCGAAGTACGGTGCGCTAATTGTCACCGGCGAGTAACTGCGAAGCGCGCAAATTGGTCACGGCATCGGCTAAATGAGTGATGAAGACTACATTCGCCGTGCGATGGAGCTTGCGGCGCAGGCTGAGTTCGAAGGCGACGTGCCGATCGGGGCGGTGCTCGTGAGCGGCGATCTCGTTCTTGAAGCAAAGAATGAAAAAGAAAGCCGTCCCGACGCAACGGCTCACGCCGAGATGCTGCTGCTGCAGAAGGCCGCGCGCGAGTTATCCGCTTGGCGGCTTTCCGAGGCAACGGTCTACGTCACAAAGGAACCGTGTGTGATGTGCGCCGGCGCCATGGTCGCTGCTCGCGTGAAGCGCTTGGTTTACGGATGTCCGGATCCGAAGGGCGGCGCCGCCGGCAGTGTGCTCGACGTCGTGCAGCACCCGGCGCTAAACCACAGGATCGAAGTGACGCCGGGCGTTCTACAGGAAGAAACCGCCGCACAACTCCAGGCGTTTTTCCGCAAACGTCGGTAAAAAGGATTTGCCGCAAATCCGCGAATCAGCGCTGGTCCCGCCGTACCGATGCAATCAACCACATAGCGTCGCGTGTCCCCGGGGGACCCCACGCGCTCCGCGTGTGGGGGGCGTTAGTCGCGCAGCGACGATCGCCGGTTAAATGGAGAGGTGGTCGAGTGGTTGAAGGCACCCGCCTCGAAAGCGGGCAGACGTGATGAGCGTCTCGAGAGTTCGAATCTCTCCCTCTCCGAATTTAGAAAAGCCCCGCGTGAAGCGGGGCTTTTCTAAATTCGTCAAGGGAGAGAGTTTAAAAGGCGGTCCGCGCTGCGCGCTCCCCGCCCCCCGCTACGCTATCGCTAAGCGGGGCCCCCACGCGCCTGCAATAATGGCAGACCCAGACTTCGGCCCACCTACATCACAGCTGCCGGTAGTGCTGATACGAAATGGCGGCGAAGTGCGTTCATCAATCATGGACCTTTCGCAT
>CAZHGH010000162.1:0-3775 GCA_964531205.1 uncultured bacterium
CAAGAAAGACGATCTTGAATTTCAGGGTCGTCTTTTTCTTTAGCCCTTCTCATCGCGATTCTGTGGTATACTGGCCTTCGGCGCGTTGAGGCGCCTCCCGTCCGCGGAAAGACCAGAAGGCCACTCATCGATTCACCGGACCTTCAGAAACGAACTTTCTGTCTGTCCTGCGGACGTCAGGCGTACTTGAAAGGAAGTTCGTTATGCCGACACGTCGTCTTCCGGCGCACCCAAATCTTGAGCATCTAAAGCATCAGGCGAAAGATCTGCTCAAGGCGCAACGCACGCATGAGTCACAAGCGCTTCAGCGATTACGCGAATTTCATCCACGAATGCGCGATCGAAGTGACGATGAGATATCCGCGACGCCGTTGTCATTGAGCGACGCTCAGCTCGCCATCGCACGCGAGTATGGATTTCCAAGCTGGCCCAAATTGAAAACGTTCGTGGAAAAGAGCGATGCACGCGTGCTCGATTTGCCTGCGCACGAGCGTATTGAGGATCTGACCTTTCGCCGCGCAGTCGATCTCATGGATGCAGGCGACGTCAATGGCCTGCGCGAGCACATCATCGAGCATCCCGCCGTTGTACTACAACGCGTAACGCTTTTGGGAGGAAATTACTTCCAGCACCCCACGTTACTGGAATTCATTGCAGAGAATCCGACAAGGCGAGGAACGCTTCCAGTGAACGCGGCCGACGTAGCCCGCGTAATCCTTGACGCCGGCGGCAGGCACGACCGGGACGCACTAAATTCCGCGCTGGCGCTTGTCGCCTCCAGTTCCGTTGCACGCCACGCGGGCGTCAAGAACGCGTTAATCGAGCTGCTTTGCGAGTACGGCGCCGATCCGAACGCAGCCGTTCTTGAAGCGCTGTTATACGGCGAATTTGACGCGGCAGAAACACTTCTTAGCCACGGCGCAACAATGACGCTGACAGTAGCGGCCGCGCTGGGTCGAGATGATGATGTGCGGCAATTGGTGTCATTCGCAAACAACGAGGACCGGCGTTTGGCGCTTGCTCTTGCGGCACAGCATGGACGCACCGCTTCTGTGCGCGCACTCCTCGATGCGGGAGTCGATGCGAATCGTTTTATACCCGTGCGTGGTCATTCGCACGCCACTCCGCTGCATCAAGCAGCGCTCAGCGGCAACACGCAGATCGTTCAAATCTTAATCGATGCGGGGGCAGACCCCAACGTTCGCGACATACTATATGGAGGACAACCAGCTGACTGGGCCGCGTACAATCATTTTGACGAGCTTGCGGAGTGGCTGAGATCCCAGGGATGATTTTCCGCAGTAAGGCTACCAGAAGCGGGGCTTGAGTCCTTCGGCGAGATTCTCCAGCGTTTGCTTCATGCGCTTCGCACGCGTCTCCGGACGTTTTGCACTTTGCAACCTGTAAATGATGACGTAGATTTCACTTCGCGTCAGCGTCTCATAAAACGCGCGCGCTTTTGGGTTCTTGGCGAGTGCTTGCAGCAAGTCGTCCGGCGGTACGGCTTCGCGCTGATTGCTGTACGCTTTGTGCCAGCGTCCGTCGCGTTGAGCAGCTTCTACCTGCGCCGCACCGGCCGGCATCATACGCCCCGCCGCTGCGAGGCGCGCAACGCGATCCGTATTGATCTTCGACCACGGACTGCGCGGCCGCCGGGGCGTGAATTTTTGAAGCCACGAGATTTCGTCGAATTTTTGCTTCTGCCCGTCGATCCAACCGTAACAAAGCGCTTCATCGACCGCCTCGTGGTACGTGACCGTTTTCTCCCCTGAACCTTTCTTGAAGATGCGCAGCCAAATGCCGTCCGACTCCGAATGATGCTCCGCCAGCCACGTACGAAATGCGCGGGCCGATTTAAAACTGATGACGTCCACGGTAGCGTATTTTTTGTATATTGCTATATCGCATTCATTCTCGGAATTGTGAAGTTAGGGCGGCGGCGGCGCTGTGTAGTTCCAGTCGTACGCTTTCGCAATCGCGTTTAGAAGGGCGTTGCCGGCTCGCAAACCGATGTCGGAATTCGTCATAATTACCGCGCCATTTCCGGTATCCCCAAACATTACCATCGTGGCTTGATAGCCTACGTTTCCACCGATGTGACCGAAACGATGATGGGTCCCCACAAAAAATCCAAGTCCCATACGGTCTGGGTCCTCAGTTGTGCCTAGGATGTTGATGACGCCGTTCGTCCACTGTGGCGTAATCATCGCCTTTGCCGTACGCGCCGAGAGAACGCGATGCGATACGCCGCGCGATTCAAGTGAAATCTCGATAGCCAGTTTCGCCAAATCGGTCGGAGTTGTCCACAATCCTCCTGCAGCCATCTCCGGTTGAATGTGCCACCCGCCAGCTACGGCTTTGCCGTTAATCAAGGTTCCGCGGGCGGCATCAGCTGATGATTGCGGCGGCAACGGCTGTTCGAATGTGGTCTCAGTCATATCGAGCGGAGAGAAAACCAAACGCTGCATGAGGTGCGGGAACGTCTCGCCAGTCACATCCATCAGCAATTGCTGAACGACCAGATATGCGTTACCAGAATACGACCATTGCGTTCCCGGGGCGCGGCTAATAGCGATACGATCGTTCATCGCCGGCGGTTCGCCGTTAAGAATTTGGAGCAACGACGGGACTGGCGTACCGATCGCGTATCCCGGAAAGAAGTCACCGCCGGTAATTCCCGAGGTGTGGTCAAGCAGACGTCTCAACGTTACTTTTTGATCGGCAGCAAATGGGCTCGGCGGAATTTTCCAGGTCTTCAGATTCGCATTGACATCGGAATCTAACGACAATTTGCCCGAATCAACTAGCGCGAGTGCTCCGATTGCCGCTACCGGTTTGCTAATCGAGCCGGCAAGAAAAAGCGTGCGCGGCGTTACCGCAATCGAGCCGCCCTTTTCCGTGACACCGTAGCCCTTAACCCACGCGATCTTGTAGCCATGGATGACCGCGACGCTCATTCCCGGTATCCCGTTTGCCTTCATCAGAGCCGCGATGTCGACGCTGCTCTCGACTGCGGTTCGGGGATCCTGCGCGCGTAAAGGCATCGGGATCGCGATCGCCGAGACAACTGCAAGTCCGAAGACGGCCTTGAGCCAATTCATAATGCGCCCTCTCTTGCTGAACGTACGACGTGACAACGGCGGATGTTTCGCGCCAGCTACTAAACGCTCACAAGGACTAAGAAAGGGGGGGCGCCGACGACTCATGGAATTGCGCGTACGACACCGCCGTCGACACGCAGCGCTGCTCCCGATGTTGCTGATGCCGCAGGTGAGCAAACGTAGACCACCATGTTCGCGACTTCTTCCGGCGTAGCGAAGCGTTTGAGTAGCGACGTCGGCCTCGCCGTCGCGAAGAATTGGCGCTCCATCTCTTCTTCGCTGATCCCTTGCTGTTTTGCCATCTGCCCCACGAATGTCGCGACACCTTCGGAGCGCGTTGGACCCGGCAGCACGCTATTTACGGTAATGCCGGTGCCCGCGACCGTTTCTGCAATGCCTCGCGCCAGCGCAATTTGCGCTGTCTTTGTCACGCCGTAGTGCACCATTTCAACCGGAATATGAAGTCCGGATTCACTCGAGATGAACACGATGCGGCCCCAGTTCGTTTCGCGCATACCGGGGAGGTACGCGCGCGCAAGACGCACACCGCTCATCACGTTTGTTTCAAAGAAATGATGCCAGTCTTGATCCGATATCTCTTCGAACGGCTTGGGTTCGAAAATGCCGAGGTTATTCACAAGGATGTCGACACGAGGATGACGCTTAATCGTCTC
>CAZHGH010000163.1:0-3739 GCA_964531205.1 uncultured bacterium
GAGCTGAACATCCCAATCCTGGATTTGGGATTGGTCTACGATATCGCCGCGGAGGGCGACAACGGCGAGCACGTCACCGTGACGATGACCTTAACGTCGCCGATGTGTCCGGTCGGACCGCTCTTCAAACAATCCGTGGAAGAGAACATTAAGGCAATCGACGGTGTAAAAACGGTGAACGTCGACATCACGTTCTCGCCGCCGTGGGACCCCCGTGAGATGGCGACCGAGGATGTTAAAGTGATGTTGGGGCTTTGGTAGCCTCTCGCTCTTGAACTAACGCGTGCGCCGGAGCGATCGCAAGCGACGATGTTGCATGAACGATAAGCCGGCCTTTTGCGTCGCGGATCTCGCCTTGCGTCGCGCCGATCGTCGCTCCCGCATTCAGAATCTCCGCGCGAGCGGTGAGAGTTTCGGCAGACATACGCGCAGGCCGGAAGAATCGCATCTGCAGATCGATCGAAACGCACGCCATTCCTTGCGGCAGCCGCGTCACGAGTGCGCACGTCAGTGCTGAGTCGATTAGTGTGGCCAGCACGCCGCCGTGAACCGTGCCTGCGAGGTTGAGCATGAACGGTTGCGGCCGCATGACGAACTCAATCCATCCGTCACCGATTCTGCCTTCCGTGATGTCGAGCACTTCGAGTATCGGCGGCAACGTCAGTTCGCGGCGGCCGATGCGTTCCAGGAATTCGCGCCCGCTCAAATGCGGCCACGCGCGGGCGACGGGATCCGGATCGTGCCACTCGGCTGTTAATATAGGCATACGGACATGATACAACACGACGAGAGTTTGGTTGAGTACGGCATGCGGCGATGGATCGTCGTCATCGGGGTGATGGCCGCAACGCTGCTGCAAGTGCTCGACGCAACTATCGTCAACGTCGCGCTGCCCACAATTCAAGGGAGCTTAGGCGCCAACTTCGACGAGGGCGCGTGGATCGTTACGGGCTATATCATCGCTGCGGTTATCGTCATCCCGCTCACGCCCTGGCTGCAGCAAACTTTTGGACGCAAACAATATTACGTGGCGGCGATTATCGGATTTACCGTGACGTCGGCACTTTGCGGTTTGTCGACGTCGCTCACGGAACTGGTGATCTTTCGTATTCTGCAAGGACTGTGCGGCGGCGGTCTCATTGCGACCGGACAGGCGATTCTGCGCGATACGTTCCCGACGAAGGAGCTCGGGAAGAGCCAGGCATTGGTTTCGCTCGGAGCGATCGTCGGGCCCAGCATCGGTCCGACACTCGGCGGCATTCTCACCGATGCGTTTTCATGGAACTGGATCTTCTACATCAACATCGTGCCCGGCATTTTAGCGGCGATCATGATTGCGAGCACACTGCGCAATCCGAAGTATAAGCGGGTTTCGGGATTCGATGGTTTGGGACTGGCGCTGTTGGCCCTGGGTCTTGGTTCGCTGCAATATGTTTTGGATGAAGGCGAACGGAACGACTGGTTTGGGAACGGCGCAATCACCGGGCTCGCGGTCATCTCCGTCGCTGGGATAATCGCGTTCGTCTTATGGGAGCTTTACGGATCGAAGGCGCCGATCGTCGATCTTCGCATTCTCAAAAACCGGACCGTCGCGGCGGGAACCTTGCTCGCGCTCACCATTGGATTCTCACTTTTCGGCGGCGTCATTCTCTCGCCTCAGTTTCAACAGCAGTTATTGAACTTTACGGCGACGCTCAGCGGCGAGTCGATTCTCTTGCGCGCGCTCGCCATTGCATTATTCACGCCGATCACACTTATCGCGCTCAACCGCTTTCACGTCCCGCCGCGCGTGCTGCTCGGTACCGGTTTTCTGATCGTTGCGGTCGCGAACATCATGCAATCGTACGTGACGACAACCGATTCGACGTTCTGGACCTTCTTGTGGCCGCTCGTGATCGGCGGCGCAGGATTCGGCATGCTGTTCTTACCGCTTTCCGTCGCGGTGCTCAGCAGCGTGCACGGTGTGGACACCCAGAAGGCGACCTCGCTCATCAGCCTTTGCCAGCAGCTCGGCGGCTCACTTTCGACCGCGACACTCGTTACACTGCTCGATCGGCGAAATGCACTGCACCAATCGAATCTCGCCGGCGCCATAACGCTACGTAACCACGCGGTAAACACGGCGCTTCAGCATCACGCGCCAATCGTGAACATTTACGGTGCGGTCGTGCAGCAGTCGCAGACGATGGCGTTCGCCGACGCTTTTGTTTTCCTGGGAATCGTCACACTGTTCCTAACGCCGGTCGTTCTACTGCTGCGGACGCCGCGGCGCGTCTCATTAGCCTCCGTGGCGGCCGGCGCGGAATAATGAAACGATTGGCATTGGTTGCGTTCTTCGTGCTATCCGCATGCGGCGGAGGTAGTGGCAGTAGCACGGGCGGACCACCGCCGATCAATCCAACGCCGACGCCTACTCCCGCCCCTGGTCCTCCGTCGCTCGCGAACGTGGAACGCATCAGCGCCGATCCGTTTACAAACGGCGGGAGTCAACACGCAACAGAAGTTGAACCCTCAGCCGCAAGCAACGGTCTGACGATCGTTGCCGCGTTTCAAGCGGGCCGCTTTTTTACGCACGGTGCATCGGATATCGGGTTCGCTACTTCGTTCGACGGTGGCGCGAGCTGGCAAAGCGGAACGCTGCCGGGTACAACGCACTACACGTTACCGCCGGGTGCGTACGACAGCATCAGCGATCCGTCCGTCGCGTACGACGCGCGGCATGCAGCGTGGCTTGTGTCGGCATTGCCGATCTTCTTTAACGGTAGCGCGGCTCCGGGAGTTGTCGTTTCAACGTCCCTCGATGGCTTGACGTGGAGCGCGCCGATCGGCGTAACGCCTGCGGATGAAACGACCAACGATAAAAATTGGATCGCGTGCGACGACCACACGAGCAGTCCGTTTTTCGGCCGGTGTTACGTCGAATGGGATAGCTTTGCAGGCAACGGTACGATCTTCATGAGCACCTCGAGCGACGGCGGACATACATGGACGGCGCCCGCAAGTCCGCCATCGACAGTGGGCGGCATCGGTGGCCAACCCGTTGTGCAACCGGATGGAACCGTCATCGTGCCGATCGACGACATCTTCGCGCAAAGTGTGCTCGCGTTTCAATCGCGCGACGGCGGCACGACGTGGAGTGCGCCGGTCGTAGTGTCAAGCATTGCGGATCATGCATCGGCAGGGAATATACGGAGTCTTGCGCTCGTTTCAGCGGCTGCCGATGCGGCGGGAACGGTTTACGTCGTGTGGCACGATTGCCGATTCCGCACGAGTTGCAGCGCGAACGATCTCGTCATGACGACATCGACGAACGGAATCAACTGGACTCCGGTGCAGCGCATTCCCATCGACGCATTGAGCAGCACCGCCGATCATTTCATTCCGGGTCTTGGAATTGAGCCGGGAACGAGCGGGGGCGGCGCGCACCTCGGCGTGACGTATTATTCGTACGCGGATACGGCGTGCACGACGTCCACGTGTCAACTCTCTGCGAACTTCATCGCTTCACACGACGGCGGTGCAACGTGGGGTGCCCCGACGACGCTCGCCGGACCGATGAGTCTTTCGTGGCTTGCGCAAACCACCGACGGTCCGATGGTCGGCGATTATATGGCTACTACGTTTTCGTCGGGCCGTGCCGTTGGTTTTACTGCAATTGCCAATCCACTGATGAGCGGCGCGTTCGACGAAGGCACGTACGTCCCAAAGCCAGGCATCATCTCGCTGCAATCAACGATAC
>CAZHGH010000164.1:0-3631 GCA_964531205.1 uncultured bacterium
CCGCAGTTCCGGTAAAATCGATGCTGCCGGCGTCGCGTCGCATGACGAAGTGCACGGGATGCGAGGCGCCGCTCAGATCGCTCGGCTGCAAACCGATATCCTCAGGCGTAAACTGCGATGTGTCGTGCGAATGCCCTCGGCGCAATTGGTCCTCCGTACGCAGTTGCAATTCGATCCTGCCCGGTACGCCCGACGGCTGAATGCTCCACGTGCCGGTTATCGCGTTTTGCGCGAGGACCGCGCCTGACAGCGCTGCCATGAAAACAAGTGTGAGAATTACGGTGAGCGAACGTTTCATAGTAACCCCATCGTCTTCAGCTCGACGAGCTTGTTTACGCTTAAGTTGTGGAATCCGTGGTCCGAGGCTTTGCGGATGAACGCACCGTCGATGCCCATCGCACGCAGCTCGACGAGTTCGCGCGAGGTTACGTTCGGATAACCCGCACTCGCAATTTCATCGACATATTCAGGCGTCACGCCAACGGAACGCATTTCCGTCAATTGGTGCGTCGTAACGTTTGGAAAGCGCCGGTGCATCTGACCGATGTAGTCGGGTGTCATGCCCATCGCACGCAACTCGACGAGATCGCGAACGGGCGGATGACCGAAGCCGGCATTCGCAATAGAGCGAATGTAGTCTGCATCTACGCCGACGGCTTTTAACTGCACGAGATCGTCGATGCTCAATCCGGAATATCCGGCGTTTGCAAGCTCCGAGATGTAGTCGCCATCGCTCGATGGCGGATCGGATTGTACAGGTGTTGGGCGCTTGACCTTGACGTGCGGTTTGACGAGCGCCGTTGGAAGCGGCGTCGGCTGCGGCTTTGCGGTCGGTGCAGGCGTAGCGGCAGCGATTTGCTGCAGCGGTAACGCCGGGACAGCATGTGTGTGCACGACGGCACGACGTACCGCGTGGCGCGAAACGTGCCGGAAGACGCTTTCCGCTTTCTGTTCTAGCGCTGGAACCGGAAAAGCGAATGCCGGCGAAACCGACGCGCCGGCAACTCCGGCGGCTCCGATAACGAGCAACGCCAAAAGCGCGGGTACCGCTGCAATGCGCGTGCGCTTATCCCTCGCAGAGGTGAGCAAACGCTCTACACGGATCGAGAGATTGCGGCGCGTATTGAAGACGCCAGGCGCCGCGAGCGGTGCATACGGCCATGCCACGATCTCGGCCATCTTCGTCAGACAGGTCGCATAGGGAACCGGCTGCAGTCCATCTCGTTCGAGAACGGAGTCGTCGCAAGAGACCTCGCGTTCCAAATCCATATGGCGCGCGATAAACGCGATTCCGGGGTTGAAGAACAGCACCGCACAGACGATACGCTGGAACGCGTGAATCCAATCGTCACGACGGCGCAGATGCGCGAACTCGTGCAGCAGAATGCGATCGACATCATCCGGATGCAATCGATGGAGCAACGACTCCGGGACGAGAATCATCGCATCGAAGAGCCCGACCGCGACAGGAACGAGAATCTCGTCGGAGACGCACAAACGTACACCCCCGTGAACGCCGTCCGTTGAATTCCAACGGCGCAACTGCTCGCGATATTCGATCGAGAGAGGTCTTGCGTTCCACTTCAGTTTCTCGAGCGCAGCGAGCGCAAATGCGAAACGGATAAGTTGATAAAGAGCGATCGCTCCCCACAGCGCGAGCAAAGCCCACACGACGTTCTGCGGAATGCGAATCTGCACGCGCTGCGGCGAGGTAACGGGCGGTGCCGGTTGCGTCGATTGGATGACATGCGCCACGATGCGCGGTCTAGCGGAGATATGAGAGACGCTGAGTGCGCTGGTCCGAGAAACGATTGGACGTTTTGGCGGGCTGGTTACATTCGTAAGAAAGGCGGTCGCAACGGGCAGCACAACGGCGGCAACGAGCGCGCAGGTCCACACCAGGTAGCGCGTCGTCGCATTCGCGTTGCGCGCCATCCGCAAGACGAGCCAAACCGCAAGCGCGATAGCGCCGCCTTCCCAGAGCGAGTTGAGCAGAACGCTGAGCAGCAGCATCATTTCTCACCTCGCTCATAGTGTGCGATGAGCGATTTCAGATGCTCGATCTCTTCTTTCGATGGCCGCTCTTCGGACATGAGCGCGAGTGCGAGCGCGGTCTTCTTATTTTTGAAGAACGAGGAAACGACTTCGCTCAGCGCAGCCTTCGCTGCGTCGCGTTCCCTCACACGCGGAAAATAGACGTGCGCACGCCCATCTACGTCGTGTGCAACGAAGCCCTTTTGCTCCAAAATGCGCAGCATCGTCAGCACGGTGGTATATGCGAGCGGCGGATCGCCCAGGACGGCGACAACGTCGGTGACCGTTGCGCGTTGGGCGTCCCAAAGGGCTCGCATGATGCGCAACTCGGCCTTCGTGAGGGAACGCGGATTGGGACGAGGCATTAGCGGACGCTCCATCTACTAAAGGTTTAGTAGATGGAGCATACCGCAAGCGGCCGGAACCTGTCAACTAAGGTCTTAGTAGTGGGTATGTAGAGGCATCATGAATCTACCGCTTTTGATGTTCATCGCGTGCGCCGGCGTGCTCATTAGCGCCTTTTTCTTCATCGGCGGCATTATCGAGTCGACGCGAACGTCTTAGTCCTTCGAGATGGACGTGAGCATCTCGCCGGCTTGATCCGGCGCGAGGCTTTTTGCGATGTCCGCCTGACTTACCATTCCGACGACGCGTCCGTTCTCGACAACCGGCAACCGCCGGATTTTGTACTGCGCCATGAGATCGCGCGCGTGCTGAATTGAATCATCGGGCCGCAGCGTGATGATCTCACCTTGTTCGAGTTCTTTCGCACGCGTGCTGTTCGGATCTTTGCCGCGCGCGATCACGTGAACGACGATGTCGCGATCGGTAAGGATACCTTTGAGATTCTTATTTTGATCGGTGATCGGCAGCACGCCGATATCATCGCCGGCTAGACGTTCCGCTGCCTTGCGAACTGTTTCATCTTCGCGGATTACGGTGACGTCTTTACTCATAATGTCAGAGGCGCGTGTGGCCATGTCGTTCTCCTTTCGGATTACTTCCTCGCACAGTTCCCGTCGCGGCGCATTTCAAAAACAAAGGCCGGTGCTGCATGCACCGGCCTTCTTGCTTTCACGTCAAGCTGAGCGTTTTGAAGGGGCCAGGGGTTAGTACTCTTCCTCCATGCCCTCGCGATAAGGAGTCTCGGCTTCCTCTTCCTCTTCACCGTACGGCGAAGCTTCCTCGGAGAGATCCTCGTCCTCTTCCTCGAGAACGTAGCCTTGCTCTTCTTCCTCTTCCTCTTCGACGGGTTCTTCTTCGACCTCGAGTTCGTCGATGTCCAACCCGCCGCCGCGAATCCCCGCGCCGGTGACTTGCATGTCGGCATCCGCCGAACCCATGCTGCCGCCGACAGGACCAGTGACGATCGGTTTGGAGTCGTCGATCTCTTCCTCTTCCTCTTCTTCCTCTTCGGAAGGCTCTTCGAGCTCGATTTCACCCGTGACAGCCGTTGCACGTTGCGCTTCAGCTTCGCGTTGCGCGGCTGCGGTTTGCGTCATGCGCGGATCTTCGTCGCCCATGAGCAGACCGATCTCTTGCGCGCGCTCGCCCATGTCGTCGTCTTGGATCTTGATCTCGATCTCTTCGCGGTTCT
>CAZHGH010000165.1:0-3537 GCA_964531205.1 uncultured bacterium
TCGAGGAACTCGTTACGCTCATCTACGCGCGTTTGCGCAGGCCGCGGATGGAAACCCGCACGTTGGTTACTTTCGCTGACCTGAGCATCGATGTTACGTCTAGGAAGGCCACCCGAGCCGGGAGACCGCTGGATCTGTCGATGCGAGAATTCGACCTGCTGGTGACGCTCGCGCGCAATCCGGAGAGAGTGTTTACAAGGTCGCAGTTGCTCGATGTCGTTTGGGGTGTCGACCGCGACGTTTCGGAGGCGACTGTGGAAACCTACATCTCCTATTTGCGTTCGAAGGTCGACTTGAACGGTATGTCTCCACTCATTCAAACGATCCGCGGAGCCGGTTATGCGATGCGGCTGCCCCGTGAAAGCTCACCGGTAAAAGCGGCCGCCTAGCCTTCGTAACTCTTGAGCGCCGCGATGAAAGCCTCTCCAAGAGGAGTAGGTTCTGTGTCTCGCCGCCGCACGAAACTAAATTGTCGTTCAATGGGCGGCGTTGAGAACTTCAATTCACGAACCGCCGCGCTGGCAAGGTCCGTTTCCAATGAAATGCGTGATAACCAGGCAATGCCAATGCCGAAATGCACTGCGTTTTTTATGGTTTCGTTCGTACCGAAGAGCAGCGTCCTTTTAAAGTGAAAGCCTTGCGATGCAAGCGCGCGCAGAACGACTTGCCGCGTGCCGGAGCCGTCTTCGCGCACCAAAAGCGTTTCGTTCTGAACATCGTCAGGCTGCAAAGGTTTGTCGCCGAAGCCGCGCTTCGCGGCAGCAATGCAAATGAGCCGATCTTGTGCAAACGGCGTGACGATGAGTTCGGGCCGGCTAACGTCACCCTCGACGACCCCCACGTCGACCACGTCGTCTGCGACCATTTGCGCTACGTCGAACGTGTTTCCGGCGCGCAGTTCGATTGTCGCGTCCGGCCTTTGCCGCTGCACCCGGCTAACGATTCGCGGAAGCAAATACGTGCTGGTCGTCATGCTCGCGCCCACGGTTAGGCGTCCTTCCGCACCTTCTTTATGTCTGGTTGCGGCGCGCGCGGCGCGAGAGCGCTCGACCGCGATTCGACGTCCGATTTCCGCAAGTTCCAACCCCAGCGGTGTGAGCGCAATCGAACGGCCTTTTTGCAGAACCACGGGTAGGCCGGCTATGTTTTCGAGATCGCGAATTTGTTGCGATACGGATGGTTGCGTCACGCCGAGAGCTTCCGCAGCGCGAGTAAAGCTGCCGTGCTCTGCAACAACGGACAACGTCATCAGCTGCATGACATTGAAGAGATGCGATTCTGTCGCGTCCTCTTTGCCCATCTGTTTTTCAATTCGACTTGTCCGCACGACCCGCCCTCGGGAACGGAAACCACGATGGCAAGCAAGCGGCGAATCCGTGCTGCGCTCCGGCTATAAGACGGCGTAATGCAAATATCAGCGCATCGCCATTCAACGTTGCTTCCCGAAACTTTAGTCTTATCCCATGAAGAACAAATTCGCCGCCCTAATCCGTGCTCTAAAAAATGGCCCCGACCTAGACGCATTATTCGGCGTCATGTACGGCGGGATGCTGCTTGCCGTGGCTTCTACGATCTTCGGTGGGTTGCATATAACGCTAAGGTAAACGATTATGCCGCTGCGCGAAACGTCACGGTAAACAGATCTTCGATGTAAGCGTACATCTCCGGATCGATGCGGCGAAGCCGTTGTCGGGTTGCGCGTGGCCAAAACGAGTTTGCGTCATTCGCTTCAACATATGCGCGAAGCGACTCGGTAATTCTGTGGAAAAGGGCTTCAGCCAAGTATTATAGATCTAATTGACACGGCGCCGGTTTCGTGATAGTCTGCTATTACATTCGTAATAGTCAGGAGGCCGCTTGTCCCGCAAAAAGTCCCCGATCCTAACGGATCACGAATTGCGGCTTATGGAAGTGCTTTGGAAGCGAGCACCGGCGACCGTCGCCGATGTCGTGGAAGCCCTACCGCCGCCGCCCCTTGCCTATAGCACGGTGCTCACCACGCTGCGAACGCTCGAACAGAAAAGCTACATTGCCCACGAAGAGCACGGTCGCGCGTACGTCTATCATCCGTTGGTCGCACGCCAGGCCGCAGCAAAATCCGCAATGCAGCATCTCCTCGACCGCTTCTTCGGAAATTCTCCGGGCGATCTAGCCGTCGCGGTTCTCGATGATGTCCAACTCAATGATGCGGACGTTGCGAAAATCAAGCGGCTGCTGCGAAGACGCAAGGGCTCCCCGCGATGATAGAGGGCCTGCTCAACGGGCTTTGGCAAGGCGCGCTCGTCGTTGCGGTTGCCGGCGGTGTGATCGCTTTTGTACCTCGCCATCATGCTGCGACACGGTATGCGGTGTGGTTTGCGTCGCTCGTAGCGCTAGTGATACTTCCGTTTGCGGGCCGGTTCTCTTTCGGTGCCCCGCCGTCGATGATTCCGAGCACGGTGATCAGCACGACTACGCTTGTAAAGCACGCGACCGTACGCGCTGCGAGCGACGGCGGCTGGATCCTTCTGGCTTTATGGCTCGCGGGCGTCTTCGTTTGCGTGGCGCGGCTTGCCGCGAGCTATGTCCGCATCAGCCGGGCCATGCGCAATGCGGTTCCCGCTCCACAAATAGGAGAGGGCGTCGTTTTGTCGCCGGCATTCGCGATTCCGATCGCCGCCGGTTTTCTTCGCCCCACGGTAATCATTCCGACCGAGCTTGCCGCAAACCTCGAATCCACGGACCTCCAATACATCGTTGAACACGAACGAGCCCACATTCGACGACACGACATCGTCGGCAACTTGATGCAACGTGTCTTTGAAGCCGTGCTCTTTTTCAATCCGTGGGTGCACCTGATCGGACACCAACTCGTGAAAGAGCGCGAAGCGGCGTGCGACGATTGGGCGGTTCGCGTCATGAGCGATGCTGAACGCTACGCGTCGTGTCTTGCAAACCTTGGTCGACGCAATCTCCGAACAGCTACTCCACTTCTCACTCCAAGCGCGATCGGCTCCAGACATATGCTTATCGGCCGAATCGCGCGACTTCTCGAAGGAAAGGCCAGTCAATTGAAAATCAACTACGTTGCCGTTGCGGGAGCCGTTACTCTATTTGCGGGTCTCGGCTTTGTGCTGCAAGCTCCGAACGGCCTTGCGTCAACCGGTTGCTCCGCAGATGCAATGATCGTGAAGCAGGTGCGACCTGATATCCCCGAGGCTGTTGCCAGAGCACATACGAACAGTCAGGTGACTTTGCTTGTCACGCTCACCGCGCAGGGCATTCCTAGCGATATCAAGCTCATGCAATCGAGCGGCAACATGACGATCGATTCAGCCGCGGGCCGTGCGGCCGCGCACTCGACCTACAAGCCGGAAATCCGTAACTGCAAAGCGGTTGCGGGCGGCCACTATACTTTCCACGTCGACCTCTAGCAGTAATTATTTACGCGGCGGCTTCAAAGCCATTAGCGAACAACTGCTCGATATACTCGTACATCTCGGGATCGATACGGCGAAGCCGTTGTCGCGTTGCGCGCGGCCAAAACGAGTTAGCGTC
>CAZHGH010000166.1:0-3420 GCA_964531205.1 uncultured bacterium
ACGCGTTGCAGTTGGAGCGGTTGCAGCGCAAGTTCGACACGGTGCTGGACAGCGGACTGTTCCACACGTTCGATCGCGACGAACGAGCACGATACGTCGCGAGTCTAGCGTCGGTGACCGAGCACGCCGGAACGCTATATGTGCTGTGCTTCAGCGACGATGGTCCCGATACCGGCCCGCACCCCGTCAGTCAAGACGAGCTGACAGCAGCGTTCACCGCCGGCAATGGATGGAATATCGCCGCTATAGAACCGGACCGGCTTCAGACCAGATTCCACGACGACAACGGCGTACCGGCGTGGTGCGCGACGATCGAGCGGATTTAGAAATGATCGCGTTACAGTACACAGCCTTCGGTGAGGCCGCCGATGTAATCGCGCCGGTGGATCTTCCGGTCCCGGAACCAGACGCCGATGAAGTTCGCCTGCGGATGGTTCGATCGCCGATTCACAATCACGATCTCGCAACGATTCGCGGCACCTACGGAATCAAACCCACCCTGCCCGCCGTTGGCGGAAGCGAACTACTCGGTATCGTGGATGCGATCGGTTCTGCCGTAACGGGCGTAGAAATCGGTGCACGCGTAGCGACCATGGCGCCGCGCGCATGGGCAGAACAAGTCGTTGCGCACGCGTCGGCACTGGTTCCAGTCCCCGACGCCATCGACGACGATCGGGCGTGCCAGCTTCTTGCCATGCCGATGTCCACGGTTGTCTTGTTCGAAGAGCTTCGCGTCAAGCCGGGCGATTGGATCGTGCAGAACGCTGCAAACGGCGCGGTTGGAAAAATTCTGATGCGCATCGCGCAATCTCGGGGCGTCAATGTCATTAACCTCGTGCGTCGCGAGGAAGCGGCCGAAGAAATGCATCAACTCGGCGCAAAACACGTCGTCGTAACGCAAAACGACGGTTGGCGAGATGAAGTGCGCGCGATGACCGGTGGATCGCCGATCGTGCGCGCGATCGATTCAATAACGGGTCCCCAATCGCTCGACATGCAGCGATTATTGGGCGTTGGCGGTGAACTGATCGTCTTCGGTGGGCTGGCGCGCGGCGCAATGTTGCTCGATCCCGGTCTGATGATCTCGAACGAATTAATCGTGCGCGGCTTCTGGATGTCGCCTTGGATGCAGCGCGCAACGCAAGAACAGCGCATCGCCGCAATGCAACGAGTCTTCGAACTCGCATTGAGCGGTGAATTGCCGCTTTCGGTGCACGGCGTGTATCCGCTGACCGAGCCGTCCGCAGCCTTGCGCGCTGCTGAAATGCCGGGCCGTCACGGAAAAGTTTTGTTCCGGCCAGGTCAGTAGGGTTCCAATTAAGTGGGCGTTCGAAGAGAGGCTTGCCTGGGAACAAGCTAGCGCCATGCATAGCCCGGCGCCGATTCCACTTAGCCGATTAGAGCGCGAACACCGCTATCTTCAGCTGTTCTTGCGGGCAGGCGAAGTTTTGGCTGGGGCGTTAGATTGGCACCAAACGATCACCGGCGTCTGCGCAGCTGCGGTGGAAACCGTTGCCGACCTTTGCATTCTCGATCTAAAGGACGAAGAAGGCAACCTCGACCTTGTCGCGGCCGCACACAGCAATCCCGAGCTGACGTCGCAAATTCAGAGTGCCGGTATTTTTCTTCGCCAGCGTACGCGTCAAGCTACGCATCCGGTCATTGTGGCGGTTGCGACCGGACAACCCCTATTGGTGCAAAACGTCGACGACGATTATCTGCGTTCGCACTCCGTTAGTGCCGAGCACGAGCAATACATGCGCCGCATGCGTTATCGATCGCTCATGGTCGTGCCGCTCATTTCCACCACACAGGGCAGAATCGGAGCGCTTACCCTGGTTCGTACCGATCTTAGCGAAGAGCGCTACGACGAGGAATCGCTTCGGTTTGCTGAAGACCTCGCACGCCGCTGTGCTACGGCGATCGCGAAGGCGCGGCTTTACGAACAGACGTTGCACATCGCTACGGTGTACCAGAAAGCTGCTCTTCCGGAGCGATTGCCAAGTCGTGACGGAATCAGCTTCGACGCTTTTTATGAACCGTCGTCGGAGCAGTTGCTTGTCGGCGGAGATTGGTACGATGCCTTCGAACTCGCCGACGGCCGCATTGCGATAACGGTTGGAGACGTGCTGGGGCACGGAATCGAGGCCGCGATTTGGATGAGCCGGCTACGGAACGGATTGCGCGCTGCGCTGTTCAGCGAGCCCGATCCCGCCAATGCGCTCGAGGTCGCCGATCAAATGCTCCGCACGGAATTCCGCGAAGAGTTTGCGACAGCGCTCGTTGGATTAATCGATTGCACCCATGAAACGCTGTCGTGTGCCTCCGCAGGACATCCGGGTCCGCTCGTTTGGGACGACACCGGCGAGGTTACGGATCCTTTCGCGGAACGTGGACTGCCGCTCGGTTTGCGGAATTTTGGACCCGTGGCGAAAACCGCTCAAGTGATGACGCTAAAGACCGGTGCATTCGTCGTGTTCTTCACCGACGGACTGCTCGAATGGAAGCGCAACATTCCGGAGGCGTGGTCCCGCCTTCATGACGCAATAGGTCGCCGGGAAGTTCGAGAAGCGTTGCATCCCGCGCACGCAATACGTGAACGCGTCATCGATGCATCCCGCCATGAAGATGACGTCGCGGTTTTAACTGTTCGGTGGGACAGAACGCACGCGCGATCGCGTTAAGCCGCCGGCTCCGGATCGTTTGGTCCGCGAAATTTCGAGATCATTTCCGCGGTTTCGTTAGCATAGAATGCGACCACGTCGCTCCGGAGCGTATCCGGGCGGCCGGTGATCTCAGCCGCAATCTGTAGAACCTGCGCCACGCACTCGTCGTTCGTTGGTGAAATTTGCGCGGCGGCCTGGGTTTTGGCCCACTCCTTTAGCCGGCTCCAGATCTCGTCCGGAAGATTGCCGTGCAAATTCGGCATAGCGCGTAAACGGTATCACTATTCGTCCAGCGGGATAAGTCTCGCCGGCTTTCAGGTAAGCCAAAACCTGAATCGGAAATTATGATTTCCACGTCTATAGAGGAGCACGAATACCTGAAACGTAAATCAGGCATTGCAGTGCCGTAATAGGGACAAACCCCGGCACAGGACAGTATGAAGCCTCGAGCCCGTTGGACGTTTCTGAGCAACCATGCTCATGTGCTGATAGCGATCGCGAAGGATCCCGCCTTGCGGATTCGCGATCTGGCGCTCGCAGTTGGGATTACCGAGCGTGCGGTAGCGCAAATCCTTACCGATCTGCAAGCGGCTCGCGTGTTAACGAAACGGCGCGTCGGGCGGCGGAACGTCTATCTCGTCAACGCGAACGCGCCATTGCGGCATGCCGTCGAGGCGCATCGTACCGTCGGAGATATCCTTCGACTCGCGGAACAGCCGCCTAGTCTGGTCCGCGAGAGGCACGATACATCATC
>CAZHGH010000167.1:0-3136 GCA_964531205.1 uncultured bacterium
CCTTGGCGTTCGATCCGCAAACCGGTCACATGTGGGCGGTTTGGGGTTCGCCCAAAGGCGACTTCGTTCAGGAGTTCAAGTACACGCGCTAGCGTTTAGCGCCAGATGCTTGTGATTGGCGCCGCGCCGGCCGACGCGCCGGCGTGGCCCAATCCGTAAAGATCTTCGAGCGTACGCAGCACGCTGTAGTGCGTAACCGTTTCGGGATAGTGGCCCGGACGCACCATCGGCCCGACAAAGATTGTCGGGATGTGATTTCCGATGAAGCCGTTGTTTTCGTCCCACGTCACGATCACCAGCGTGTCGTGGTTCATCGCCCAATCGACGAGTGGTCCAACATGCGATTTTAGCCACTCGTCCCCGCGCGCGATGCTGGCGCTATGCATGTCATCGATCTGGTTCGGAATGATGAACGAAACGGTGGGAAGCTGCGCGTAGCCGGGAAGCGATGAAAACGGCAGATTCTGACTCTCGGGGACGTTCGCAAAATTCACCCAAGGGACGTGCTTTCGCGCGTAGTTTCCCGACCGGCATGCGTGCGAGCCCGGCGCCGGAAGGTCTTCGGAGTATCCGGCAAATGTGCGATGGGCTTCCGTCAGCTCTTGCGCAAGATTCGCGCCGTTCGTGTCGAGCGGCGAAGGCGGACACCCATCGCCATTTTCATCGGTGGCGCCCGCAAAAAGCGCAAGGTAATTCGGCTGGCTGGGATGCCCCACTGCATACGAGTGCGTGAGCAGCGCACCGCGGTTGATGAGCTCGTTGAGATACGGCGCGTCCTGGGTATTGCCGACGATTTGAGAGTAGTCTTTGTTCTCTTCGACGATGATGACGACGTGCGCGGGCGCGTTCGGGAGCGAGCCTAGCGCGGCGCTAACGGTCTTGGGAAGCGTAGTCAACCGCGTGTCGGAGGAACGAAAGTGCCATGCGATAGCGCCCGAGACAGCCAGAACCGCGCCGATTATTGCAGCGATGATTTTGCCGGTAACCATGTTAGCTGCCTCCGCCTGCCGGTGCGAGTAAATTGAACGCGCCTTGCGCCGCGATTCGCTCACCGGGCTTCAGTCCCGACGTAATGAGCGCTTCGGTTCCGTTTTGATGCGCGACCTGCACGGTGCGCTGTTCGAACGTCATATCGCCGTTCTTTGCCCGCGTTTGCACGAAGACTAACGTGTCGCCGCTCTGCGGATCTTGTACGATCGCGCTTTGTGGAATCACAACTCCGCGATCGCGCGAAACCTCGACTTGCGCTTGCACCGCACTTCCCGCAGGCGCGCCGGAAGGTATGCCGCTGACTTCGACCGTTGCCGATTGCGTTGCGGGATCCAATGCAGTGGATACGCCCGCCACGTGACCGCTTGCACGAAGCGATGTTCCCGGCACCGAGATCTCCACGGAGTCGCCGGGATGGATGCGTGCCGCATCCGTCGATGTAACGTCGAGCGTTAACAAATTCTGCGATTGAGGGGCGATCGAGATCACCGGCGTAGACGTATCGACGGCTTCACCTTCGTGTTTGTAGATCGCGGCTACGACGCCATCGATCGGCGAACGCAGGGTGCCGTTGGCGAGATCGCGGGCGGCAAGTGCGGCGCGTGCACGGGCACTTTCCAATTGCGCGGAACTTCCTTGCACGGTGGCGGTCTGCGTCGACGCGTCCGCGCGATCTTGCGCCAGCTGCGCGCGAGCTGCTTGGACGTCCTTGAGCGCAGCGACGCCGGCAGCGTAGAGCGATTGCGCGCGCCGCAGTGCCGCTTGATCCACCGCGATCTTCGTGCTGGTTCGATCGACTGCCGATTGCCGCACGTTCGCCGCCGCTGCGGCTGCGTCGGCCTGCGCCTGCTGTGCCGACAGCGACAAGCCGCTCGTGTCCAGTTCAGCAAGAGCTTCTCCCGCCGAAACGCGATCGCCGATGCGCACATCGATGACGTGCAGTACTCCAGGTTCCGCGAAAGAAAGCTTCGTCGCCGCTCCGGCGGGCGCGCCGATACGTCCGATGGCGCTTACCGTCTCGACGTAACTTCCATATTTAGCAGCTGCGACTGGAACCGCGGGCGGCGCATCCTGCGTCTGCGCACCGGCGCGATGCCCGCCGCATCCGGTCATTGCGGCGATCGTTGCGGCGAGCAGCACGACTTTGCAGCGAAACGCGGTCACGGTCCCATCTCCTCCTTTAGTGTTTCGGCGGCTTGCGCTTGCGCGTAAACGGCATTGAGTTCATCGATTGCTGCGCTGACGTACGTGCGCCGTGCGACTTCGACGTCGAGGCTCGAACTCGCGCCGCTGCGGTAGCCGATCTCCGTTGCGCGCAATTGTTGTTGCGCGGCGATGCGCGCGCGGGCGGCCGATTGCGTCGCCTGCATCGACTCCGCGTACGTGCGCGCGGCAGCGCTTACGTCTACGGAAATCTGGCGGCGAATCGATTCTACTTTGTAATGTGCCTGCGCGAGGCGGGCGCGTTCCGCATCCGCCTTCGCGCGCGCTTCGTTGGAGACCGGGAACACCAGATTTACGTTCGCGGACGGCCCGTGCACGGCCACCCCCGAATCCACACCCGTAGTGTACCCAGCGCTGAGCGTAACTCCGGGCAGCCTGCCGCGTTCCGCGACCGCAACGGCCGCCTGCTCCGCTTTTTCGAGTTGCATCGCCGATGCAAGATCGGAACGCTGTGCAAACGCTCGCGTCACCGCACGGTTCACGTCGGCGGGCGGATCCATTGGGAATTGCGTCGGCGAGAGTACGGCCAGCGACTGCGCAGGAGTCCCGGTCTCGACGGAAAGCGCGTTCTGCGCATTTTCGAAATCGACTTGAGCCGCAGCAAGTGCCGACTGCGCTTGAGCGACCGCAACTTGAGAACGTACCACGTCTAATTTCGGTGCATCGCCCGCTTTAAAGCGCAATCCGGCGGCGCGCAAATCCGCTTGCGCGCCGGCAAGTTCCGCCTTACGCACCTGCACGGCGGCGTACGCCTTGAGCGCGTTGTAATACTGGCCGGAGGTTTTGATACGTTCGGCTCGCTGCGCCTCGAGCAAATCGTATTGCGCGCCGGCGAGAACGAACGCCGCTTGCCGCACCGCAAGCGATGATGCAAAGTAGTCGCCCAAGATAATCTGGCCGCCGACGGTCACGAGGCTCTGGG
>CAZHGH010000168.1:0-3133 GCA_964531205.1 uncultured bacterium
GCATAAAATGCAGTCGTTCCTGTGCCCAGTCCTATGCAGGCGCCGTTGCGCACGAACCGGTCGACGGCGGCGTATCCGGCAGCACGCTTGCCGGCATCGTAAGTATTTGCCACGCGTTCACTATTTTTACTCGTACCGCAAAGCTACTGCCGGATCGATTCGCATCGCGCGCATGGCCGGCAGCAGGGCCGAAAGAGCCGCGCTGATTGCAATGAGCGCGACGACACCGACGAATACCGGGGGATCGAGCGGTGAGACCTGATAGAGTTGGGCGCGCACCGCTTGCGCCGCAAATGCTGCGAGCGCTAATCCGATTGCAACTCCGAATGCCGTGATCGAAAGCGCACGCACGAGCACGTCGAGCAGCACGCTGCCCGAACGCGCCCCGAGCGCAACGCGCACGCCGAATTCGCCGTATCGCTGACTGACGCTGTACGAAACGACGCCGAAGACCCCGGAGAGCGCGAGCAGCAACGCGACGATCGCCAGCGCGGCAAGCAGCATTGCCGTGGAGCGCGCTTGCTGCGAATGCAGCGAGACGAGATCCGCGTAGGTGCTTGCAGTAGGCGGAGCCATTTCCGGATCGACCTGCGCAATTGCGCTTTGCAGCGGGACGGCAAGCTGCGCCGGTGGTACCGAGTTGGATCGCGCGACGACAGAAAGCATATCTGGCGGCCCTTGCCGCATGGGGACGTAGTATTCGGGCCGCGCGACGTTTTGCAGGCTGGAGCGCGCATCGGCGGCAATGCCGACGATCGTGCGAACCGCATGCGGAGTTCCGTTCCATCCCGGCGTGCGAATACGCATGCCCAGCGCATTCCCGTCCTTTCCATACAGCCTCACAAACGCTTCATTCACTATTGCAACAGGCTGTGATTCGGCATTGTCACGATCCGTGAACGCCCGTCCGCGAACGAGCGGGATGCCCATGGCGCGGAAATATTCGGGCGTAATTGTGTCTTCTGCAAGCGCCGGTTCCTGATTCGGAGGAAACTTTTTGCCAACGATCCCGATTTGGAATTGCAGATTGACGTCAGCGAGGGGATAGCTCACGGCCAGCGCGGCGCTTTGCACGCCTGGTATTGCTTTCACGCGGTCCAGCAACCGCTGTTCGAAAGCGGCGCGCGCTTCGAGATTTGCATATCTGTTCGGCGGAAGGCCGAGCACGTCCGTTACTACGACACCATCGGGTTTTATTCCGAGATCGCCGTGCACCAGCGTAAAGAAGCTGCGCGCCATCAATCCGGAGACGACGACGAGCGCCAGCGCGATCGCCACTTCGCCAACGATCAGCGCGGAACGAAGCCGGTTCCCCGCCGCTTTCGAACCGCTGCGCCCCGCGCTCTTCAACGTGACGTTAAGCGACGCGTATTGAAGCGCGGCAATCGGCCAGAGCCCTGCAACTAAAGTGCAAAATAGCACGGCGCCGAGCGCGTACAGCAGCGCTGCGGTATCGATTCCAAGCGCTTCCACATGCGGGAATGCTGAGAGGGCCGGCCGCAAGACCTGCAGGATCCCATATGCGAGCAGCACGCCAATTGCGCCGCCTATTGCTGCAAGTGTACCTGTTTCAATCAGCAACTGCTCGGCTAAACGGCGGCGCGAAGCTCCGAGTGCGGAGCGAACCGCAAATTCACGGTCTCGCGTCGATGCATTTGCGATCAACATGCTCGCGACGTTGGCGCAGCCGATGATCAGGATACCGATCACTGCCGCGAACACGGTCCACAGCGCCGATGATATTCCACCGAGCACCGTTTGCGCGAGCGGCTCGACGAAATACTCGTTTCCTCCCTCGTAACCGGGATAACGCCGTTGCAAGCGTTCCGAGATCAGATGCAATTCGGCATTCGCGCTATCGACCGAGACGCCGCGGCGCAGCACGCCTGCCACGCCGAAATAACTCGCCCCGCGCTGGTTCGGCGGCGCGTAATCCGGCTGGGCGTACCAATAGTCGACGGCAAGCAATGCGCCTCGTTGAAAATCGGGCGCGCGGAATCCGGCCGGCGCCACGCCGACGACCGTATACGGCCGTCCATCGAGACGGATTACGTGTCCGATGATTTGCGGACTCGAGCCGAACGATCCGCGCCATAACCGATCCGAGATGATGACGTTCGACGTGCCTTTGCGTTCGTCGCTCTTTGTAAAAAAGCGTCCGAGTTCCGGTTTGATGCCGAGCATCGAGAAATAGTGCCACGTGACGTCGTAGCCCATCAATGCTTTCGGTTTTCCCGCGCCGGTCAACGTTGCTCCATCGGGAGCGACCGCTGCGAGCTGTTCTAGCGTTGTGCTTTGCGCGGAGAAATCGTCGAATTCCGGCATCGACAAAGAGCTGCCCACGCCGGGCTGATGCGTATTGTGCAGGCGGAACACGACGAGCCTTCCGATATTGGGGTACGGCAGAGGCCTGAGCACGACGGCGTTGAGGATGCTGAACACAGCGACGTTCGCGCCGATACCGAGCGCGAACGTGAGCGCGACGAGCGCGCCGAAAAGCGGCATGGCGCGCAACCGGCGCATCGCGTATGCGGCGTCGCGCACAAACCGTTCGAAGCGCATGCTCAGACCGCTCGTCACCAGCTGCAATGCTGCAGCTGCAGTCCCCGTACAATCTTCTTCGATGTCGTTCCAGATCTGCGATCGATACGTTTCGCGAAAGTCACGCGGGTACGCCAGTAGCGCGAGCGAGATAAGAAAGAGCCGCACGTTCATGACCGCACCGCCGGAAGAAGGCGAAACGATCGCGCCATTCGCACGACATCTTCGAGCCGGCGCGCTTCCGCTTGGGCGATTCGACGTCCGTGCGCAGTCAGCTTGTAGCGCCTGCGCCGCGCATCTTCGCTGTCGTGATCCGCGGGTTCGATCCACCCGTCGACGAGCAGCTGATGAATCAGCGGATAGAGCGTGCCGGGCGGAAGCCGCACGCCGCCGTTGGTCATCGTCTCGACGATCTTCGAAACGGCGTACCCATGCCGTTCTTCTTCGGCGAGCGCGAGCAGCACGTAAAAAACGCGCGGGCTGAGAGGCAGGACGAAATCGACCTTGGACGGCACGGGAGACCCTCCATCGGATTACCGATATATTGGGTTTACGATATATCGGAGTCCGATAGTTGTCAACCCGGCAGCGC
>CAZHGH010000169.1:0-2899 GCA_964531205.1 uncultured bacterium
TAGACGGACTCAGCATTTTACTGTATCACGCGCAAGACTGCAGTAAAAAGAAAAAACACCATATTTCACAGCATCTTCCCGAACCGCGCCTAAGATGCGAAGATGAAAAGCAAGAGCACGTATTTGGCAGCTGCAGCAGCGGCAGCTGTTGTCCCGCTTGCGCTCTTCCTGCGCACGTTTTCGTCGTCGCCTTTGCCCAAACCAAAGCCGTATTCCGGGCCACTTCCGCCGTCTGCTCCGCCAAAAGATCTGGCGGTGTTCGCTTTGGTCGCCGGAGTCACTCATCGAATTGCGGCCTACGGCTATCGCGGAGGCTCGTTCTTTGAGCGCCGCGATTTCGCGATGGGCGGAGCGTTGATAAGGCACCCGCAGGGTGATTTGCTCATCGATACCGGTTTCGGGCGAGAAATCGACAAGCAATTTCACACGATGCCGGCCCTCTTCCGTGTCATCACGTTCTACACGCTATGGAAGCCCGTCGTAGATCAGCTCATTGATGCTAATTACAATTTTAAATCGCTGCGTGCGATTCTTCTCACTCATTCGCATTGGGATCACGTCAGTGGGCTTCCCGATTTTCCCGGCGTGCCCGTCTGGGTGACGCGGCAAGAACGTGAGTTCATCAGGAAGAGCGGCGACATGGATTTTTGCCGGCTCTTTAGCGGCACGAGGTACGAGGAGTACGGCTTCGAAGGTGACGCCTACTTCGGTTTTCCCGCAAGCCATGACGTCTATGGCGATGGGTCTATCGTCGTCGTACCTGCGCCGGGTCACACTCCCGGCAGCGTCATTATATTCGTAACGCTGTACGACGGAACGCGCTATGCGTTCGTCGGCGACCTCGTTTGGCAGCTCGAAGGCATCACGCTTCGCGAAGAGCGGCCTTGGATAGTTCGCAGGACCGCAGATATCGATGCACGGGGCACGCGTACGAACTTACTAAGACTCATTGCTCTTAAAGAGCGCTTCCCAGATCTCGTTATCGTACCGGCGCATGACATCCGCGCCTTCGCTCAACTTCCGCAGCTTTCACTCGCGAGCCAACAGAAAGCCGCCGTATAGCGATTAGTTTTTGCGCAATCGGGTAACGTGTGGGTTGCGGATCGTCCGACAAAAAAAACTAAGCGCTGCAAGCCATCTACAGCAAGCCTAATCCTTCCGCCATAGCACTAACAATTCAAGTCCGCCACTGCCATGGTGCGCGGACCGGGGAGACTTTGTGTTAAAGCGAATCTGCGGCATTTTGCTTGCCTGCGGCTTATTAGCTGCGTGTTCGGGGGCCGGGACTCAGCCCACGGTTATTCCCGAGGCGGCTGCGCCGTCTGAAGAATTTCCCGTGACTACAATGTCGATCACGCCTCGAATCAGTCATATCACTGTAGTTATTATGGAGAACTATGATTACGAGCAAATCATCGGCAACGCCGCTGCTCCTTATACGAACCAGCTAGCAAGAGCAAATACGCTATTCACGAACAGCCACGCCGTTTCGCATCCGAGCGAACCGAACTACCTTGCGCTTTTCAGCGGCTCTACCCACGGCGTAACCAGCGATTATTGCCCGATGACGTTCTACACGCAGAACTTGGGCTCCGAATTGCTTGCTCACGGTCATACGTTCGAAGGCTACGCCGATGACTGGCCGTCAAGCGGCAATCCCTGCTACGGCGCGTATTCGTCAACAGTCGGCAGTCACTATCTCTACTGGCGTAAGCACGTACCGTGGGCCGATTTCTCGAATTTTGCTTACCGCACGTACGGTCACAACTACTACGGCGCTGGGACGCCGCTTACCGGCAGCGTGAACTTTGTGATTCCGAACATTTGCCACGACATGCACGATTGCAGCGTTGCTGCCGGCGATTCGTGGCTAGCCCACAACATTCCCGCGATTCAATCGTATGACAGCACGCACAATGGCTTATTGATCGTTACTTTCGACGAAGCTTCGGACAGCACGAGCAACCATATCGTCACGATCATGAGCGGCGCGATGATGCCAAAAGGGCTGCGCACGACGTGGATTAACCACTACAGCGTCTTACGCTTCATCGAATCGAATTTTGGGTTGCCGCTTCTGGGCTACAGCTACGGCGCGTCGATCATCGCCCTATAATAGCGAAGCCGCGAAACATGCGCGTCCGCCGAATCGTATGTAAAGGGCATCACCCGTGAAGACGTGCACAGGTGAGGGAGCCGCACATGACAACGATCTCACCGTCAGCGCCGATGTCCACAGTTGCAAGACCCGAGGTATCGCTATGGCAGCTGTATGTCCTCAGAGCCGGCTATTTGCTTATCTTTGCAGGGCTTGCAGTGACCGTGTGGCCTACTTGGGTGCACCACTCGCAGTGGATACTGTGGCAAGGCGTCGGCAAAAGCGTTCTCACAGCGATCTCGCTGCTGGCCGCACTCGGGCTTCGTTATCCGCTTAAGATGTTGCCGTTGCTGTTTTTTGAGCTCGCGCCGATACGGCCGATACCATTCAAGCGTGTCTGATGGGCGCGATAGTTCTCGTCATTATTCCGTGGCGCTACGTCTTCGCAACGTTCGTCCGGGAACCCGCAGACCGCTGGAAGTAATAAATGGGGCGAAACAACCCGCCAGCCTCTCGCGTATGTCCGACAGGACGCGAAAGGAGAAATCATGGCTATAGTTTTCGTAATAATGGTTTGCTCGGCGGTGGCTGTCCCGTTTATTGCGATGGCGTGGGCGATGAAACGAACTCACTGCCCTCAATGCGGCGCTGAAGTTGGGCCGGATGCCCAACTCGTGCGGATGCTGGGCGGTAAATAAGCCGCAGTCACCTCACCACTCCTTCCGCCGTGACCGCGTGAATTTCGCGCCGTCGCTACAAATGGCCGCGCTCTTTGCCGATTATCTGATTGGGGGGAGCATT
>CAZHGH010000170.1:0-2709 GCA_964531205.1 uncultured bacterium
GCGAAGAAGCCGTTCTACCTCAACATACTTTCAAATTAGACATGGCTGTCATGCGGAAATTTTTGTTGTGAATACTTGTCATCGTGAGGTATCGAACGACCCTGAGCGAGCGTTCGCATAGCGAACGCGATGACGAAGGGCGAGCGCGCAGCGCTCGCAATCACCATGTGCGTTACCGCCGATGCGGATGAGGAACCTTGCGCTGCACCATGCGGCCCACCGGGCGCCATTGTGCCGGAACGTGCTGCTGCTGTTTGAAAGCGCCGTTATATAAAAAGACTGCGCCGCGTCCGGAGCTCGCCGTAACGACCGGACCGCCGTTGCCGACCGACGCCTGCGCATCCGTCGTATTTCCATTAATCCGAGCGTTGGGGAGATTTTGGAAAATCTTTCCGGAAGCGCTGTGCGCGCCGATTTGCAGTGCGCCGCCCGCCACGCCGATTGCGACGTTGCCGTTTTGAGACTCGAAGCGCGCTAAGCCTGGTGCAAACGTTCCGTTGTCATAGGCGATGCTGCCGTTGATACTGCTTACTTCGATTTGCCGTGCGTTACAGTTCTCGAAAAGAATGTTTCCGACTGCGGTGCGTGCGCGCAAACGATTCACAGCGGAATCGCTTATCGAAATCGGGCCGCGTGCGACCTCAACGTAGCCGTTGCCGCCGACGTTGTGCAGGCCGATGCGTCCGTTCCGAACGCGTGCGACGAACGCGCCGTCGCGGTAATCGTTCAAAACGATTTCACCGCGCCCGACCATCGCCCAAATGAATGCGGCACCCGCCGGAACGGTCATGACGACATTCGACGCGTCTTGCGCGTGAATGATGACGGCATCGTGACCGCTGCCGATAGGGCCGAGCGGAAAATCCTCCGCGGGCAGCATCAGCGGGCCTTGCGCCGTCATGATCGTCGTTGAGAACACCGGAATGTCGCCGCCGCCGAACGCGTGCTCGACGACATTGGGATCGAAATGCTGTGCCTGCACCGGATCGCTCGAAACGATTTGCACTTGCGGCTGATTCCACGTCCGAATCGTAAGGCTGCCGGAGCGCATCTGCACCCGCACGACGGGCGAACCGGTAACAGCGACACTCAAGCTGGCGCTTTGCGCGCGAGCCGCAGCGGGCAGCAACAGAAACGCAAACAGCGCCGCCGCACCCGCCGCGAACGCCTTCAGGGGATACCGGTTCACAATGTTATTGTAGAATGCGCGACGCATGCGGCCATGAGAATTCAATTAGTGACGACTTTCGGAATCGTCACGCGAAAGAGCGTTCCACCCTCCGGCGGACGCGTCGCTTCTACGCTCCCACGATGCACGCGCACGATGGAACGGACGATTGCAAGCCCTAAACCCGTGCCCGGAACTTCGCGCGTGCGCGATTTATCCGTACGGTAAAAGCGATCGAAGACGAGCGGAAGATCTTCCGGATCGATGCCAGGTCCCGTGTCTTGCACCTCGACGACTGCGCCGGCATCGTTCTTTACGCGCACGGTTACACTGCCGGTTTGTGTGAACTTGATCGCGTTGTCGATGAGGTTCGTGACCATCTGGCGCAACAGCGATGCGTCGCCTTCAACGATCGGTGACGTTGCAGGCGCTTCAAAGTTCAGAGCCAGCCCTTTGTCGGCTGCGCGCGGAGCCGTCGCGGTGACTGCTTCCTTTGCGAGCGAGGTAAGGGAGAGCGGTTCCTTGGGTATTGCATCGCCCGAATCGGCTTTTGCGAGCGTAAGCATGCCGTTCACCATCTCGGCGAGCGCGGAGCTCTCCAAAATGATCGTTTGCAAGCTCTCTTTGCGAATCGTGTCGTCACGATCGCCCCACCGCGCGAGCATCTGCGCGTTCGCATTGATCGATGTGAGCGGCGTTTTGAGTTCGTGCGAAGCATCGGATATGAACTGCCGCTCGCGCGCGAACGCCTCTTCGAGACGCGCGAGCAAATCGTCGAACGCTGCGGCCAGATCGCCGATCTCGTCTTTGCGGCCCTTCCAGCGTATCCGGCGGTGCAACCCCTCAGAGCCGATCTCGCGCATCGCTCGTGCGAGATCGTTGATCGGTTCCGTCATTTGCGAGGCGAGAACGAACGACAGCACGGCAACCGCCACGATGGCGATTCCAAGGATAAGAGCGATCGAGAGCCGCGTTTGATTGAACGCCCGATACAGCTGATCGAGCGGCTCGCCGACTTGAACGATTAGGCCATGGTTACCGCTTATCAGCAGGCCGCTGTAGACCAAAAACGGACGGCCGCCGACGTTCACTTCGCGCGTTTGGAACGGTGCGCGCGGGCTGAGTGACGGCGTTCCGAACGTATCGATGCTGCCCATGTTAAAGCTCTTCGCGAGCGGATAGCCGCGCAAATCGTCGACTTCGATAAATGACGTCGGCGAGGCCCAGCGCTCGAGATTATCGGGGCTTTCAAGCGCGAGCAATTGATCCGGACCTTCGGCGATGCCGAATGCATTAGCCGGCGGAATGACGGCACGCACGATGTCTTGCATCGTGTACGCGACGTGTTGTTGTGCCTGATCGCGTAGGATCTGCTCGAAGCGGTATGTTATCGCAACGCCGAGCGCGAGGATAACGACGATGAGCAGCATTGCATACGAGCTTGCAATGCGCCACCGAAGGGAAAACATGAGCCGGCTAATCTTTGATCGTGTAGCCTACGCCGCGTACCGTCGTTATGAGCTTGTCGTCGAATCCTTCGT
>CAZHGH010000171.1:0-2624 GCA_964531205.1 uncultured bacterium
CCGGTAAGGAAATCGTCTCCAGCCAGTACGCCGTTCGTGTTCCAAATGTTCGTGCGGAAGAAGCCCGTGAAGCAATTGCACGCGGTGTTGAATCCGCCGGCGATATTGCGGTTATAGTCGATTCCATAGTTGTCGATGAAGCCATCGAGCGTTACAAGATGTGTTCCGAACGATTTGGTAAAGCGTCCGTGGTAATCTTGATTGCGAATCGCTTGCCATGGGCTGGGACCGCCGCCCGCAGGGCCTGATGCGCCGGACGCATACTGCTCCGGCGTCAAGCAAGCGCCGCCGGACGGCGTGTCGGCTTGAACCGGAACGAGATTCGCACCGCACGAAAACGAATTACCATTCGCAAGCGTAATCGCCGGAAGCGGGCCGCCGAGGAGCGCTTGCTGTATCGTGTACAGCACGAACTGAGGTGTATTGAAATCCGTATCGCCGTTGCCGCTCTTGTCGTCCCACGAGATGCCGGAGTACCCGGTGAACGTAACGTTCGTCGTCGGATCGAATTGATAGCTGAACTTCACCAAACCGTCGCGCAGCGTGTAGTTGCCCGAAACGGCGTAGGTATTCGCCGCGAGATTAGCCGCCGTCTGATTATTGCCTTGCAATCCTGTTTGCGGAATGACTTGGGGGATGAACATTCCGTATGTGCCTTCAACCCCCCACGCCAACGCATAACCAAATTTGTTGAAGCTTCCGGTAGCCTGTGCGGCGGTCATCGATTTTCCGTTATTGCCTATGCCGAATTCGACGAGACCGTGAGGATCTTTCGTCGGCTCGATCGTCTGAAAATCGACCGCGCCGGCAATGGTGGTCGCACCATAAATTCCCGCAGCGCCGGACCCAAAGATCGTTTGCACGTTGCGTAGACCCCAGAACGGCGAATCCTGATAATCGAACGCGCCCTGGCCGCCGCCGAACGTGCCGCCTACCGCACCGATCGGTCCGATCGGATGTCCGTCCAAAAGCGTCGCGGTTTCGCTATCGTTGAATCCGCGGATACCGATGTTCAAATCGTCGCCCACAGCAGAGCTGGTGTACGCATTGAGTCCAGGTACGGTTGCCAGTGCGTCGCCGGCCCTCATGTAATTTTCGGATTGGAGCACCGCAGGATCGATCGATTTGTTGATCGTGGTGCTCGTTTGCAACGCTCCCCGCCCACCCACGTTCACGGATGCAATCGTACGCATCGCGTTGCCGCCGGTAGAACTCCGTTGAATTGCAAACTGATATTGAATCGCCGCTTGTCCCGACGTAGCGACGACATCACCCGAACGCGAGCGGTCATACCCGCTCGCAATGATAACGATGGTATAGATGCCCTGCGGTTGATTTTTGAAAAGGAACCGCCCGTCGGCTGAACTCTTAGTCTCCGCGACAACTTTGTTGCCTTGTTGGAGCTGAACTGTCGCCGCAGGTACCGGTAATCCGGTGTTCACGTCCTGAATGCGGCCGCCGATATCGGTTCCGGTTTGTTGCGCCGGCGCGGGAATTGCTGCAGAAATGCACAGCGCGAACAAGAGGGTGAATTTGACGCACGCTGCAGACGCGCGTCCACAGATAGCACTCATGACTCAGCGTAGGAAGCCCAAAATTAACGTCACCTTACGGTCGCATTAATGGCACTTTAACGAGGGTCCGTTCATCTAGCGGTCATCTGCCTGGTTCACACTAATTCTTACGGGATTTTGGTTCCGTCTTAAAAAATGAGCGCGCTGATTCACTCTGATAAGGAGCACTGTTTTCATGCCGATCTTGCCAGTTATTCCACCGCAACCCGTGCCGACGACGAAAGGTCACGGCTTCGATTATGTGACCGTCGACGCACAGCGGCGTCGTGTGTATGCCGCACACGGCGGCAACGACTCACTGCTTATCGTAAACGCAGACACCGGCAAAGTCCTCGGGCAAGTTCGCGTCGGACCGATGGCCGGCGTTGCAGTGAACGCTGCAAACGGTCATGTCTTTACGGGCGACGGCGACGATAAAGCACTCTCAGAAGTGGATCCGGTTTCGATGAAAGAGATTCACCGGGTCTCCGTTGACGGGCCGGTCGACGCAATCGCGTACGACGCGCGGCTGCATCGGATCTACGGCGATGAAGACGACGGCACGCGCATCTTCGTCATCGATTCGCGGACGTTCAAGCAAATCGCGACGATAAACCTGCCGGGACACAAGCCCGAGTACATTCAGATCGACCCGAAGACGCATGAAGTTTATCAAAACATCGCGACGGACAGCGAGATTGCCGTAATCGATCCGAAAACGCTGAAAGTCACCCGGACCATCAAGACGCCCGACATCAAAAACAATCATCCCCTGCAGTTCAATGCTGCGAATAGGACGTTAATCGTCGGTGGCACTGGCGTCCTGAGCGTATACAGCCTGAGCGGTAAGCGCTTGGGCACCACATCACTGCCGTCTCGCGTCGACCAGTGCGATCTCAATCCGCAGCTCCAGATGATGGCGTGCGCGGCAAACAGTAGCATTGCCCTATATGCGATTCCGATGTCCGGCGCGCCGGTACAAAAAGCGGTGCAGCACGTTGGGACGCGCATGCACACCTTGGCGTTCGATCCGCAAACCGGTCACATGTGGGCGGTTTGGGGTTCGCCCAA
>CAZHGH010000172.1:0-2562 GCA_964531205.1 uncultured bacterium
GGTAGCTGGCGCATCCAGAAAGACACCGGTGTGCTTACCGCTCCAGAGCTCGCGCGCCATGACGGTATCGCCTTCCGAGACCATGTCGAGCAAGGTGTGCGATCCTTCTGAAAAACCTTGCGCGAAGCTTCGCATCATGTTTTTGAATCCTGCGGCATCGAGTATCTGTCCAGGGACGAAGGCTTTAAAATCAGGCGTTACGATGCCGTCGAACTCTGACCACGGCACCTTGCCGCTCTGCATTTCGTCGATGAGCACGAAGACGTTACGCGCTGATTCCTTTATGTCTTGCATGAGTCAAACGCCTCATAAACGCACTTACCCACAGGGACGCAAGCCCACCCCGGCGCACAGCACCGCATGGGGCGCGAACTGCACGTTCATTCGCATCCGTCCATGGTCGAGCATTGGCGGCATCTCGTCGAAATCGTAGCGCTTATTATTGCAGCCGCGTGGGCAATTTATGTCTTCATTTACCAAGAAGACATCAAGCCACAAAGCGAACTTCCTCGTTTTCAGCCCACTGTTACCGTGCAGCATCACGCGATTGATCCTGACAAAGAATTCGTCGAGGTCGTATTCAGCCTCAAAAATATAAGCGGGGTTCCAATCTTTCTCGACGGGCTGGTTGTGAATGTGTACGGCCGGCGATTTGCCGATACGTCCGGCGAACGTGTCGAATCCCCACTTAATGGCGTGACTGAATTGAATAGAACGCTACTCGAATCCCGGCAAACTCTGCTGTATTCGTATTACGACGTTTGGCATGCTTTTGGAGCCCCGAAGGACAAAGTTGCCGAACTTCTCGCGGGCCGCGATTTCGTAGAGAGCTTTGCGTTTGGCATCAAGCAACGATCGTTCGATGTTGCAAGGGTCACCTATACACTTTGCTATTCACGGCTTAGGGATGCAAACTGGCACGTCTATCGGAAGCAGTTGCCCGACCATGCATATGCCTTCGCCGGTGACGCTGAGTCACGGCCGCCGGGGCTTTTCTGCCCAGGACAACGCCGCGGCGAATTTTTTGCGCTGTAGCGTCGCGCTAGACACAAGCGTCGTTGCCCCCTTGCTCTCGAGCTGTACCCAATTGTCGTTCAAGGGTGGAAACGGCGGCTCGGCTGAGATTCTTCGAAAGCCGCAATCCGGAGGAGACGCAATGTCTTTGGAGATTTGGAATACCCTTGCCACGTTCGGTACGTTCTTAGTCATCTCAGCGACTGCGATCGCGGCTATCGTGCAGCTGCGACACGCTCATGGTAGCAATCAGATTGCGGCACTTAACGAGCTTCGTGAAACGGCCGAACGCCCTGAGTTCCGAGCCGCAAATCATTTCGTCAGCACGGAATTGGCCGAAAAGATGAAGGACCCTGAATTCCGTTACCAAGTCAAAAACCGATCCGCGAGGACGGCTGAAAACGCGACGTTGATCGATTACGCAACTTACCTCGGTAACTTTTACGAAAGCATGGCGATGCTGATAAGGCAGGGCTTCCTCGATCAAGAACTCACGCTTGAAATCTGGAATCTTCCAATCGTCAGAACCTGGAACGCCCTTCTCGCCGTCACGGCAATAAATCGTCGCGCCGTAGGAAGGGTGCTCTGGGAGAACTTCGAGTACCTGACAGTGCGCTCGCAGGACTGGCTTGCCAAGCATTCAGAGGGCACATATCCGTCAGGTGTGCGGCGCATCGATGTTGAGGACGTGTGGCTCGACGCCGATTCGCAATACGCGGCGTCGCGACGCGTTTAGCTATCAGACCGCAACTCTATGCGCCTTTGGCTGCGTCTCTGCGCGCAATTGTCCGCAAGTCATCGGACGAGTCGAACGCGCTCTGCACAGGGGCCCCCGTAGGGAGAGTTCGGCGCTCACCTGACAGAAAGAACGCACGTGAATTGGGAGGCAGTTACGGCGATCGCGACAGTCTTCACAGGCTGCGTTATCGCTGCCACCGCGATTATTGGAGTTTATCAATTAAGCCAATTGCATCAGCAGCGACGCGACGCCGCGGCCGTTGAACTGATGCGGTCACTTCAAGACACGACCTTCGCTCGAGCATTTCTCACCATATTGGCGCTTCCCGCAGGAGCCACGGCATGCGAACTGCGAGCGCTGGGACAGCAAGCCGAAGAAGCCGCCCTAATACTCGAAATGCGTTTTGAGACGCTCGGCCAGCTCGTGTACCGTGACACTATTTCATTCGAGGTTTTTGAAGAGCTCGTAGGCGGTGCCGTCTTGACCGTCTGGAACCGGCTTAGCGATGCTGTCCGTCAAACGCGAGAGGAAAAAAGTTGGCCGACGTTTTGCGAGTGGTTCCAGTGGCTCGCAGAGCGACTCGCAGAGCGCGGCCGCCTCGAACAGACGCCGGCTCACATTCGATTGCGCGGCCTCGACAGCTCCGGCCGTCCTTCGACAGGCTCAGGATGACAAGGCGTGTGCCTTCGGTTGCGTTTCGGCGCGCAGTTGACCGCACGCGGCTGAGATATCGCGGCCCATATTCTGGCGTACAGTCGTAGGAATGCCGGCTTCATCCAGAATCGCGGCAAATTTCCAGATCTCTTCTT
>CAZHGH010000173.1:0-2535 GCA_964531205.1 uncultured bacterium
TCGGGAACGCCGCGCTGGGACGATTTGGAAAAAAGCCGCCTCGCTTAGCGCACAGGCTGCGCGATCAACGCAACAGCGGCAAACGCCAGCGCGATCGCGACAACGTCTTCCACAATTGCTGCCGGCATTGCGCCGATGCGCTGGATCGCGGCGATGCGCGCGCGAAATCCGTAGAGCGTGCCGATAACGGCGCCGATGACACCGAGAATCGCTCCGGGAATACGTCCCGCGATGTAGCCCATGAATGCACCGCTGAGCACGCGAAACGTAAATGACGGAAACAATTGCGTGCGTGGCGGAATCCACGGCATTGCATCGGCAATATATTCGAGTATTGCGAGAATTGGAAACCCGATGCCGGCGACGCCTCCACGCAATCCAAAAAATACCGCCTCGCCGGTGAAGACGCGTAGTCCGGCGACGATACCAAAGAGTAGCGATGCAAGGAAAGGCATACAAGCAGTGTAGCACCGCCCCAATGTACTCGGCAAACGAGCGCCAGAACGCATCGATCTAATGCGCGCTTAGACCCTTGTCCGTGCGTCTAACAGCAGCGCATAATGCAAGCGTGAGTACGCTCACAGTTCGGAATTTCGCACGGCACAATTGGTTCGGGGCGGTCGTGGTTGTCGCCGTCACGGTTTGCGGCTACCTTATCGAGGCTCACAAGGAATGGTTTCCCTGGCTTATCGTTTTTCAGAGTTCGACGTATCAAACGCTGACGTCGATGGACGCCCGTCCTGCGCGAGCGACGCACGTCGCGACGGTGGAGATCGATCCAAGTACTATCGATCAGTATTTTCGCGGCAAGGAATTAGCATCGCCCGTATTTATTGAGAGGCTCATTAAAGCGCTCTCAGCAGAGGCGCCTGGGCCCGCCGTGATTGCAGTTAACCTCCGGCTGAACTGCAGCGATGCAGACATCGCCGCTAGCGTGCATTCCATTGCGGACTGCGATCGCATTGACGGGCAGAGGGGAAAGGAGGCGTTGCAGTTGCTCGCGACGTTAGCCCGTGTCGCAGATCGCATTCCTATCGTGCTCGCAACTGAGCTGCAGCAGCAACGGACAAGCGGCTATTATGCGGAAGAACCGCTGGTTTTGGACGTTAACTCGCTGCCGCGCGGGGTGACTTTAGGATTTCGCAATGCCGCCGGCAGTCACGACGCGCGTGAGGTTCCGCTTTTGGAGGACGTTCATCCACCGTTCGGCGATACGCCGGCCGGCGCTCTGCAAGATCGCTACTCGCTTTCCCTCGAGACTGTGCGAGCATATGAATCGCTTCTCGATATCTCTCCCCGGACGGATGACGAACCGCGTTTAGCGCGAGCTATCGCGCAACGCGGTTTCGTCTATTCGACGTTTCTTAAGACGTCCGCAATACCGCATGTTTCCGCGCTCGACGTTCTCCGGAACGCGCCATCCGCAGTGCGCGCCCTGAGCCATAGAATTGTGGTAATCGGCGTACCGGATAACTCGTTCGATACGCCCGTCGGTCAGATGCCGGGGATGTACATTCATGCGAATTACGTCGAAGCACTATTGGACGACCGCGTAAAGGTGCCGGTGTCGAAGTGGTTCGCCTCCGGATTGGATCTCGTGCTTGCGCTGGCCTTTGTAATCGCGCTTGCACGCGCAAACACGATCGTGAAGAAAGCAGCTGTCATCGGCATTTTTATCGTGCCGTTAGCTCTGGCCTATTTTCTTTTCGTGAATCTCCAATACAGTCTAGATTTCACGCTGCCCCTCGTGCTGCTCTTCGCGCATTTCGGCGTTGAAGTAACCCGTGAAGTTGGGCGGCGCGAAGGCGTAGCCCAGGCCGTAGCGATGTGATACACGCACTGTTGTTTGTTATCGTAGCGGCCGCTACGCCAACGCCACATGCGCAGCGCACGGCACCTCCGAGCGGCATTGAAATTGGACCGCCGATGGAATATCCCAAGGCGCAAGCGAAGCCTGGAGCTTCACGGGGACGACCGCCGGTTTCGGGAGAATGGGCTGTTAAATCGCCTGCAAAACCGATCTTCAATCCGCCGCCGGACTGGATGCGCAGCGATACGTTGCAGTCCCCCAATCTTCCGGGCTTTAAAGCCATTGGCACATGGCAAAATAATGCACCACTTCCAAATGCGTCGCAATCAATCTCGCTTGCGGAGACCGATTCATCCTCGACGCTAAGTCACATCGTTTCCGCGCAAGTCGCGGCGGCAAAGAAAGCGTCGTCAACGTTCCGTCTAGAAACAAACGAAGCGCAAAAATTGTGTTACGGCGTACGCGGCAGATTTATCGCGTATTCGAACGTAACGCGTAACCAAAGGTATATTGTCGAGCAAATGTATGCGTCCGGATCCGGGCGCGCCTACGTCCTCACGTATCAGCGGCCGTACGGCGTTTCACAAAGTGCGGCGGCACATGAATCGCTCAAGTCATTGTGTCCCGGCAGCCGGATCTTATAGCACGTCCCAAGGTTCGTTAACGAAATCTGCAACCGGGCCCGCCAACTGCAATCGTTAGCCTTGCAATGCGATCGCCGCGCG
>CAZHGH010000174.1:0-2517 GCA_964531205.1 uncultured bacterium
ATCCGCATGGACGGCGATGAAGGCTTGTTCGTTGCGTACGACAGCGTCGAGTTTCTCGCGCCCGTATTCGCGGGCGATTACATCGAAGCCGAAGGCTGGATAGAGAGCGTCGGCAACACGTCGCGCAAAATGCGTTTCGAGGCGCGCAAAGTCATCACGACGCGGCCCGATGTCAACGAAAGCGCAGCGGATGTTTTGGACGAACCGGTCATCGTTTGCCGCGCTTCGGGAACTTGCGTTACTCCTAAGGAGAAAAAACGCAGATGAGCGGCTGCCTGCTTTACGCATGAATGCGAGCATTGCAATCGAAGACTACCTTGTCCGTTGTCGATAACGGAGGAGGTAAACGAATGAAACGTCTTTTTAACGCTTTACTTGCAACGGCATTTCTCCTCAGCAGCGCGATGCTTGGAGCATCCGCTGCATCGAACAGCAGCATGATGACCACGCATCACTCGAAGATGAAGCACAGCTGTCCCGCGGGAGAAAAGTGGGTCAAGGGCTATCACACAAAAAGCGGCAAGTACGTACATGGATACTGCCGCAAGGCAATGATGAAATAACAGATCATCCACAAAAAGCCGGGACGCCGCAACTGCAGCGCCCCGGTTTTCTTTAGATCAATCGCTGGTGCGTCTTGTTCTTCCAGAAGAATTCGTAATAACAGAACTGCAGCGTAAGCCCGACGATAAACGCAATCGGATACCCCATCCACACGCCGTCGATGCCGAGGCGCTGCATCAAGAAATAAGCCGCGGGAACTTCGACGCCCCATATCGTGAAAATGCCGATGGCGGTGGGCCAGAACACGGTGCCGCTGCTGCGCATGACGCCGCTAAGAACCGCGCTGTTTCCGAAGAGCAAATAGCTCCACAGCGTGATCATCAACAATTGATGGGCTATATCCAGCGGACGCGGAGCGGTGATAAACCAGCCGAGGATCTGCCACGCGAAGACATAGCACACCAGTACGATGAACCCGCCGATAATATAATTCAGCGTCACGCCGGATCGCACGACGCCGTTGAGCTTATCTTGACGGTGTGCGCCGATGCTTTGCGCACCGAAGATCGATGCGGTGATGCCGATGCTGATGGCCGGAAACTGCGCGTAGCCGACGATTTGGTTCACCGCACCATACGCAGCCGTCGCGTCGGAGCCGAAGCGGTTGACGAATGAAATGACCGCGATCTCAGCGAGCGCAACAAAGATCGTTTGGAGACCGGCGGGCACGCCGATGCGAACGATCGTACCAAGCAGCTTCCAATCCACGCGCATGTCACGCAGCATTTCGAAATCGAATTGCAGCGGGTGCTTGCGGCGCGCGAGATAGATGAGCAACGCAATAAACGCGGAGGCGTTGGCGATATAGCCTGCAACAGCCGCTCCCGCGATACCGATCTTCGGCAGTCCGAGCCAGCCCAGGATGAACGCCGGGGTGAAAATGATGCCGAGCACCGTGCTGAGGATCAAAAAATAGAACGGCGTTTGTGAGTCGCCCGTTCCGCGCAAAAACGTCGTGTACGCCAGATACGGAAAGAACATCGGCAGCCACAGAAAGACGATTTGCGCGTAAATCGTCGAGTCCGTCAGGATGTCCGCCGGCGTGCCGATGAGATGTAGGAATTCTCGCGCGAAACCGATTCCGATTCCGCCGAGCACGAGGCCCAGCACAAAGCTGACGGAGAGCGTCGTACCGGCAACGCGCTTCATCGTATGTGGCTGCTGCGCACCGTGTGCTTGTCCGATGAGTACGGTGCTTCCGCTCGAAAGACCGATCATGAACGAGACGAGCAAGAAGATCAGCGGAAAGATCGACGAGACTGCCGCGAGCGCGTGCACGCCGATCAGCCGTCCCAAAAAGATGCTCGAGATCGTTTGCGATGCGGATTGCAGTATGTTGCTGATGAGCAGCGGGATTAGGAACACGAGGAAGAGCCGCCACATCGGGCGGCTCTCGTCAAAAATGTTCACGGCGCCGCGAAGCGCGCGCGGTTGCGCTTGAGCCATCAATTACTCGTTTGCAAGAATAGTGTAGATTTCTTTTCTGGCCTTGTTGAGTATTTCGGCGATCTGATCGACGGTTTGTGAATTTGCTGCGGGAGCTGCCTGCGTCACTGCGGCGACCAATTTCTGCAATGCATCTCTCACCGGAGAACGCTCTTCGGCTTCCGCACTTAAATCATCGAGGTTGATGTGCGGTCCCTCTTCTTTCAGATGCCGCAAACCTTTCTCCGTGATGACGTAGATGCGTTTGCCTTGCTCCTCACGGGTCGTAACGAGTCCCGCTTCTTCGAGCATGGAGAGAATCGGGTACACCGAGCCGGCTCGCGCTCCACCCCAGCCGCGCTCCTCGAAGGCGCGCAAGATGTCGTAGCCGTGCCGTTCGCCTTCGGCGATGAGCTTGAGCACGATCCACTTCAGCAGTCCGCGCTTGAACCGGCGATGGCCGCGCTCTCCCCACATGAAGTGCCTGCCCGGGCCGCCGAAGCCGCCGCCGAAAAATCCGAATCCCAT
>CAZHGH010000175.1:0-2472 GCA_964531205.1 uncultured bacterium
CGAGATCCGGGTCCTCGAGCAAACGGAGATACTCCGCCAGTATGGCGATTTTCTCAAGCTTTCCGGCCCGCGCCGCGATTGCCGCGCACGTTTCACCGAACCTAATCACGCATAGGATAGTTGCCCAAAAACCGCTCGATCACTGCTGCGCCGCCGTATCCTGAGGATCCGAAAGCAACGCACGCACTAACTTGCGTTTTGCGTTTTCATCGGCGACGATGGAGAGGCCGTAACCGGGGAGATTCACTTCTGCGTTGTACGGCACTTGCGCGGTCACAACGCGCGAGGCCGTTACATCGTGCATCGCAAGCGCAATTGAAAGCTGCTCTTGAAACGTCAGGTTCGTTTGCACATCCCTGTCCACGACTTGCAACAACTGGCTCATGTGCAAGAACGTATTGAGGCGATCTGTCTCCAACCGTCCGATGATGGCTTTGGCCACTTGTTGCTGGCGCATGATACGGCACGGATCGCTGCACCAGTCATGACGGAACCGCGCGTAACCGACAGCGTCCTCACCGTTGAGGTGCTGCAAGCCTTCGCGTAAGTGCACGTGGAGGTGACCCCACGAATCTTCGTAATCGATGTGCCCGCCGCTGCAGTCCGTATTGTAGCGTAAGCAATCAGACGTCTTTACGTTCACGTCTACGCCGCCGACCGCATTGATGAGATCCTTCATCGTATCGATGCGCAGAATGACGTACCGGTCGAAGCCCGGGATGCCAAGCCACTGCGCGACAACGCTCTGAGACTCTGCGATGCCTCCGTCGGATTGCGCTTGATTGATTTTTGCTTGAGTGCCGTTGGGTAGCGTGGCAACCATATCGCGTGGAACCGATACTTCGCCGACGCGTTTGTGCGCGAAGTCGAGTTTGATTGCCATGATGATGTCGCTGCGCGAGTGCGCGGACGTTTCTTGATCTTTGTCGTCGTAATCATAGTCCAGGCCGACGACAAGTACACGAAGATAATCCTTGCCGAAGAGCGATTGAGGCTCAGGAATCACCGGTTGAATCGCAATGTTGAAGAGGTTTTGGCGGTGCTGTACGGCCGAAACAGCTGCGGCACCCAAGAAGAGTATGGCAAAGATGGAAACGAGCAGCGCGCGCGGCGCTTTGCTCCAAAATGAATTCACGAGAAAAAATCCTGTCGACGTGTGGCGCTATCGGCGCCGGGGAGTACTTTGGGTTAAGCGCGACAGGATTGGGGCGGCGCACGTCCCTGTAAGGCACGCAGATACGGCTCGATAAATTTCGAGCGTGGTGCAAATGCATCTGCGAGCGACGGAAGCTGGGGCTCGTCAATGAGCCGGCGTAGAAACTCGAGTGCAAGACGCACCGCACGCACGATGGCACGCGCCGACCAGCGCAGTCCGTGATAGAGCACCCACGCGGAAAACGCGCAACTCAGGAAGTGTGCGCCAAAACTGAACAGGAGAGGACCGCCGAGCCACACGGTTCCGCCGAGCGGATGTCCCGCAACGATACTTTGCTCTATCGTTTCCATTGCGAACAACGCAACCAGTTGCAACGCGAAGATCGACGGCACCATGCGCCGTACAGAGTCCGCGCTTAAATCGAGCGCGTAGCGCCGGAGCCATTGCGGGGGATACGAATTCCGGCGAAGCATTCGGCGTGCCAAAACGACGACGAATGCAACGCCTACGCATAACGCGACGGTCAATGCCGGCAGGACGTCGAGATTGCTATTGTCGGTAAAGTTGCCCGGTCCGAAGAGACCCGCGTTGGAAAGGTGCTCGACGACCGGATCCGCCATTGCAGCCGCCGCAACCGCGACGGCGATGCGGAACAACCAAGCGGATAGGACCCCAGGGGAACGCATTTCCCCGTATGTTCGCCGCACTTTGCCGACCGCCTCGCCAGTAAAGGCCGCGAGGATGGCAAGGCGAACCGGGATGCTCATGGTCACGGCAATTATTCTCATCAACGTCGAACGTCCTCGTCTGAAGAGTATTGCGGACGATCTGCTTGCCATTGAAGGCATCACTGAAGTCTACAGCGTCGCGGGGCCATGGGATATGGTCGCGATCGTCCGTGTGAAAGATCACGAACAGATCAGCGATCTCGTGACCGAACGCATCGGCGCACTTCAAGGCATCAAAAATACCGAGACGCTCATCGCATTCCGCACGTTTGCGAAAAAAGATCTCGGAATGCTTTGGGATATCGGTGTGGACTAGCCTTTTGTCATCCTGAGGTATCGAAGGACCCTGAGCGCAGCGTTTCGGCAGTGCCGAAACGCGCTTGTCGAAGGGACACGCTCGCAGAGCGTGTGACGATTTATGCCAAAGCGAGCGCTGCGCGCTCGCCCCTCGACAGCGCGTTCGCCTGAGCGAACGCTTTGCTCGGGGTCGTTCGATACCTCACGATGACGAAGGCGGTTAAAACAGCGTGAGTTGTGCGTGCTCCTCGAGATACTCGGCGTTGATGCCGAGGTGCCGTAACCGGTACG
>CAZHGH010000176.1:0-2307 GCA_964531205.1 uncultured bacterium
GTTTGACCGCTGCGTACATCTTCAACGGGAATTTCGCGTACGACGCCGTCGGCATCGCGAACGCGCGCGACCGGCGGACGAAGGTCGAGCAATGCGCGGATCGCGCGGTTACTTTTGCCGCGCGCCGCCGATTCCAAATACTTGCCGATGAAGATCAGCGTGACGATCGCGCTTGCCGTTTCGTAATACGCCGGCTGCCCAACGATCGTCGCATACAGGGAATAGGCAAACGCCGCGGTGGATCCGAGCGAGACGAGCGTGTCCATGTTGCTGGTTCCATGCCGCAGCGCAGCGATGGCGCCCCGGTGAAATTCGCTTCCTACGACAAGCCAAACCGGCAGCGTGAGCGCGAGCATCACCCAGTCTTTGCCGGCGAACTCGATCGGCAGCATTCCCAGCGCCAGGGTCGGCACAAAAAGCGCGACGGCGAAGATGAGCAGCGCGCGTTTACGCCGGAACTCGGCATCTCGCTGCGCTGCATCTTCATCCTGCGTACCGTAAACGGCAGCGTGGTAGCCGGCGCGTTCTACGGCCGCAATAAGCGCTTCGACAGTCACCGCAGGTTCGTGCGCGACGCTCGCGCGTTCAGTCGCTAGATTTACGAGGGCGTCGTTCACACCGGGAACTTTGCGCAAGGCCCGGCTCACGTGCGAGACGCACGAGGCGCAGGTCATGCCGGAGATGGAGAGCTCGGTCACGCCAGGCTGTAGCCGGCCTCCTCAAGAGCGGCGGCGACCTCCACGCGGGGCAGCTCGCGCTCGGTTTCTAAGGAAGCTGAGCCGGCGCGCAAATCAACCTCGGCTGACCGTACTCCCGGCAAGGCGGCGAGCGCCTGCGTCACGTGCCGTACACAATTTTGACACGTCATCCCCGTCACGCTTATGGTCTGTTTCATGTTTCTGAATTACGATAACCGCATCGAAGCGTCCCGGAGATGCGTGCAACCACGGCGAATGTCCAGATGGTCTGTCGATCGGGGAAAGGGAGGATCTCACCTCTGATGTCATTGCGTATACGCCGTTGGGCTTTTACAGTTGCGGCGATCTTTTTTGTACCGGGTGTTATCGGCGCTGCGCCAATCGGGCAGCCGTCGGAAGATTTGAGCCAAAGCTACGATCTGCTTTCAACGACGTATTTTTCGAAAGTCGACTCGCAAAAACTGCTGGACGGCGCGCGCACCGCGCTCAGCGAGCATCTTCGGAAAAAGGGCGTTCGCGTAGCGCTGCCTTCGCTGCACGATACCGGCAGCGCCGAAGGCAACGTGATGCAGATTTCAAGCGCGATCGCGCGAGTCGAAAGCGCGACGCACGACTCCAACACGTCGCTGACGTACGAGACGATCGACGGAATGGCGAAAGCGCTTGGTGATAAGTACACCGCGTTCTTTACGCCGGAGGAGTTCCGCGATTTCAATCGCGCGCTCGATCCGGAAAAGATTTCCGGCATCGGCGTTTTGCTGGCATCCGACACGGCAACGAAATACGTACGCGCGTATTACGTCGTTCCCGGTACGCCGGCGGATAAGGCCGGTTTGCAATCGGGCGATGTGTTTAAAGCAATCGACGGCGTTTCGCTCAAAGGCGTTACGACTGAGCAAGTGACGAAGATGCTGCGCGGCGCCGCAGGCACGTCGGTGAAAATCGATGCGGAGCGCGCCGGGAGATCGTTGGGCGTGCTTTCGATCACACGTTCGGAAGTGCAGCCGCCCACGGTCGTTTACAAACTTTTGCCGCAGCAAATCGGCTACATCGCCGTGTTTGCGTTCGGACGCGAAACACCGGACGAGTTTTCGACCGCGCTCGATCGCCTGCAAAGATCGAACGTTCGCGGTTACGTGATCGATCTGCGCAACGACGGCGGCGGATATGTGAATTCGGCGCTCGACATCAGCTCGAAGTTCATCAAGGGCGATCCGCTGCTCACGATTGAGGAGCGCGGTCCGCGTACGACGACGATTGCATCGGGTTCCAACGCGCTGCCGCGCAAACCGATGGCGATTCTCGTCAACGGCGGCACGGCATCGGCATCGGAGATCACGGCAGGCGCGCTGCAGGACGACGGCATCGCGATGCTCGTCGGAGAACGCACGTACGGCAAGGGCGTCATGCAATCGCTCACGGAATTGCCGGATGGCGCCGCGATCAAGATCACGACTGCACATTACCTCACGCCGAAGAATCGCGACATTAACCTGAAAGGCATCGAGCCGGACTACTCGGTTCCGGAGAACAAAGACGCGATCATCGGCGAGATCGAGCACGACGCGCAGCTTCAGGCGGCGCTGACGATCCTCAGCAAGAAGATCGC
>CAZHGH010000177.1:0-2218 GCA_964531205.1 uncultured bacterium
CGCCGCACGCGCCTCCTTGGGGCTTTCGATTCAATAGAATCACGGAGATTTACAAATTACGATGCCTGATTTATCCGGCGTCCACGTGGCGACGCTAACCATCGGATTCGTTAGCCACTCGAACGCAAGGCGCACTTCTTCTCGCGTGCAGTTCACGTGCGCGCCTTGCGCGGCGAGTTCTTGATCGACGAGGAGCATCGCGGCGTCTTGCGTTAATAGCGGTGCCGTGGACGGTGAGTTCGCCTGCGCCGCGGCGGTTTGCGACAGCCAGCCCACGCTTTGCATGATATCGGCGACCATGCGCACGCGTTTGCATTCGCCATGGTTGCGCTCCCACAGAATGTCGTTGATGCGATCTTCGGCAAAGCCCGATTCGAAGAGCGGCCGCAGTTCCAAGGGATTCGCAGACATGGTCAGCGCCATTATGAGCGCGTCGATGGACCAGGCGCTAACGTTATGCGCTTGCAGTTCTGAGACGATGTCGTAACGCTGGCCAAACTGCGGCCCCACAATGATGCAGTATTGCGCGTTGTAGGCCTCGCGGTATTTCGCCGCTTCGAAGACCATTTGATCTTTCTGAATATCGACGCCGCTCTTGCATTCGAGCATGCTGCGATAACCAAGTACGCCGAGCGGTGCGTCCAGGTAGCCGTCGGGATTTCCAATTCCGCCCAGGTGCGTCGCGAGAAAACCGAGTGCGGCAAACGCGTCGCAAACGGCGATTTCAAAGTTCGTCGGATCGTCGCCGTGCGAGCTTGCGTGGAGGCGATCGATGATCGCTTGGATGTTTGCCGATGGCGCGGGCAGCGGTTGAACCGGCACGGCGGGCCATGCATCGAGGGGTTCGTTGATGCGGAAGCGGCGGTCCGGATCTTCAACGATCAACGGCTTGTGGCCGCGGCCTTTTTCGCGGGCGATGTTCTGCGTGAGATCGATGTAGATGGCGCGCGCGTCGGTTTTTGGATCGATCGTGCCGGCGGCTTTGCCTTCTGCGAGGATTTCATCGGCGGTGCGCGGCTTGCCGTCGGCGAGGATGTTCACCACGGCGCCGAGCAGCGCGCCTTTTGCGTTGTTCCAAACGCGTTTTGCGCTGTTCGGGTTTGGAATGAGGCCGTCGAGCGGGCTCGGGTGGCGGAAGAGATTGCCCTTCGATACCTCACCATGACGAGGAACTTCACCATGACGAGCTCTCTTCAGCAGTTCGCCGAAGATTTCGCCGCGCTGGGTTAGACGCGCAGGCAACTCAGCAAGGTGAACGCCATGGATATCGATGGATTCGAGTTCGGACCATTGAAACGGCGTTGCGACGTAGCCGCTCGTTTCGCGATAGCTGTACGGCAGAATGCTGAAGCGTTCGACAGCGTTGCTCGAGACGTGGATGTGGAGGCGGCCGTCGTGATGCGTGTTGTACGCTTCCGAGAATAGATCGGGAAATCGTGCAACGGCTTTGCGCGCGATGGAATGACACCACGAGCGAACGTCGGCATACGTCGGCGCATTTGCGACTGGAATGAATAGGCAAGTATTTCCGCCGCCGTCAAGCATTGGAATCGCATCGCAGCCCTCGTCGTTCAGCACCTCGCGTAGCGCCAGGGCGCCCTTCTTCCTCTTCTCGTGTCCGATCGTTCCGTAGCCCTCAACAAGAAAACGCGCGAAGCGTGCTCGCGTTTCATCTTCAGTCGTCGGAAACCACGAATACACTTCACGTGCACCGATCGAGACCAAATGCTGCAGATGTTCGCTGCTTAAGTGCGAGTAGTGGCCGAAGGTTTGAATGTGAAACTGCTTCGTGTGGTCGGCATCGTTGAGGTATGTCGTCCAGACGATCGGAATGCGGCCGAAGAGTTGCTCCATGATCGGAGCTACGAGGGCGTAGTGTCCGCTGAGATCCTTGCCCTTCGACGGCGCGTTCGCTATGCGAACGCTTTGCTCAGGGTGGTTCGATACCTCACCATGACCAATGCGACGTAACATGTAAACTCCTTTGCTAAAGTGTGTGCAGATCAGTGCGGAGTTGTTCGAAATCGAAGCCCTTTAGTGTGCGGCCCTCTTTAAGCCAATCGGTACTGAGAACGGCGTACGCTTCATCGACGTACGCCAGATAGAAATCCCACGTCATCGCTTTGAGCGCGCCCCACGTGACGACGTAGAGATGCGTTGCATCGTACGCAAACGCGGGGATACAATGGCCGCCGTTCGGATCGCGCGCGCCATCGCC
>CAZHGH010000178.1:0-2180 GCA_964531205.1 uncultured bacterium
GAACCGTCATTTTGGCGGAATCACATTTATCGATTCATACCTGGCCCGAGAAGGGCTATGCCGCGATGGACTTTTACACATGCGGCGACCACACGGATCCTTGGAAAGCCTGCGAGCATGCGGCCAACGTCCTGCACGCGAAGAACATGCTTACTACGGAATTCAAGCGTGGTATCGAATCGAAGAACGGCACCTTCACCCATGTGGTGACGGCTACGGAAGCCGAAGACCGCCCAAAAACGGCGTAACTCTCTCCGGCGAATTCGGAAAGCAAACGGCGCGTCTATAGACGCGCCGTTTTTATTTGGTAAAAAGACGGTCGGCGGTTTCTTAATGCGCCGATACCTGTAAGCGTGAAGAGACTGCTTACAGTATTGGGATTTGTAGTATTGGCCGGATGCGGCGGCGGTGGCGGCGGCGGAACTACGACTGCCGGCGCAAGCGTCGTTCCCGTGCCAATGGCAACGCATGCGCCTACCGTTCAAAGCGGTCCGGTCAGCTATTTGCAAAGCACGGGTCCGCTTACGAGCGCCGGAACGATTTCGCAAGGCACGCATCAAGCCATCGTCGCCGTGATGTCGAGCGTAGCGCAGCTTTCAAGTGTTTCATCGCTCGACACGCTGCTCGTTACCAGTCCACAAGCAAGTACGCAAAGCGCCGCACGTTCCACGTCAACAGTCTCTCGCAGCGTGGCCGCGCAAAATGCACCGGTCGAAGCTTTTCCGGCTGACGATCACGTGCTGATGCAACGCATGCAAATGCAAGCCGTTAGCGGTGCGGCGCAATCCGTTGTTGCGCGTGCGCGCCAGAGCATTGTCCAATCCAATATGAGCATCGGTGCGCAAGCGCCGATCTGGGTGCAGCAGGGCGGTTTTGGTACGTCGCATACGAACGTCCAGGTTCCCGCGACGCTGCTCGCGCAGACCGCCCACGGCAACATTTGGGTTGACAACACCATCGCCTCGACACTGAAGCCGAACGTCGCGCAAATCGGCGCAGACTTTGAAAACGCTTATGCGTCGGACGTCGCGCGCTTTGCGTCGCCGGATTATCCTTCCAACGCGCCTGGCATGCAGCCGCAGTTTTCGGCATGTTCCAGCAACGGAACCAAACAAGGCTCGACCGGCGGTTACATCAGCGAACCGGCTGACCATCGCATCAACGTCATGGTGGTCAACTCCCAAAATTTGGGCGGCCTTGGCGGATATTTCTCCGGTGCAAACTACATGCCGCAGGCGGCGCTGAACTGTTTGAACGCCGGATACGAATCAAACGAAGCACCGTTCATCTTCGTCGGATGGTTCGCGGGCCAAGGCACGACGTACGAACTGCAGGAAGATCTCGTTCGCTCAACCGCACACGAGCTGCAGCATCTCATCAATTTCGTCAATCATGCGATTCTCGCGAGCGGCGCTTCGTCGGCGTCGTACAACGGCAACGAGTCCACGTTCATCAACGAAGGGCTTTCTATGCTCGCGCAAGATTTCGCCGTAGAAGCCATGTACGGACAGCAAGGCGTGCATTTCGATGCGGCCGACGCGCTGCGTCGCGCTGACACGTACCTTGCAAATCCCGGCAATTATTCGCTGAGCGGTTTTAGCGGTATCGACCCGTCGAATTGGGGCGGTAACGGCAGCGTTCAGTACAACTGCGGCGGCGGTTGCTATGGTGTGGCATATCTTTTTCAGCGTTATTTGCGCGATCGTTTCGGGGGAGACACGTTCACGCATGCGATGGAAACCAGCGGCAACGTGGGCGGCGCGAACCTGCAAACTCTCACGAGCGAGAATCCGGGTGATCTGCAGGATGACTTCGCGCTGGCCATGGCCGCGAACACCACGGGGGCGAGCTCAAGCGATCCGCGCTTTACGTTCGGATCGCTGAGCCTGACGCAGTCGTACCACGATCAATTCGGAGCCTCGACAAATATGGGAGGCGTCTTCGCGTCCCCGCTGAGCAGCGGTTCTACGAGTGTTCGCGCGCTGCCGGGCGGATTTGCGTACGTCACGGTGCCGTCGGTTCCGGCGTCCGGCATGACGGTGCAAGTGACGGATCAAGCCTCCGTCAGCGGATTCGGCCTGATCGCGGGACTCGCGCAGAAGTAAACCTGCGAGGCCTTGCGGCGTGCATCGCTAATCTAGCGGGGCTATGCCCAAGACCGAACACTGGCAGTGGTACGT
>CAZHGH010000179.1:0-2176 GCA_964531205.1 uncultured bacterium
GCGTTGCTCCACAACGGCTGCGTCGGATAGCCGCCGGCATTCGAGTTGTCGATGAGATTCGTCCACGCGCACTTGTCGCCGATTTCGCTGCCGCCCGAATCGAGCCAGCCGGTGTTCGGGAACGGATCCGTCTCCGTTTCCGCTTGTTCGTGTCCCTCGACAATCGATACGCCATCGAGCGTTCCCGGATTGTTCACTGAACCAACACCGCACGATGCGCCGGCATCCGGAATATACGGCAGATTGGTATACGCAATGGTGCCGCCGCTAGTCGACGTGCTGCTATGCCAAGCACAATATTGCGTGCCGAAGCCGGATGGTTTGACACCGTGCGGCGAGACGATCACATAACTCGCATTTTGACTGTAATCGTGGAAGGTTACAGACGCCGCGCGGGAAGCTTCCGCAGCGAGATTGCTTTGCCGCGGACGGCTCGGCGGATTGCTGCCGGTATCTACCCACGAGCTGATCGAGATACCAGAGTTGCCCACGTAGGTCTTCGTCGATCCGGAAAGCTGATAGTACTGCGTTACCGTATTTAACCACTTACCTCCGGCAGCTGCTTTCAGGAAATTCGTTACATACGATTTCAGGCCGTCAGGATCGCCGGCGGTGCTGTTCCAAGCCGATCCCCAAAACACCAGATAGATCTTCGGTGCGGGCTGGATCAGGCCGCCGTTATAAAGCAAATTACCCGATGTCGACGCGTTCTGCGAGAGCGGCACGCGCGCCGAGGGATTGCTGGGCAACGACGGTGCAACCATGTCGCGCGTGAACATGATGTGCATGCTCTCCGCGCCTTCGCTCATCGTGTGCGAACCTGGTGCACTCACTGTATTTTGATTTTGCGTTGTTACGGGAACTGACGGCGAGCCGCCGCCGCTACATGCGGCCAATAAAGACGCAATAGCGGCCGCTGCCAAAAGGCGAGAGACTCTCAAAACGCACCTCCACAGTGAACTGCGAATAGCAAGACGGATAGGCCGCAACAAAGCGGCCTTGTGTCTATCTTCTCGCACTTTACACGTGCTTAACTAGCTGCGAAATGCAGCTATGTATGAGACGAAAGGCCCCGAAGTGTCCGGTACTATACCAATTTTACGGCGCCGGTTCGAAGATCGTAGACGCCGCCGACAATTTGAACGCCGTCGCTCTTTACCGCCTCGGACATAATCGGCGTGGAGTTGTGAAGCTTTCGAACGTTGAGGCGCACATTTTCGATGACGGCGTTATGCCACCAATCTCCCGGCTCGTGCTGCGTGGCTTGGGCCGCGGGGGCGATTGCGTCCGCGAGGACGTCGATGTGTCCGGGGAATGTCTTGCCGTCTTTTACGCGCTCCATGCCGGCCTTCACGGCACCGCACGAGGTGTGGCCAAGCACCATGACAAGCGGCGATTTTAAGACGGCGGTGGCATACTCTATCGAGCCCAGCGCCGCATCGCTCACGAAATTGCCTGCGAGACGAACCACGAAAATATCGCCCGGTTCGTGATCGAACAGCGTCTCAACCGGAACCCGTGAGTCGGCGCAGGCCAGCACTGTGGCGAAAGGCGATTGGCCGCCCGCGAGCTCGCGAACGCTGGCGACGCTCGGACGGCTCCGGGGCTTGCCGCCGACAAACCGTTCGTTGCCGTCCATGAGGTTCTTCAGCGCAGCAGTGGCTTGCATCGGTGCTTTCTGGTTGGCGGCGGGCGCTGGAGCAGCGGCAAGGCCGCCCGCCATTGCGCCTGCAGTGGCAATGAGAAACGCTCGACGATTCGGCGCCAAGGCGGGTCTCCTTTCCTGAAAAGACAAGCAGCCACACCGTGAGTGCGACGTTCGTCGGACCTTGCCCGTACCCCACCGGCTCTGTTATGATGTCGGACGGCTCCGAAGACCGTAGCTCACTCGCAAGAGTGGTAATGGGGTTGACCCGGCTACCGAGGACGACAACATGACGTATGCGTTTGCCGCGCTCGCGGCGGCGTGTCCACATGCGGCGTTCTCCGGACGGATGGAGCGCCCTTACTATTTTTAATAGGGACACGCTACATGCCAACCGCAAAAAAAGAAGCCGCGATTACCGAACTCAAAGATCGCATTGCGCAATCCGGTAATCTGTTCTTCACGAACTATGCGGGTTTGACCGTCGAAGAGATCACGCGTTTGCGTGGTGAGCTTCGTAAAGACGGCAGC
>CAZHGH010000180.1:0-2046 GCA_964531205.1 uncultured bacterium
CCGGCGACAAAGAGGGCTTTCAACCGGTATCTCAAGCGGGCGTTACGGTCTATGCGGATGCGACGCAGACCGTCTCATTACGCATGCAGTCGGCGCTCAAAACAATCGCGCATGTGACAGCTGCAGGTGCCGGGTCACTGGTAAAGAGCGGCACGACCGCCGACGTTTACTCGATCAATGCCGCAACGCAGGATAGGATTTCTGCACTGGGCGGCGGCGGCGGACTTAACAGCGCCTATTCGGCAATAGCATCCGTTCCGGGCGCATTCGTTCCGCTCAATCAAATGGGCTATTTCCAAACCGTCCACATTCGCGGTGGCGATTTCGATCAGGTCGGTTACGAATTCGATGGAATTCCGGTAAACCGGTCGTTCGACAACTATCCATCGGGCGCGGCATCGTCGCTCGGGCAGCAAGAGCTGCAAGTTTATACCGGTGCTACGCCGGCAAACTCCGAGGGCGAGGGCCTTGCCGGTTACATCAATCAAGTGATTAAAACCGGAACGTATCCGGGTTTCGGCTCGGTCATGCTCGGCATCGGCGCACCGGCGTTCTACCATAAATTCGCGGCGGAAGCGGGCGGCGCAAGTCCGAATCGCATGTTCTCGTACTACGCGGGAATCGGCGGGTACGATCAGGATTTCCGATACGTCGATCCTTTCAACGGCGCGAGTCTCACACCGTTCGCGGGTGCATTGGCACCGGTCGCCGCGGGCACGGGCAATTGCCCCGCCAATCTCGCACCTGAGGGGTGTTATTCGATCCTGCCGTACCAATATGCGTTCCAATCGAACATTGCCGATCGCGATGTCGTCGTGAACTTGCACTTTGGTATTCCGCATCATCACGATTCGGGGCACGATGACGTGCAGTTATTGTGGGACAGCGGCGAGTTGACGAACCCGTTCTACAACTCCCCAAGTGACGCCGGCGGATTTGCGGCGTTCGGCGGCGTTGCGAACGCGCCGACGTTCGCGGACGGCTACCAATGGACGTGCGGCGGCGTAGGAAGCACGACGAATTCGCTCAGTGCTTCATGTGTCAGTCCGTACTTCTTTCCAAACACGCCAACGCACGCGTTCGGCGATCTCATCCCGGCCGATTTTCGAGATACTCTACGAAACAGCCAAGAGATGGTGAAGCTGCAATACCAAAAGAATATCGGTACGGCAGCGTTCTTCCGGATCTACGGATACACGTATTACAGTAGTTGGACGCAGAATGGGCCGAACAGCTCGTTCGCAAACTACGTTGCGTGCTGCGCGTCCGACTACGAACTTAGTTCGCATACGCGCGGCGTCAGCGGGACTTTCAGCGCGCAAATAAGCCCGCAGCATCTGCTCAGCGTGCAAGGCTCCTATACCACCTCGACGTCGGTTCGCGACAACAACACGCAGATGTTCAACGCGGGCGGCAGCCGCTCGCGCGGCATCGTCATGGTCAACGCAAACGATCCGCTGTCGGGATACTGCTTCACCGCTACGGGTACCGTCACCACATGCGATCCCGGCGCTCCAAGGGGGAAGCGCGCCAATTTCGCAACGTGGGCCGGTGTTGCAAGCGGAGCGGTTCCCGCGCTTGCGCCGTCATGCAACATTCCGGGAGGTGCAAGCGGTCCATGTACATGGCTTATCGCCGAAAACTCTCTGTGGGCTACGTATAACACCGTTACGCCGAAGTTCATCGCTGCATCGCTGACGGATGAGTTTCGTCCGACGGATAAGCTCTTGTTCAACATGGGGTTGCGTTTCGATCAATTCCAGTTCGTAGGCGCCGATCCGCACGTGAACGATCCCGCGCGAGCGTTCTGGTTTAAGGCATGGAATCTCGACAATTGCGTCAACTCCACAGGAGCTCCGGTAGCGAAGGTGACGCTCGGACTGCTTCCTACCGACGCGTGTCCGGCCGGTTTTACCGCGGCAAATATGCAGACGTTCGCCGGAGTGAACACATACAACGTTCTTCAGCCGCGTCTCGGCGGTACGTACACCTTGAATCCCGATACGGTCATTCGCTTCTCTGCCGGCAAGTACGCGGAACCGCCGC
>CAZHGH010000181.1:0-2031 GCA_964531205.1 uncultured bacterium
CGCTGCATGAAAGAGCGGACGTTACAATTCGATTCGATCATTGCCGTCTGTGCATTATTGATCAGTTGTCTTGCCGTAGTGACCTCGGTCTACCAAACGTGGGTTTTTCGCGATCAAACGCGCGTAATTCACGACCAATACGCAGCTACGATTTGGCCCTATGTCAATATTAATGACACGACGGACACGACAGGCAGCGGAGCCGCGGCGAAGCTGACCCTTATCGCGATCGCGCTTACGAATAACGGACTTGGACCTGCGTTGATCCGCGACGCACAGTTGTTTGTCGATGACCGCCCGGTTCCGCAATGGAATGATCTTCGCGATATCCTTCAACGCGCCGAACATCGAGCCGGCGGCAAGATCACCCAGGCGCGACTAGCTTCGGTCGATGCATCGACCACAATTCGACCGGGCGATTCGCGTGAGGTGTTCTACGTCGCTTTTACACGCGGCGTACCTGTGCAGCAATTTGTGGGACGCAGCGTCCGCATGAACCTCTGCTATTGCTCCCTGAATGGGCAATGCTGGTCGTTGCGATATACCATTGCGCAGCAAAATCGTTCCTTTCCCATGCCCGCCAGCCACTGCGACACAACCCACAGTATTCAGTCTTCGTCGACATAGGCCGTTGGAAGCCTACTTTGCTGCGATCGCAATTGTTAGCATTGCCGGCTCAGCCTTATTTTCCAGGCGTACCCTAAAACCGGATGTATCGAACTCGCACCGCTGCAGCAAACCGGTGTAGGTCTCCAGCGCCCGCTCTTCGACATCCGATAATACAACCGGCTCCGGCGTAATGTCGTCCGCGCGCCTGATATCGACGCCCTGCGCGAGCCGGTGCTCGAGATCGCGCACCAGCGGTATTGCGCCGAGCGCGCCCCGCAGAAAGCTCTTCGTAATATCCAGCGCGAACGCACCGTTGCGCCGATCGTCGATGAACGAGCGTACGATTGACAGGCGCAGTTCACGTAAGGTCTCATCTTTGCTGGTAAGTACCTCAAGCGCAACGAGATCGTGAAACGCCGGACCGGATGGCCGAAACATTTTGGCCGGGCCGTCACTCGATGCTTCGGGTTCCAGCGAAAACCATTGAAAGAAATCGGAATTGCGAAGCGTCGTCAGGTTGTCACCGAAGGCTCCAAACATTTAGTGCGCCGTCTGCTGCAAGAATTTCTGTAAGTACGAACCCCACACCGCGGGCAGCGTATGCGTTCCGTGGCCGCGCGTCTGTGCTGTGATCGGGAGCAGCACGAATCGCCCGTGCGACACTTTCGTGATCTCGCGTTGGAGGATCCCCAACTCGGGCGGATTGATTTGGTCGTCGGCTGAGTTGATCGCAAGCAGCGGCGCTTGAATTGTGCCGAGCAGCAACTCGGGGTCGTAATCACTCGAAGCGGTGATTTGATAGAGCGTATCGTTCGCATCGTAGTGTTGCGCAAAATTCTGTACGCGATTGTGGTAATAGGCGTCCGCTGCCGTGCGCGTCGGCATAATGCTTTGATCGTACAGTGGCGCACTGCCGAAGACCCACAGTAAATACGCGGCGCCTTTCAGCCCGTACGGCTCATGCGTGTAATTACCGCCGTCGTAATCGGGCGAACTCGTAATAAGGTCCGCAACCATATCGCGCCAGATCCGATTGCGTCCGGATATTTGCACCGGCAAACTCGCTAGCGGCATAAGCGCGTCCATCATTGTCGGATACATCTCGCCCCACATCCACGTTTGCATCCCGCCCATTGACGTGCCCATCACGAGACGCAAATGATTCACGTGGAGACTATTCACCAACATGTCGTGCGTTGCGCGCACCATGTCGTGATAACCGTAGTGTGGAAACTTCGCACGCAATCCGTCGCTGGGTTTGCTGGATTCGCCGTGGCCGATTTCATCCGGAAGAATGATGAAGTAGTTGCTAGCGTCCAGGATGCCGCCGGGCTTGAATAGCACGCCCGCAAAGCGATCGCTTATGAATTGCTGCGCGGATCCGCCGGTGCCGTGAATAATGAGAACCGCGTTCGTCGTCCG
>CAZHGH010000182.1:0-1931 GCA_964531205.1 uncultured bacterium
TGGAATCGCGACTTGTTTTACCAGGCTGCTATCAACTCGCACGACTATTACGTCAAGCCGAGCATCCTGCTGCCGCACGGCTGGAGCTATGCCACGGCGCTCTACGGCGCGCGTCAAACCGGCGACCGCGTCGACTTCGACGTGACGCCGCTCAACATGCTCGTCGACTCGCCGCTCGATATGGGCCGGTACTCCAAGCACATTCTGCTATGGAAGAACGGCAGTGCGACGCAGTGGCTCGATATCTTTGCGGACAAACCGCAGGACCTCGATATTTCACCCACCGTAATGAACGCGTACAAACGCATGCCGGCGCAAGCGTTTGCGTTGTACGGTTCCCGGCACTGGACGTGGTATCACTCACTGCTTGTGCTAAGCGATCCGATCGGCTTTCAGGGCATCGAACATCACCAAAGCAGCGACGATCGCGCGCCGGATGACTTCCTGACGAATCCGCAGGCGCAGCTGCGAGGCGGGGATTTGGTGACGCACGAGCTTTCCCACTCGTGGAACGGGAAGTATCGCCGCCCGTGGGATCTCACGACGCTCAACTTCCAGATTCCGCAGCGCACGGATCTGCTGTGGGTGTACGAAGGCATGAATCAATATTTGGGCGACTTGCTCTCATTCCGCGCCGGCATACGCAATCCGAAAGACTATCCGGAATATCTTGCAAGTATCTGGGCGCGCATGGATACCGAGCCCGGACGCGGCACCGAACCGCTCATCGATACGACGACGGCGGCGCCGTATCTGTACGAAGCCGGAGGCCCGTATTCATCGCTGCGGCGCACGGCGAGCGACTTTTACACGGAAGGCGAGCTTATTTGGCTCGACGCCGACACGATCATTCGTGAGAAAACCGGCGGCGCCAAATCGCTCGATACGTTCGTACATGCGTTTACCGAACCCGTGGAAACGGGACCGATCACCAAGACGTACACGCGCGCAGACGTGGAGCAGCTGCTCGGGACAATCGCCCCGTACGACTGGCACGGGTTCTTTGAGCAATACGTGTACGAAGTCTCGCCGCATCCGCCAAGCGACGATCTAGCACGCGCAGGCTGGCGGCTCGTCTACAACGACAAACCGAACAAGTTCATCGAAGCAACGGATGCCGTGCGCCATACGCACACGTATTGGTACTCGCTCGGCATGAACATTCGCCGCAACGGTGAGGTGCAAGATGTTCGTGAGAATTCGCCGGCGTGGAAAGCCGGACTCTCACCGGGCCTGAAACTGATTGCCGTGGACGGCCAAGAGTGGGATGCCGATGCGCTGCAATTCGCGGTGAAGTCTGCGCAGCATTCCTCGGACGCGATCACGTTCATCGCAAACAACAACGGGGCAGTTGGAACCTATACGGTCGATTATCACGGTGGCCTGCGGTACCCGCACCTCGTGCGAATTCCGGGCAAGCCGGATATGTTGCAAAAAATTATGGCGGCGCATTAGCGCCGCCATAATTCCTCGTGCCCGCCGGTTTTAGCGCGCGAGTTTAGCGCTGAATTTAAACTGTTGTTGCGTCGACAAATCGACAGCGCCTCCGGTGATGACGCCGTTCGCGAGAACGCCCGTCACGTGCAGACGGCCGCTGCGGCCGATGTCCATCCACACGTTGTCGCCATCGCGTCCACCCGTCACGGGAATGAACGCGCTGATGTTGTCGGCGGGATGGTAGTAGCCTTGAATGATGTTGTTCGCGTTGAACGTGAGTTGCAGCGTGCCCGTCCACGGGGAAGGCGGGCCGAAAACAGGCTCTAAGGTAGTTTCGTACGTCGCGTGCACCGGTGCAACGGCTTGCGCCGTAGCCGCTTGTGACACGAGCGGGGCTGCGGCGAATGCCGTTGCGATTATGAGCGCGGTGCTCTGAATGATCTTGGTAAACATGGTTCATTACTTAAACGGAATTTGACGCACGGCGGTTTCAA
>CAZHGH010000183.1:0-1909 GCA_964531205.1 uncultured bacterium
ATACAGAGACACGCAACGAAAGAGAACTGATCCTCCCCTCAGTTCTCTTTGTTTTTGTGCCGCCAGTGTGACAGAATAGTGAGCCCTTACTTCAGGGACGGCATGACCTCGAGGAGTGTTGCGTGGATGGCGCTGAGTTTTTCGAGGATCCGCTCCGAAATGTCGCGATCGGCCGCTGGCATAGCGTTGAGTGCCACGCCCACGCCCTTGGCAAGCGAGGCCAGCGCGTCAAATTCGTCCGGCGCGAATGCCAGCCCATGCAGTTTCGGCCCGCAGATTAGAGCGCCGATGACTTCGCCGCGTGCGACCATCGGAAAGGCGCATTCTCCGGGCAGCGCCGTTCGAACTTCGTGCAGATGCACCGGCGCGTGCCGCGCGCGCATCGCGACCATCGCTCCATCATCTTCATGGATCGCACCGCTGTAGTCGCCGGCTACGAACACGCATTTGTGGCTTCGATGCAACAGCACTCCTACGCCGCCAGCATTGGTTCGGCTACCCACTTCTGCTGCGGTTCGCTGCAGCAGAAGGTTGCGGTCGTTGATAAAAGGCGCCTCTTCGGCGAACCGTAGGAGTCCCCTGACAGCCTCATAACGTTCGCGAAACAGCATGATGTCTACGGCACGGTCGACACGCCGGTGAATAAAGCGCAGCGACACTCCAAGAATTAACGCAACCGTCGCGTTCAATACAAGACTCGTGGTGCGGCTAATGCCGCTGAACCACATGCCGATAAGCCACTCGACAAGAATAAAAACTGCAACAACCACAACGGAAACGGCCGTGAAGACGGCAGCCGAATTGAGAACGTAACTTGTGTCGATGATCCTTCTCGACAACAGCGCATACGTCAACACTACCGGCAAGCAGATTTGGGCAATGTTTAAGAGGAGTCGAGCGGTACTTAGTTCCCAAGACCACGCCGATAGGTACTGGGATACCGTCCCGTACACTGCAAGCAGAAGAAGATACGCACCGAGCGGTAACAGGATCCACGCTGCACGCTGACGTTGCGAACCACGTGTGGCGAGGATACCGCCGGCACCGCAAGCGACGATTGCCAATAGCGGTACCAAGACCGTCAGCACGTTGTTTACTATGGATCCAGAGGCGAGCCAGCCATATGGATACGGCCACATCGTCAAGTTGCCGAGTGCCGATGCCAGCGAAATCAGCGCTGAGACGCCTATCGATGCGTATGATAAATACAACAGGATGCGAAGCGTTTTAGGGATCGCACCCGCGAACTGCGTGGCCATGAATGCAAACAACGCTACTGAAAGAGCGGCTATGATTGTCCCGCCAAGCACATAGTCGCAACTATAAGTCAGTATTGGCCAGCCGGTGATGGTTTGTGAGATCCAAACGGATCCCACAATTGCGATGAGTACGAGTGAGACTGTTCGCGCCTCCCGTGCGTCGCTGCGTCGCGATCCAATGATGCCCGCGAAAAGTAGCGTCCATAGGGCTCCCGCTGTTGCAAGCCAGGTATCCCACGAAACATTCTGCGGCGCCGGAACAGAGGTTACCGTAACGCGGCGGACTCGGGCGCCGCGATGCACGATCAACGCATATCGTGTGCCGGCAAAGACGGCGACAAGGAGTGGAGCTCGTTGCTGCGGTGTGTAATCGCGGAAATCGAGATAATCGCCTGCGATTATGCCCGCGTTCGCAAACGGATATTTTGGAATAACCTGGCGTATCACGAGAATCGGCGAGGTCTGTACGTTATCGACGACCCATCCCAGCGCGCCTTGACGCGGCGAAACGCGCAACGTAAAAGACGCGTACAGAACTACGGCTGCACTCAGCCAGCAAAGCGTGAGGATAAGGCGACGCGCCGTGCGCGCCGAACGCGTGGCATCCACCCTCAGAGTATGCGCCTTTTGTCCGTTCCTGAAAAACGAAA
>CAZHGH010000184.1:0-1810 GCA_964531205.1 uncultured bacterium
TTCACGAGTTTGGCGATGCTGTCCGGGTTCTCTTGAGCGACGGTCGTGACGTATTCGATCATTTGCTCGCGCGTCAGATCCGCAGCGGAGCGAATCGGCGCGGCGATACCCGGCGCGCCGTCGAGCATCGGATGTTCTTCAAAAGGCGGCAGCTCTTCGGCGAGCGTCGAATCGAACGACGGCAATTCCATCGTCGGCTTGAACGTGCGCCGGCGAGCACGAGTGCCCAGGAAGAACACGCCCGCAACTGCTGCACCTGCGCCCAACACTAACACGAGCGCCCAGAGCGGAACGCCGAGAACCGCACCCGGCGCCTGTCCCGCGATAATCGTAGCCGGACCCGAAACGGCCGGATTGAACGGAATACCCTCAACCGACACTTGATCGCCGTTGTTCAAATTCAAACCGGCCGCCGCAACCACGAGATTCTGCACTTGTGCGCGCATGGCAGGCGTAATTTGATACGGCTGCTGCGGCGTTTTCAAGGGCGTCGCGCCCGCGACCGGCGTTATGGTCGCCGTATTTAAGACAACGGCAACGCTCGTCTGAAGCACTTTGCCCGGAGCATCGATGTGTTTGACGTTCGATTCCGAGATATCGTAATTGGTAGTCGTTTCCGACTTGTTATAGCGGCTGTTGCCGCCTTGTTGCTGGCCCTGATACGTCGGAATATTTGTGGTCGTTCCGGGAACGCCGGCGGCTGCCGGACGCGCGCCCGTTCCATTGTAGGTTTCGCGCTTGTTTTGCGTCGACAATACCGTGCCGCTCGGCGCGTACGTCTTTGTCTCAGACGTATTGGCATCGAAGTTCATCTTCGTCGAAACGCGTGCGACGGCGCGGCGCGGGCCGAGCGTTTGATCGAGCATCGATTGAATGCTCGATTGAACCGCGGCTTCATAGCGCTGTTTGGCAGCAAGTTGGGATTGCGTCAGATTGAGCGGATCGGGATTGTTCGCAGTCGCGCTCTGCGACGGCAAGAGCACTTGTCCATCTTGATTGACGATCGTAACGCCTTCGGGCTTGAGCCCGTCGACGCCGCGCGCGACCAGCATGGTGATGCCTTCGACTTGCTGCGGCGAGAGTTCCATGCCGGGTTTGAGCGTGAGCGCAACCGAGGCCGTCGTGGCCGATTGATCGGTGCTGTACAACGTTTGATCCGGAACCGCGACGTGCACGCGCGCAGCCTGCACCGGGTCGAGCCCTTCGATCGTCCGTTCCAGCTCGCCCTCGATGGCGCGCGTTTTATCGATCCGCTGCTCGAATTCGGTCATGCCGAAGTTCGTGCGGTCGAAGAGCTCGTAACCTGTCGAGCTTCCTTTTAAAACGTTGGAGCCGGCGATCGCGACGCGCTCATCGGAGAGATTCTGCGACGGCACGTAAATCGTTTTGCCGTCCGCAGAGAGTTGATAGGGAACCTTGTCGTCCTTCAGATGCTGGGTTACCGCGGCGGCGTCCGTAGCGGAAAGGTTCGAAAACAGCACTTCGTACGCGGGGCGATGCAGCGCATAAAACGCAACGAGCGTGAGTAGCGCTACGGCTACCACGCCCCCAATACCGACGGCGAGCGAACGGTTTGGTCCGTCCCACAACGCTCGAAGCCGGCCGGCAAGATCGTTCCACGTCATCGTGATGCGATCCAAAATGTCACCTAACCCCTACGTGGCCGACCATGGCCTTGCCGTCGAGCGTCCATGCCTGACGGGAAATGCCCAAGCAATCCGGCTCTAGGATTGCATGGACTACTAACCTGTAGTATCGGAAGTTACTCACAGGCTTTTATGCTCGCTTGAGGGGCAACCGAAAAATTTAC
>CAZHGH010000185.1:0-1763 GCA_964531205.1 uncultured bacterium
CGGAACGCTCGTACGGCCGAAACTATCGATTTCGATACGAGCATCCTCGCGAACGCGGCAGCCTAGCATTTCTACGAGCGGATAGCGTGGATGCAGCGGCGCGCAAAGAAACACCGCTTCACACCGTTCCTGCGTTCCGTCGGCAAATTGAATGAAGTGCACGTTGCCGGCCTCTTCGTGAATGCGACGCACCGGTGAGATGAAGACGCCTGTATCGGTAGCTTCGAGCCATCGGCGATCGTCTTGCTGCAGGTCCTCTTTCCCTTGCAGGCACACGCGCAGATCGCCGCTCCACTGATGCAACTCTTGCGCGAGTTCCACCGCGCGGCGCCCGGGCCCGATTGCCGCAATGCATTTATCGCGCACTTCCCATCCGTCGCAATATGGGCAGACGAACGCGCTGCGACCCCACGCATCGCGCAGCCCCTCGATGTTGGGCAACGCATCGAATGCGCCTGTCGCCAGCAACACACGGCGCGCGGCATACGTTTTGCCGTTGGATGCGACCGCAGAAAACACGTCGCCGGTGGCCACGATTGAATCGACGTGCGCGTTGACGTACTCGACGCTCCGGTATTGTTCGAGTTCGTTGCGCGCGATCGTCAGCAGCTCGTCCGGCGGCGTTCCGTCGCGGCTCAGGAACCCGTGCACGTGCTCCGCAACCGCATTGCGTTGACGACCGTCGTCGCACACGATGACGCTGCGGCATGCGCGTCCAAGGACGAGCGCCGCGCTTAGACCTGCCGGTCCGCCGCCAACGGCAAGCACTTCGTAAAGATCTCGCACGAAGGCGAAGTTACCCGCATTGCACAACGTTTATGAGTCATGGGTCGCAGACGTAAACGCACGCGCCGCGTAAATCCGGTGTCGCTTTTTCTGATTGCCGTACTGCTCGGCGCGGTCGTTTGGGCGATCGTTCCTCACTCGCAACGTCACACCGTACGGCATCATGGCGCGCCGCCTGTCAGCGTTGCTGAGGTAACCGCCTCACCGAGTCCGGTCGAAGCGGCGACGGAGGCGCCGGCGGAGCAAACCACCATCGCGCCCTCACCACAAGCGGTTGCATCGCCATCGGCGGCACCTGCAGTTACTCAAGCGCCAGCTGCGGGCACCACGCCGGCAAACGAAAATGGCCCGCAAGTTGCGCTCATCATCGACGACTGCGGACAGTGGCTGAGTACCGAACGCGCGCTCATCGCTCTGCCGATCCCAATCACACTTTCCGTCCTGCCGCATGTAACCTATACGGCACAGATCGCGCAGGAAGCGGCGGACGCAGGCAAGGGCATCATGCTGCACTTGCCCATGGAGCCGCTCTCGCACGCATATCCCGGGCCGGGCGAGATCAAAACGAACATGACCGATGACGCGATCACGAAACAAACCGAGGATGACGTCGCGCAAGTGCCGCTTGCAAAAGGCGTGAACAATCACGAAGGCAGCGCAGCGAGTGCCGACGACCGCGTGATGAAAGACGTCGTTGCCGTTTTAAAACAGCACGATCTCTTCTTCGTGGATTCGCGCACGAACTCGAAGAGTGTCGGAGCAGCAACGGCGCAAGGCGCCGGCATTCCAACCGCCTCGCGCGACGTTTTTCTCGACAATCAAGCCGACGTAGCGTACACCGAAACGATGCTCGAACGTACCGTTGCGATAGCGAAGCGGGACGGCTCGGCGATTGCGATCGGGCATCCGAAGCCGAGTACGCTCGAAGCGATCCGCGCGATGTATCCCAAGATGCAAGCCGAGGGCATCCGTTTTGT
>CAZHGH010000186.1:0-1684 GCA_964531205.1 uncultured bacterium
AAAAGCGTTTCTACCGGCACTTGGGTTCTCGTCGCAGCAATCTTAGCATCCGCAATGCCGGGCATCGACGGCACCGCCGTCAATGTGGCGCTCCCGATATTACAGCGTGATTTGCGCGCCGACTCCAGCACGCTGCAGTGGGTCATCGAAGGCTACTCACTCTTTCTCTCCGCGCTCATTCTCGTCGGCGGATCGCTGGGAGATCGCTTTGGACGCCGCCGCATGTTTTTGCTCGGCGCATTGATCTTTGCGTTAGCATCGGCCTGGTGTGCGATCTCGCAAAACATCGGGGAGCTCGTTGTCGCACGTTGCGTACAAGGCGTCGGCGGAGCGCTGCTCATTCCAGAGAGCCTCGCGCTCATTACGGCGGCATTCGATGAAGAACACCGCGGTCAGGCGATCGGCATGTGGTCCGGCTTTTCCGCAATTACGATGGCTATTGGTCCATTACTCGGCGGGTGGTTCGTGCAGGCGCTTTCGTGGCGCCTCGTGTTTGTGATCAATCTGCCGATTGCGCTGGTAATTTTTGTGGTAACGCGCCGGTTCATTCAAGAGAGCCGCGATGAAAGCGATAACGAACCGGTCGATTGGCGCGGCGCTGCAATCGCGACTGCGGGACTGGGTGTGCTCACGTACGGATTCATCCGGTTGCAAACGCCGCGGTTCGATCCCGTGGGTCTTGGCTCGATCGCGGCCGGTGCACTTTTACTTCTTCTCTTCGTGTACGTCGAGCGCACCAGCCGCGCGCCGATGATTCCGCTTGGAATTTTTAAATCGCGCGATTTCACCGTCGCGAACGTCTACACGCTTCTGCTCTACGCAGGTTTGGGCGCGAGCTTCTTTTTCATTCCGTTCAATCTGATAAACGTCCAAGGTTACACGCCGACGGCGGCCGGCGCGGCGCTAGTACCGATGATTCTGGTTGTGTTTTTTGCATCGCGCTGGTCGGGCGGACTGGTGACCCGCGTCGGCGCGCGCCTTCCGCTTACAATCGGCGCGACGATCGCCGCAGTCGGTTTTGTCCTCTTCGCGTTCACCGGTGTCGGCGGCAGCTATTGGAGCACGTTCTTCCCTGCGGTGATGGTACTCGGAATCGGTGCGGCGACGTTTGTCGCGCCGCTGACGACTACCGTGATGAACTCAGCTCCGAGCGAGCATGCCGGAAGCGCGTCCGGCATCAACAACGCGATATCGAGAGTCGCCGGGCTTTTGGCGATTGCGGTGCTCGGCATCATCGTCGTAACCTCGACGCATTCCGCGTTCGCACGCGCCGGGGGCGCAATGCTGCCGCAATCACTGCAGCGCACCATTGTCTCCGACTCGTTGCTCACCGCGGAGCTTCCGCAGCGCGGCGTTCCGCCAGCGCAGCGGGCACACGTGCAGAGTATTTTGCGTAACGCGTACGCGCACGCAGGCTTTCGAAACGCTATGCTGCTGTGCGCCGTGCTCTCGTTAGTCTCCGCCGCAATTGCGTTTTTCTTTCTGCCCGGCGCTACACGTAATCGTTTGACGCTAACCAGTCGCCGCGACCGCCCGGCAACAGATCGAACACGTGCCATGTAGGACAGAGCTGGTCGACGCCGCGGTACTCCGCGTCCTTGATCATTTCGGCGTGCGCGGTATACATGTGACGCACGCCTTCGGGCGTTTTTTCAAAGACCAACACGGTCGAGGCCGGCGTCCC
>CAZHGH010000187.1:0-1669 GCA_964531205.1 uncultured bacterium
CGGCGCAAATCGTGCCGGCGCCACAGGATACCACCGTCGCAGATCTCACGGCGCTTCGCGCGCCGGCGCGGTTGCCTTACGACGTGCGCATCGCGCCCGTGGAAACAACGGTTTACCGTCTCAAAAATGTTTTGCTCTCCAGCGTCCGCAGTTCGCCGGATGGTGACGTTGTTTTAGTTCTCAAGGATGCGGCGGGCAACACGATGATCGCGGAAAGCCCGGATCCGCTTTGCTTGGGCCGGCCATGGTTCGATCAAACCAGCTCCGTGCGGAAGGCGATCGCCGCGCGTTTCACCGTTACGCCCGCCGGTATCTCGCCCAACGTTCCGGTAACGGTAACCGGAGTCGGATTTTTCGATTACATCCTCACGTCTGTTGCGAACGTCGGTGAAGCGCGCAACGGCATAGAACTGCACCCGCTGCTCTCGATTTGTTTCGGATTGAACTGTAGTGCCGGCAATTCCATTGCGCCCACCCGAACCGCAAGCGTCGTACGAACAGCTCCGGCCGTAGCATCCGTCGCCACAGCCGCTGCAACTTCGAACTTTACCTATGCTCCGAGCTCGATTGCAGCGCCGAGCACATCGTTCTACACGTTTAATGAGTCCGGAAATATCGCGGTGGAAATGGACCCCGTTGCTTCCGGAACCCGCACCAACGAGACGATAACGGAAGCGGCGCACGAAGTATCCGCGAACTTCGGCTGGGTTACGGGCAGCGGGCAGCCGGGCCAGACACTATGGCCCTCTCAGAACTACACCGTCAAGATCAACATCACGCGGGCTAATCCGAATATCAGCATCACCGAGGTGAAGTTGTTGCGTTTGGATTCGAACGCGGGTCCGAGTACAAGCGGTTTGGCGACGGTGGGCGACTTAAAGAGCCTCTCGCAGTCTCTCGCGTCTACCGGCGTCCTCACCTTTACGGTAAGCGGAGCGGCGCAGACCGCAAGCAGCACGGATCGATTGGGCGTGAAGCTGTTCGTGTCAAATTCGGCTTCAACATCGCAATCGTTCTCGTATGACGCGGGAACGGCAACGCTTTCATCCTTTACTGCATCAGGCACACCGCCGACGCCCGGTACCGGGACACCTTCACCGTCGCCGACGCCGACGCCGACCGAACCGCCGTGCTCGGGATTTCGTTGGCCCGTAAAAGTTGCTAATGATAGTGCCGCATCATCTATCGTACAAAGTCCGGCTCAGCCTACGACGATCGCGTCGCTTATTGCAACACCCGCACCGTCGGGACTCACTTCAACGACACCGCGTATCAGCGGCACGGAAACGACTGTTTATAAGCTCACGAACGTCACGCTCCTTGAGGCATACAAAGAGCACGACGAGGATTATCACTTAGTTCTCTACGACGGCTCGCACATGATGATCGGCGAGGCGCCGAACCCCGCCCCAACCTGCGTACCCAGCAGCGTGCTATTGCCGCAAATGAAGCAAGTGCGTAGCCAGCTGGATACGCAATATCCTACGCTTTCGACCGGTTCGATCGTGAAGCCGAATAGCCCCATCACCGTGCAGGGCGTCGGTTTCTGGGACTTTTACAGCGGCGCAACTGGACAAGCTGCGAACGCCATCGAGTTGCATAGCCTAACAGCGATCTGCTTCGGCTCGAATTGCATCTTCCCGACACCAACACCGTCGCCGACTCCAAC
>CAZHGH010000188.1:0-1556 GCA_964531205.1 uncultured bacterium
CCGACAACATCCGCAAGCAGCCCAAACCGGATGTAGCGGCGTGCGCGCGCGCATGCAAACCCAACTGCAACCGACGCAATGATCGCAACGAATAATCCGCTTTGACCGACGCGGCTCAGGTATGCCAACGGCTCCGCAAGGGTGAACGGACGCGGCAACGCCAGCGTAAACGCGAGCACCGTACCGCCCAGTACGATCGTTCGCGACAATTTGAGATTCAGCGCTAACCGGTACGCGAGAATTACCGCGAGCGAGAGCGCCATTACGCCGAACGCCGGCAGCTCCGACTGCGCGATGCGCGGCATCAGGCTCGCAAAAAACGGCTTTCCAAGCGGCAGAAGCGCCATGATCGTGACGAGTCCGGCGACGAGCCCGACCACGCTCCACGGAAGCGCTTCGCGCACCGCGACAAGCGCGGGCGCATCGGCGATTGCGCGTAAGAGCGGCAGAAATTGCCGCTCGACCCAAATTCGGCTAGAGTTTGCGGACGACGGCCTCCACGCGGCCGAGAATAGTGACATCGTTCGAGTAAATTGGCTCCATTGCGGGATTCTCCGGCTGCAGCCGGATCCGCCCGTCTTCTTTATAGAACCGTTTTACCGTAGCTTCGCCCTCTAACATCGCTACGACGATTTCTCCGTTACTTGCGGTGCGCTGGGGCCGTACGACGATGAGGTCGCCGTCGAGAATGGCGGCATCGATCATTGAGTCGCCCTGAACGCGAAGCATGAAGCCGTCTGAAGCGCGCGTGAAGGATGCCGGCAAAACGAACTCGCCTTCAACGTTCTCTTGCGCCGTGATGGGCACGCCTGCGGCGACCTTACCGATGACGGGCATCACGATGCTCTCGGGCACCGGCGCGCCATGCGGCGCAACCTCACTGCGGAGCGCGCGCGGCTTCGTCGGGTCGCGGCTGATAAGGCCGCGGCGCTCGAGCGTCTTCAAATGCGCGTGAATGGTGGAAGAGGACGAGAGTCCAACGCGCTCGCCGATCTCCCGGACGGAGGGCGGATAGCCCCGCTCGGCCGTAAATTCGCGAATCACTTCAAGAATGCGCTTTTGGCGATCCGTAGTCTGCTCCATCATCCCTCCCCAAATTTGTCAGCCTGAGCCTGTCGAAGGCCACCCGTATGGCATGCGAGCCGGTTACAACACTATCATAAAGCCGCCCGTAAGGCAAACATATGTTCGAGAACCTATTGACAGCGCTCGCTTGGGCCGTGGTAAAATCTAGGGGACGAACAGGCGTTTGGCACAAAATATGGGTGCAGTTGTTGGGCAAACGCACGTTCGGCCCAAGATATAGTAAGGAGATTACGGTGGGCAAGCGCAGACGATTCACTCTCATGCCGATCATCACGCTGGCAGCGCTCAGCTTGATGGTAACGGTACCGGCGCTCTCGAGCATGCATCTATACGCAGCAACGCCGCAACACTACGCAACCGTAGTTGTTCGCTCCGGCGACACGCTGTGGGCCATCGCAGCGAAACACACGGGCCGCGGCGGTGACGTGCAAGACACGATCGATCAAATTTCTGAAGTGAATCATCTCCAG
>CAZHGH010000189.1:0-1535 GCA_964531205.1 uncultured bacterium
CCGCGAATCTGGCGCGACGTTAAATACTTGCCGTCTTTGCCTGCGAACGGAGAGTTATTGACGCTGAAAAACATCGAAACGGTGGGCTCGTCGACGGCAACCGCGTGCACGCCTTCGGGAGCGCTCAAATCGGCAATCGTATCGCCGATGTTCAAGCCTTCAATGCCGCTGACGCAGACAATGTCGCCTGCCGACGCTTCCTCGACTTCCACACGTTCCAAACCTTGGAAAGTGAGCAGTTTCGTTAGGCGCAATCCGGTCTCGACGCTGCCGTCGCGCGCCACTTTTGCGATCGGCGCGTTGATGCGCGAGCTGCCGCGGAACACACGGCCGATGCCGATGCGTCCGACGTACTTGTTGTGATCGATCGCGGAGACGAGCATTTGGAAACCGCCCTCTTCCGCGGGCGCTTCCGGAATTTGTTTGACGATCGTCTCGAACAGCGGCTCGAGATTGTCGCTGGAATCCTCGAGCGTGCGCTTCGCAATACCGAGTTTACCGTTCGTGAAGACGACGGGGAAATCGGCTTGCTCGTCGTTCGCGCCGAGTTCGATGAAGAGATCGAAGACTTCGTTGACGACTTCCGTCGGACGCGCATCTTTGCGATCGATTTTGTTGACGACGACGATCGCTTTGAGGTCGAGCTCGAGCGCTTTGCGAAGCACGAAGCGCGTTTGCGGCATGACGCCTTCCGCCGCATCGACGAGCAGCAGCACGCCCTGCACCATCTGCAGTACGCGCTCGACCTCGCCGCCGAAGTCGGCGTGGCCCGGCGTGTCGACGATGTTGAACTTGACGTCGCCGTGCCGAATCGCGGTGTTCTTCGCGAGAATGGTGATGCCGCGCTCGCGTTCGAGCGGGTTGGAGTCCATCACGCGCGTTTCGACTTGCTGACCTTCGCGGAAGATGCCGCTCTGCTTGAGCATGGCATCGACAAGCGTGGTCTTGCCGTGGTCGACGTGGGCGATGATGGCGACGTTGCGGATATCGGGACGAGTCTTCACGCTGGCATTTCTACCATATATGGGCCCTAAAGCGCCACCGCTTCAGGCGGAGGGCAGGGTGAACCAGAAGGTCGTCACGCGCTGCGGCACGCTATCGCAGCCGATCTGGCCGCCCATCATCTGCACGAGCTGGGCACTAATGAAGAGCCCGAGGCCAATCGAGCTGTCGTCTGATCCCGCCAGCCGGCCGAAGCGCGTAAAGAGTTTGCTGCGCTCGTGCTCGGGGATGCCCGGGCCCTCGTTTTTTACGCCAAACCAGACCCCACGGTCTACCGCTTTGATTTCGACGACGACGATCGTGTGCTCGGGCGAGTACTTTGCTGCGTTGGAAAGCAGGTTGGTGAGCACTTGCACCACGCGGCCTTCATCGGCGCGTACACTAGGAATCGGGTCGAGATATGCTGTGCGAATTTCGCGTTCCGGATGCTCGCTTTCCAACCGTGCAACGGATTCTTCGACGACCGCGATCGGATCGACCGACTCGTGTCGCAACGTTAATCGGCCGGCATCCATGCGCGATAGCAGCAAAAA